>NZ_JBIBZU010000010.1:0-272823 GCF_043088245.1 Streptomyces sp. NPDC014623 | reverse complement strand
CCGTGCACGTGCCGCGCCGCCTCCAGGAGCTGCGGGTCGAACTGGCGAAGGCCAAGGAGCTCCTCTCCTCCAAGCTCGACCGCGACCCGACCGTCAAGGAACTGGCCGCCCACCTCGATCTGAGCGAGGAAGAGGTCATCGAAGGGCTGATCGCGGCCAACGGCTACTCGGCCGGCTCCCTGGACACCCCCTCCTCCGAGGGCGACGACAGCCAGGACCAGCGGGCCTACGCCGAAGTGCTCGGCGAGCGTGACCCCGCCATGGAGGCCATCGAGAACCTGCACACCCTCGCCCCCCTGCTGGAGCAGCTCGACGACCGTGAGCGCCGCATCATCCAGATGCGTTTCGGCGCCGAGATGACCCAGGCGCAGATCGGGGCCGAGCTGGGCATCTCCCAGATGCACGTCTCCCGGCTGCTCACCCGCATCGTCAGCAAGCTCCGTGCCGGCATGAGCATCGACGCCTGAGCGGTACCCACTCCTCGTACGGGCGGTCTGCGGCCCGACGCACCGGCGTCGGGCCGCAGACCGCTCTCCCGGACGGCACCGACGCCCCCTGCGCGTCACTCACATGACGTGATGCCGCATCCCCTGCGGACGGGGCGTGGCAGCGGCACCCGGCCGGCGACGCCTCCTCGTTCCCCCTCCGCCGGACCGCGCCGTGGGCGTGGAGCCGCGCTCCACGCCCACGGCGCGCCCGGGCCGGTCCCGTTCCTCGTCGCGTCGCTGCGACCCGGCCGGCACGCAGCTGACCTTCTCCCCCGCCGGGCACGGATACGGATCGCGTCCCGGTCCACGGCGGAGGAGTGATCACCGGCTGCTGCCGGGCGGGCTCACCGACGGTTACTTCGGGTGGCGGCCCGGCAGCACCGTTCCCGGTTCGACCGACGGTTACTTCGGGTGGCGGCCCGGCAGCACCGTTCCCGGTTCGGCGGCGGCGACTCCCGTGCCCTCCGTCTTCGGGTTGCGCCGCTCCCGCCTGGCCACCCAGGTGGCGAACCAGGAGAGCAGCATGCACATGCCGATGTAGAGGGGCGAGATCACCATGACCACCGGGATGAACGGCAGGTCGTAGTCGAGGTTCGACGCGATCAGCTTGCCCGCGTGGAGGAACTCCTCGTAAGTGATCAGATAGCCCAGCGAGGTGTCCTTGAGCGCCACCACCAGCTGGCTGATGATGGTGGGCAGCATCGCGCGGACGGCCTGCGGGGCCAGGACGTGGGTGGTGACCTGCGTCTTGCGCATGCCCAGCGCGTACGCCGCCTCCCGCTGTCCCCGCTCCACGGAGTTGACCCCGGTCCGGAAGACCTCCGCGAGCACGGACCCGTTGTACAGGGTCAGGCCGGCCACCAGGGCCGGAAGCGGCTGGACCTTGAGCGCGACGAAGATGAAGAAGATCATCACCAGCACGGGCATGGCCCGGAAGAACTCGACGAGCAGCGTCGAGATCCAGCGCACCGGCCTGTGGTCGGAGAGCCGGCCGACGGCCAGCACGGCCCCCAGCACGAGCGAGAGGACCGCCGCGTAGGCGAAGGCCTTGAGGGTGTTGCCGAGGCCGCGCAGCAGCAGTTCCTGGATGCCCTTGTACGTGAAGGGCGTCCACTTCGCGCCGGTGAACTGGCCCGTGTCGAAGAGCAGGTAGAGGATCCAGCCGCACAGCGCGAGGATCACGGCCGTCGAAAGGACCCCGTAGAGGAAGTGCCGCTTGCGGGTGAGGGGGCCCGGGATGTCGTAGAGCGCGGTGGCGGAGACGGTGGAGTGGGTCATCGGGCGACTCCCCAGCGCTTCTCCAACACGTTGAAGAGTGCGCTGATGGCGAGGGTGATGATCAGGTATCCGACGGCGATCCAGATGAAGGACCAGATGATGCTGTAGCCGAGTTCGTTGAGGGTCTTGTAGGTGCCCAGCAGTTCGGTGACACTGAACGCTCCCGCGATCGCGGAGTTCTTGGCGAGCGCGATGAGCGTCGATCCCACCGGCGGGATCACCGACCGGAAGGCCTGGGGCAGCACCACGTTGTTGAGTGTCTGCCCGAAGGACATGCCGAGGCTGCGGGCCGCTTCGCCCTGTCCCCTGGGCACGGTGTTGATGCCGGAGCGCAGCGCCTCGCAGATGAAGGCCGAGGTGTAGCAGCCGAGGGCGAGCACCGCGAAGAGCTGGAAGGGCAGGACCAGGCCGAAACGCGGCAGGCCGAGCAGGACGGCGAAGAACAGCAGTGTCAGCGGGGTGTTGCGGAGCACCGCCACCCAGGCGGTGCCGATCGCCCGGAGCGAGCCGACCGGCGCGACCCGGAAGGACGCCATGACGAAGCCGAGCACCAGCGCCAGGGCCGAGGCGTAGACGGTGAGCTCGACGGTGCCGAGGAAGCCCTTGCCGTAGAGCGAGAAATTCTCTGTCAGTACGTCCATGGTGGTGGCCGGCCCCTCAGTTCGCCGGGTAACGGTCGATGGGCGGGGGTTTCGGCGCGGGCACTCCGGACAGGCCGAGGGTCGCCTCGAACGCCTTCTTCCAGTTGCCGTTCTTCTCCTCGGCCTCCAGCGCGTCGTCGAGCGCCGCGCGCAGCGCGTTGTCACTGCGCGGTACGCCGATGCCGTACGGCTCCTCCGAGAAGGGCTTGCCGACCACCTTCATCTCGTCCGGCGCCTTGGCGGCGAAACCCAGCAGGATGGCGTCGTCCGTGGTGACGGCGTCGACCTGGAAGGTCAGCAGGTTGTCGACGCAGATCGAGTAGGTGTCGTAAGCGACGAGGTCCGCTTCGGGGAAGTCGGCGGCGATGCGCTGGTACGGGGTCGACCCGGCGGCCGAGCAGACGGTCCTGCCCGCCAGGTCCCGCGGTCCGTCGATGCCGTGCTCGTCCGCGCGCACGAGCAGCCCCTGCCCGGCCATGTAGTACGGCCCGGCGAAGCCGACGAGCTTCTTGCGCATGTCGTTGATCGTGTAGGTGCCGACGTAGTAGTCGATCTGCCCGTTCTGGAGTGCCGTCTCACGGTTGGCGGAGGCGATGGTCCGGAAGCGGATCGTGTCCGGCTCGAAGCCGAGGGAGGCCGCCATCATGCGGGCGATCTCGATGTCGAAGCCGGAGTAGACCCCGCTGGCGGGGTCCTTCTCGCCGAGGTAGGGCTGATCCTCCTTGGCACCGACGACCAGGTGGCCACGCTTCCTGGCCTTCGTCCAGGTCTTCGACTCCGGCAGCCGGAATCCGGTGTCGACCGCGTACCGGGGAAGCTCCCCCGCCTTCGGTCCCTTGACCGGCGGGCTGCCCTCCCTGCCGCAGCCGGCGGCGAGCGCGGCGAGCAGGAGGCAGATCAGCACGGCCGCGATGTTCCTCGTACGCAACACGGTTCCCCCTGTCAGTGCTTGAGGATCTTGGACAGGAAGTCCTTGGCTCGGTCGCTCTCCGGGGCGGTGAAGAAGTCCTCCGGGGTGCGGTCCTCCACGATGCGTCCGTCGGACATGAACACCACACGGTTCGCGGCGGACCGGGCGAAGCCCATCTCGTGCGTGACGACCACCATGGTCATGCCCTCGCGGGCGAGCTGCTGCATGACCTCGAGGACCTCGTTGATCATCTCCGGATCGAGCGCGGACGTGGGCTCGTCGAAGAGCAGCGCCTTGGGGTCCATGGCGAGGGCGCGGGCGATGGCGACGCGCTGCTGCTGTCCGCCGGAGAGCTGGGCGGGGAGCTTCTCCGCCTGCGACGCGAGCCCGACCCGCTCCAGCAGTTCCCGGGAGCGCCGGTCGGCCTCGTCCTTCTTCCGCCTGCGGACCTTGAGCTGGGCGAGCGAGACGTTCGCCAGCACGGTCTTGTGGGCGAACAGGTTGAACGACTGGAAGACCATGCCCACTTCGGCCCGGAGCTCCGCGAGTCCCTTCCCCTCCTCGGGGAGCGGCTTCCCGTCGATGGCGATATGGCCGGACTCGATCGCCTCGAGACGGTTGATGGTCCGGCAGAGCGTCGATTTGCCCGATCCGGAGGGGCCGATGACCACCACCACCTCCCCGCGGCCGACGGTGAGATTGATGTCCTGCAGTACGTGAAGCTTCCCGAAGTACTTGTTGACGTCCCGCAGCTCGATCAACGGATCGACGGCCATACGCTGCCCTACCCACCTATCGCTCGTGTCAAGGTCAGCGCAAACTACCCGGGGCGATCACGCGCTTCGGCGCCGACACGCACCGGCAGTGCATAAGGCTGTTTATCGCGTTTTGGCCTCGGGGCCGCTCTCCGCCGTCTCCGCGTACATCTCGGAGAGCTCGGGGCTGCCCGACATCGCCCAGTCCAGACCGGCGGCGACCACGTCGATCTCGCGCCCCGAAGCCAGACGCACCACCGGCTTTCCGCCCGCCAGGATGTCCCAGACCGCACCGGGAACGGTACGCACCAGTACGGTGCCGAGGTAGAGGCCGGCGTCGTTGCCCACCCAGGGCAGCTCCTCCGGGTCGTCGCGCCAGACGGGCGGCATCTGGTCGAGTGCGGACAACGAGGCCGGGCTGTCGTCGAGTTCGAGGCCGCACTGCCCCGCTCGGGCGCGCAGCAACTCGCATTCCGCGAACAGCTCGGCGACGCCGTCCGGATCGGTCTCGACGGCGGCCGCGAGGGCCGCCTCCCGTGTACCGCCCTGGCGCTTACGCCAGTTGTCCAGGAAAGGGATCATGTCACCAGGATCCCACCCCTGACGCGTTCCGCATCGCAGGACGCGCGATTGCCCCGGCTCCGGGCCCCGCCCCGTTCATGACCTGGCCATCTGTCTAAGGTACGGGGATGACGTCGCAGAGATACCTGTCCGAACTCTTCTCGCTGGAGGGCCGGGTGGCCGTGGTGACCGGCGGCAGTTCCGGCATCGGCCGGGGCATCACCGAGGCGCTCGCACACGCCGGCGCGAGCGTGGTGGTCGTGGCACGCAGGGAGGCGGAACTGGTGCGCACCGTCGGTGAACTCACCGACGCCGGCTGCCGGGCGGCCTGGGTGAGCGCCGACCTCGGGACCCCCGAGGGCGTGCGCGCGGCCGGTGACGGCGCCGCGGCCGCGTTCGGCGAGCCCGACATCCTCGTCAACTGCGCAGGCGTCAACCTGCGGCCGCCGATGAGCGAGCTCGGCGAGGACGTCTGGGACACCACGATGGCGGTGAACCTCAAGGCTCCCCATCTGCTGGGCCTCCGGTTCGGTCCCGGCATGGCCGGGCGCGGCTTCGGCCGGATCATCCACATCACGTCCCAGCAGGCGCACCGGGCGTTCGTGCAGAGCGGCGCGTACGGCGTCTCCAAGGGTGGGCTGGAGTCACTGGCCCGCTCGCAGGCCGAGGCCTGGTCACCGTACGGGGTCACCTGCAACACGCTGGTGCCCGGGTTCGTGATGACGCCGCTCAACCAGCGCCTGTCGTCCGACCCGGAGCGGGTGGCGGCGCTGGCCGCCCGCACCATGGTGGGACGCAACGGGCTGGCCGAGGACTTCGCGGGTGCCGCGGTGTTCCTGGCGAGCGCGGCCTCCGCCTACGTCACCGGCCAGTCGCTGTTCGTCGACGGCGGGTTCTCGGTGCACTGAACCGTCCGCGAACGCACGATGCCGCCCCGGCGGGGGGCGGCATCCGCAGCGCGCGCCGTGGGGTCTCCTCTTCGCAGGAGGGAGTCCTCGCCGCCCGCGCACCGGGAGATCGACGACCGCTTCAGCTCTGGTCGCCCGGGGCGGGTTCACCGGTCTCGGCGGCGACCGCCGCGGCGACGTCGGACGACGCCACGTCCTTGTCGACACCCAGCCCGGTGAGCACACCCGTGCCCCCTTCGAACTCCAGCAGGGCCAGCACGATGTGCCCGGCCCCGACGAAGTCGTGGCCGAGGCGCAGTGCCTCGCGGAAGGTGAGCTCCAGGACCTTGCGCGCCTCCGCGTCGTACGGGATCAGCTCGGGGACCTCGTCGGACGCGGCGGGCAGGGCGAGCGCCACCGCCTCCCGGACCGCCTCCGGCGAGACGCCCTGTCCGGTGATCACCTGGACACCGAGGGAGTCCGGCTCGGCCAGGAGCCCCAGGACCAGGTGCCCCACACCCACCTCGTCGTTGCGGGCCGCGTGGGCCTCGTTGTGGGCGGCCATGACGGCGTTCCTGGCCCGCTCGTCGAACCGGCCGAAGCCCTGGCTCGGGTCCAGGTCCGACGCCTCGCCGGGCTTCTTGGGGACGAACCTCTTCTGGGCGGCCTGCCGGGTCACCCCCATACTCCGGCCGATGTCCGTCCACGAGGCGCCCGAACGTCGCGCCTGGTCCACGAAGTGACCGATGAGGTGGTCGGCGATCTCACCCAGGTGATCTGCCGCGACCACCGCACCCGTGAGCTGCTCCAACGCGTCGGTGTGAGTCTTCTTGATCGCGTCGATCAGGTCGTCGAGGCGGATGGGCGGGTCGGCGCGCAACGGTTCCGTCATGGGGCAACCTTAGGTTGACACCCAGGTCGCGTCAACCATGGGTTGACACTTCGAGCACGCACGGGCCCGCTCCCCTGCCCGCGAAAGCGGCGGAAGCGGGGGCGTCGACGCCGCGCGGGCACCGGCGTCAGAAGTCGAGGTCCACGACCACCGGGGCGTGGTCGGAAGCTCCCTTGCCCTTGCGCTCCTCGCGGTCGACATAGCTGTCCTTGACCGCCGCCGTGAAGGAGGCGTTGCCGTAGACGAGGTCGATCCGCATGCCCTTGTTCTTCGGGAAGCCGAGCTGACGGTAGTCCCAGTAGGAGTACGGGTGGTCGTACTTCAGGGGGCGCGGCATCACGTCAAAGAGCCCTCCCTCGCGCAGCGCGGCGAGCGCCTCCCGCTCGGCGGGAGTGACGTGTGTGGCACCTTCGAACAGCGCCGGGTCCCAGACGTCCTCGTCCGTCGGAGCGATGTTGAAGTCACCGAGGACCGCGAACGGCAGCGCGCCCGCCGCGTCCCCGGCGACGGCCTTCCGCAGGGCCTCCAGCCAGCGCAGCTTGTAGGCGTAGTGCTCGTGGGTGACCTCACGGCCGTTGGGCACGTAGACGGACCAGACACGGACGGGTCCGCAGGTCGCCGAGACCGCTCTCGGCTCCTGCACTCCCTCGTAGTCCGGGCCGCCGGGCAGTCCCGTCACGACGTCCGCGAGACCTGCGCGGGAGAGCAGCGCGACGCCGTTCCACCGGCCCGTGGCGTTGACCGCCGACTCGTAACCCGCTTCGCGCAGCGCTTCGGTGGGGAACTGCTCACGTGTGCATTTGGCCTCCTGGAGGCACAGCACATCGGTGCCGCTGCTCTCCAGCCAGGCCAGCAGCCTCGGAAGCCGGGCGGTGATCGAATTGACGTTCCAGGTGGCGATGCGCATGCAGCAAACCTAACCGCTCCCACCGACAAGCGGGTCAGAGGCGGGCCGCGTCACCCGGGGCCAGCCGGCCGTGGTCCGCCCCGCCCAGGGCCCCGATCTGCCTG
The DNA here is from genome assembly GCF_043088245.1 of Streptomyces sp. NPDC014623. Taxonomy (NCBI): domain Bacteria; kingdom Bacillati; phylum Actinomycetota; class Actinomycetes; order Kitasatosporales; family Streptomycetaceae; genus Streptomyces; species Streptomyces sp. NPDC014623. Next base: position 265,400 of record NZ_JBIBZU010000010.1, on the reverse strand, counting down.
TCGTAGACCGGGCGGGCCAGGTCCGTGAGCAGGGCGTCGTGGATGTCGATCGCGCGGCGGGGCTTCACCTCGCGTACGTAGTCGATGACCTCCGAGATCTTGTTCCAGGGAGCCATGACCGGCAGCATCAGCGTGTCCACCGGGTGGTCGGGGACCGTGAGGGCGTCACCCGGGTGGAAGACCGAACCGTCCACCAGGAAGCCGATGTTGGTGACCCTCGGGATGTCCGGGTGGATCACCGCGTGCAGTTCGCCGTGCACCTGCACCTCCAGTCCCGCGGCGGTGAACGTGTCACCGTGGCCGACCGTGTGCACACGCCCCGGGAACGCGGCGGACACCTGCTCGGCCACACTGCGCAGGGTCCACACCCGCGCGGCGGGGTTGGACTCCAGCGCGGCACGCAGCCGCGCCTCGTCGAAGTGGTCGGGGTGTTCGTGCGTCACCAGGATCGCGTCGGCGCCGAGCGCGGCGTCGTCCTCGGTGAACCCGCCGGGGTCGATGACGAGCGACTGCCCGTTCCGCTCCAGCCGGACGCAGGAGTGGGTCTTCTTGGTGAGTGTGAGAGACGAAGCGTTCATGACCCCATCCTGCTACGCGGACGTGGGCGGGGTCGTCTCCTCCTGGATCACGGACTGCGCGATCTCGAACGCCGCGCCCGCCGCCGGGATGCCGCAGTAGACGGCGGTCTGGAGCAGCACCTCCTTGATCTCGGCAGGCGTGAGCCCGTTGCGCAGGGCCGCCCTGACGTGCTGGGCGAGGCCGCCCAGGTGGCCGGACGCGACGACCGCGGTGAGGGAGACACAGCTGCGGGCCCTGCGGTCGAGGCCCTCCCTGCTCCAGATCTCACCCCAGGCGTAGCGGGTGAGGAGCTCCTGGAAGTCGTCGGTGAAGTCGTCGGACGCGGCTGTCGCGGCGTCCACGTGGGCGTCGCCCAGCACCTCGCGCCGGACCTTCGTCCCCCGCTCGTACCGGTCGTCGTGTCCCGCCGGGGAAGCCTCGGGCAGATGGGCCGCGGCGGCGATCTCCGCGACGGGGACGACCGGGGTGAACGGGGCGGCGAAGCCCGGGGGCGGCGGTACGGAGATCGACGCCAGGGTGTCCTGCCAGGCTGTCGAGAAGTGCATGAGGAGCAGATCGGTGACGGCGGCCGGCTGCTCGACCGGGGCCAGGTGGGAGGCGCCGGGGACGAGGGCGAGCCGGGCGTCCGGAATGCCCGCCACCAGGGTCCGTGCCTCGGCGGGGCCGGTGACCTTGTCCTCGGCCCCGACCAGGACGAGGGTCGGCACACCGATGCGGGGCAGTTCCGTACGGATGTCGAAGGTCGCAAGGGCCTCGCAGGAGGCGATGTAGCAGCCGGGGTCGGTCGTGCGGACCATCTGGACGGCCCACTCGACGATGGCCGGCTGGGCGGCGGCGAAGCCGGGGGTGAACCAGCGCTCAGGGGAGGTGCGGGCGATGGGCTCCAGGCCGTTGCTGCGGACGATCACCCCGCGTTGCCGGAACTCGTCGGCGGTGCCGAAGCGGGGCGAGGCGGCGACGAGCGCCAGCGCGGCGACCCGGTGCGGGTGGCGCAGCGCGAGGTCGGCGCCGACGGCGCCACCGAGGGAACAGCCCGCATATCCGAAGCGCTGGACGCCGACGCTGTCCAGCGTGGCGAGCAGACGGTCGGCGAGGTCGGAGACCGCGGCGGCTGGGTAGGCGGGTGCACCGCCGTGCCCCGGGAGGTCGTAGCGGAAGATTCTCCAGTGCTTGGACAACTCGGGTATCTGGCGGTCCCACATGTGCCATGTGGTACCCAGGGACGGCCCGATCACCAGGACCGGAGCGTCTTCTGGCCCGTCAAAGCGGTATTGCAGAGTGTTCGGCGGTGTCTCGGTCACCCGGAAAACCCTCTCACGTCTCACCTCCAGAGCTACCGCCAGGGCCAGAAAGTCTGGGGTGACGCCGGCATGGGCGCCATGTGGAGCGCCTCGACGGTGAAGGTCATCGGTTCGGGTATCGATGATCCCGACTTCGCCGACAACTTCAGCCGTCTGATCGGCGGCCACGACGGCGAGACCACCTCGCACTCGGAGTCCGGTACGTCGACCTCGGTGTCGATGCGGCAGGAACGGATCCTGCCCGCCGACGCATCCGCGCCCTGCCCAAGGGCGCCGCGCTCTGCTTCGCCACCGGCATGCGCGCCGCCATGCTCGACCTGCGCCCCTGGTACCGGGAGCCCGGAGCGGAAGAACTGTCCGCAGCCTCCGCCCGCGCGTCGAAGGCGATCACCGACCGCGCCGTCGCAGAGCACGCCCCGGAGCAGTGGAACCCGGCGCCACCCCGAGACGACACTCGGGCCCTCGGCCTGCCCACCTTCAGCTCGCGGCACGAAAACGGTCCGCCGACTCCGTCGGCGGACCGTCACGAAACTTCGAGGTTAGAAGAAGTGCTTGCGTCCACCGACCGCGCGACCGGTCGCACCCAGGATCCACAGGATGGCGCCAACCAGAATGAGGATGCCACCGATCGTCGTCAGCAGACCCATGCCGACAAGCAGGCCGATGATCAGCAGAATAAGCCCAAGAATGATCATTTTAAACCCCATCGTCAATTCCGGCTCAGGCGCGTGTGCGTATGAGCTGCACAAGGGCCTGAGTTCGTCCCTTGGTGGGCAGATCCCGACCAGCTCCGAATGTCAGGACCTTGGTGCGATAACCCTTGTGCCCGGCGACACGGTGTTCACGCCCTTCTTCGAAACTTCGTTCAGTACGCCGTCTCCTCGGCCGTCCTCTGCTACGGCAGGTCCTTCCCCCCCCGGACGGTTTGGACGTTGGTGACGCTGACACCGGACAGCGGCGCCCACGGGCAGACTCCCCTATACCGGGGGACGCTGGATACCGTCCTGACCGGGTTGAAGACCTCTCGGGCGGCATATCGCTTGAGGCATCGGATGATCTCACGTGGGGTCTTGCCCCTCCTGGGTGCGGCGTTCGTAGTCGCCTGGGTGCGGGGATCGAAGCGCAGGCGGGTGAACACGATGCGGTGCAAGGCCGCGTTCGCCTGACGGTCGCCGCCGTGGTTGAGCCGACGCGTGTGCCGCCTGCCCGACGAATACTCGATGGGGCTGACTCCACACAGGGCGGCGAAGGACGCCTGGGAGTTCAGCCGCTCGGGATCGCCCCCCATGGTGATCAGGAGAGTGACGGCGCTGCCCGGACCGACGCCCACCGGTACGAGTAGCTGTGGGACGTGATGTTCGACGAGCCGGATCAGCCGTTGGTCCAGCTCATCGATCTGTCCGGTGAGCTGCTCGATGCGCTGGACTGGTCGGGTAGCCCGTCCGCACGGCGCTCTCCACGCGCTGACACGACGTGACCACATTCGACTTCAGCGGCGTCGCGGGACACAGCTTCTCTTCCTCCCCCGGGCTCCTGGGCGTCACCGGCAACCATGCGGTCATGCCAGGAAACCTCACCCGGACATATGAGGGGAGGCCGGTCCACAGCCACGCCGCCGGGCGCGGGCCGGTTCGCCGCCGTGTGAACTCCAGTCCTGTTGACGCTCTCGCCGATCGGGCCTGCCGAAGCCGAGTAGAACGGCTGGTCATGGGAACGATCAGGGCTTCCGAACGGGCACCTCCGCTCGCCTACGCGCAAGGATCGCCGATGCTTCCTAAGGTCCGCCCCTACGTATCCACCACCCTCGCAGAACAGTTGGAACACCATCTGGATCTGGTTCCGCATCTCGAAGCCGGCCAGCTCGATGTGGAGCGCGTCGCCGGGATCGCGGTGGTCGCAGCTGCCCACTGCGATGGCTATGCGGCCACCGGCCGTCTCCTCGGGCTGCTGGCCGCGCTGCCTGCCCCCACCGGGGCAGGAGAACGCTTCTGGTCGGACCTGTGGAGGTCGTCGGGCACCGCGTACCTGTTGCCCGTCAACATCAAGGATCCGGTGCTGCGTTCGCTGGCAGGAGAAGGAACCGCCCTGGCCCGGCAGGTCCTCTCGGCCGTCGATGAGATGACCCCGCCCCAACGCGTCGCGGCCGGGGAAGTGATCGGTCAGGCCCTCGTCGAGTCCGACCATCTGCCCGACCTCAAGACACAGGTCATCGGAGAACTCTGGCTCCGAGATCTCGAGCTCACCGCCTGGCGCGTCCTGCACGCAGACCGCAGGTCGGACGATCCGGCTGGACGGAAAGCCTTCCTCGACACCTGGACGAGCGTCTGAGCGTCGGCTCCTTCGAGCTGCACGGCAGCGGGGCAGGACATGCGGCTCCCGTGGCCGACGACGTTTGCAGCGACTGAGGTCGGGAGGTTCCGGGCCGAAGTCGCACCGGCCCGGGTCCCTCCACAGATCAGGGGCCGCGCAGCCATGGCTGCGCGGCCCCTGATCCTGCCGGCCCGAAGCACGAGAGCCGGCGCCTTCGTCCGGGCGGGTGGCAGAGCCCGCAGGGGTGGCGGCCACCTGGACACGGCGTGCGCGATCTCTCGGGCAGGTCCGCGAGGTCAGGCCATGTTGATGTTCTCGGCCTGCGGACCCTTCTGGCCCTGGGTGACGTCGAACGTCACGGCCCGGCCCTCCTGGAGCTCACGAAAGCCGGTGGGGTTGATCGCGGAGTAGTGCGCGAAGACATCCGGGCCGCCGCCGTCCTGCGCGATGAAGCCGAAGCCCTTCTCCGCGTTGAACCACTTCACAGTTCCCGTAGCCATGTCTCATGCCTTCCAGTCGGTGAACGCCTCCCGCTCCATGTGGCAGACGGGGGTGATCGCCCTGGTCCCTGCGGCACGGCACAGCAGAACGCCCACACCGGAGGCGTGGGCAAGAGGGAATCCGAACCACGACAGCTGACGCAGACGCTACACGCCCAAGCACCGCGTCACCACAGGAAATGATCACACCGCACACCGCGACCGTGCGCGCGGTGCCCGCCGCCACTGACGGGCACTCACCTCATGCTGCCGCCGTTGAATTCGCTGATTCGGCGGCACGGCGATATTCGGCATTGACGCGCTGGGCTTCCTCGAGCTGGTCTTCGAGGATGACGATCCGGCAGGCGGCCTCGATGGGGGTCCCCTGGTCGACGAGTTCCCGGGCGCGGGCGGCAATGCGCAGCTGGTAGCGGGAGTAGCGGCGGTGGCCGCCTGCGGAGCGGAGTGGGGTGATGAGGCGGTGTTCGCCGATGGCGCGGAGGAAGCTCTGGGTCGTGCCGAGCAGTTCGGCGGCCCGGCCCATGGTGTAGGCGGGGTAGTCGTCGTCATCGAGACGGCCGAACGTGTCGTCTGCTGTCATTGCACCTCTCTGTGGAACGCGTGGAGGGGCCCTGGCGCCGTACCGGCACCAGGGCCCCGAAGGAACTGCTACACCATCTGCCAGCCCTGATACTGCGCCGGCCCTCTGTTTCCGCAGACCCGACCGAGATGCTGTCGGGGGCGCGGGGATCGCGGTTGCTCGACCGGAGACCACCTCACTATCGATGTCCTGCGGTACCCGGGGCCAAGAATTGCGCCCGGGCGATCCTGATGGCGCTGGGCTCCTCCGTTCTTCCCTCTTGATCAACTACTCACTAAACGGAAACTGCGAACTGCTGGTGGCCTCGAACAGCGCCACTCTTCGGCAGCCAGCCCCGTCGCCCGTCCTGCGTCTGCTCTGGCTTGGAACCCCACTGCCGAACCTCCCGGTGCGCGCGCCCGCAGCCGACGCCTTCACCGAGGTACTGCTCACTGACTTCACTGCTGGGTGCTGCGAACCTTCACTTGCTGGTACTGCTGGTGGCGGCCCCTGATCACTGCGGGCCCCCCGGTCCGGTCGTCAGTCCCGTCGCCGTCCTGCAACCGCTTGGCTTCGGAACTCCACCACCGCACCGTCCTGCGAACTGCAACTGCGTACTGCTGCCCGGCAGTTCATTTCTGCCGGGCCTCTCTTGATTTCGGCTACGACAGAAACCTTAACCGCACCGCCAGCCAATGTCTACTCCAGCGGGTATAGATTTCCGCGCGCTGGAAGATGAGGTACTCCGCCTCGACCGGTCCCCATGGATGGTTCAAGCAGCCGCGATGCCCAGTCCGGCGCTCACAGTGACCCACCGCCGCGCAGCGCGTCGGGCTGAGCGTGCCGTCGCCGACTGCGCCGTGGCTACCGCCGGCGGCACCGGCCAGCACCGCGTCTCGTGAAGAACACCACCGACCGGGACGGACGTTTCCAGCCGTGACGCCCCGCAGGTCGGCCGTTGGCGAGCGTGGCAGAAGGCCCTGCGCCGCCCTCGACGATCCCGGGATGATGCAGCTGGTGGCGAACCCGCACAGCCCCTGACTCGAGCAGACCGCGGGCTGCTGAGACACGGGCTCACGGCAGCAGCCGAGTCGATCCAGCCCTCATGTGACCGGCCGCACCGGGAGGGGTGCGCATCCCTCGTACGGACGAGTGGGCGGGGTGTGATCGCACATCAGGCACACCCCCGAAAGCGTCACAGGCACACAGACGCATGAGGCGCCGGCCGCATCGTGCGCGCCGGCGCAGCCGATCTCACGACGAAGCCGCACCGGAGCGCTCGGTGCGGCTTCGTCGTCTCACGGCTCCGCGCGGATGTCCCGTGAGGACGGTCCCCGGCAGGGTCTGAGGGCTGTCCCGGACCAGGAAGCCCTGGACCTGCGAATTCGTGTCCGCACTGGAGCGGCTGGACGCCCCTGGACGGTCTCTGCAACCTGTGCCACGTGGTGCCCGGGGACGGCCCGATCACCAGGACCGGAGCGCCTTCTGGCCCGTCAAAGCGGTGTTGCAGGGTGTTCGGTGGTGTTTCGCTCACCCACCAGGCCCTCTCATATCCCACAATCTCTCATTACCGCTCGGTATGTTGCTTCCGGTCCCACGCAGCCCGTCCCGCACCGAGCCTCTTCCGGCCTGCCGGACGGCTGGATCGGTGTCCTGGTGGCGGTCAGGAAGAAAGCTCCCGGCAGACGGGATCACGGCCGAGATCACCAGTCCGTCAGGAGGCCCCGCACTCGTCCACCCGTCCGCCGTCGTCCTCCCCGGCACTCTCTCCGGATCGGCCGGCTCGGCTTGGCTTCCCCTGGCGGACCGGCCGGGCCGAGATCGGCCCCCACGGCGCCGGCCGCCTGGTGCGCGAGGCCTCGGTGAACTGGATGACACCGGCCGCCCGGTACTTCACGCTCCAGCGGTGCTGCCGCCCTGTCCGCGCGGTCCGTTCCCCGGCGGGTGGTCGCAGAGGGGGCACGAGCTCTTCCTCTCTCAGCGCCGCCCCGGTCCGGCCTCGTGGTCGAAGAGCGCCCTGAACGCCTGCCCACCTCACCGAGGAGCCCGGATCGACCAGGCTCCGTACTCCTGTGGGGTACCCGGACTCCGGGTGCCGTGTCCGGATGATCACCCAGGGGCCGGGCACGCCCATGGTGTTCCTCTGCTGCTCCTCAGCGGTCGGACACGGCATCCGCCATGTCCGATTCGCCCCGGCGTCCTGGGAGGTAGTTTGGTAGAGAAGGCCCTGAGGAGGGCGATTCGATGCCGTGGTTCGTATGGTTGCTCGCCGCTGCGGCGCTGGGTGCCGCGGAGTTCTTCACCCTGACACTGGTCCTGGGGCTGCTGGCGGGTGCCGCTTTGGTCGCCGCTGCAGTCGCTGGTGCCGGTGTCGGCGTTCTCGGCCAGCTCATAGCCCTGGGGGCGGCAGCAGCGGCAGGTCTCGTCATCATCCGTCCCGTCGCGCTGCGGCACATGGCACAGCAGCCCGTTGCACGCGAGGGCAGTGATGCGCTGGTCGGCAAGCGGGCCGAGGTGCTGCAGGAGGTCACCGCCGCCCGCGGCCTGATCAAACTGTCCGGCGAGGAGTGGTCCGCCCGCGCTCTCGACGAGAGCCTGGTGATCCCGGTGGGAGCGCTGGTCGACGTCATGGAGATCGAAGGCGCCACGGCCCTCGTCCACCCCCGCGAACTCCTTCCATGAACGGCTGAAAACGGAGCAACGGAGGCAGTCACTGTGGACCCAGTTGTCATCCCCATTCTCGTGGCGGCCCTTGTCGTCGTCTTCCTCGTGGCCTCCACCCTACGGATCGTCCCGCAGGCACGCCGCTACAACATCGAGCGGTTCGGCCGGTACCGCAGGACACTCCAGCCCGGCCTGAACCTGGTTCTGCCGGTGGCGGACCGCGTCAACTCCAAGCTCGACGTGCGCGAGCAGGTCTACTCGTCCGAGCCGAAGCCGGTGATCACCGAGGACAACCTCGTCGTGAACATCGACACCGTGCTCTACTACCAGATCACCGATCCGCGCTCGGCGGCCTACGAGGTCGCCAACTATCTGCACGCGATCGACCAGCTCACCGTGACCACGCTGAGGAACGTCATCGGCAGCATGGACCTGGAAGCAACGCTCACCTCGCGTGAGGAGATCAACGCCCGGCTCCGAGCCGTCCTCGACGACGCCACCGGCAAGTGGGGCATCCGGGTCAACCGCGTCGAGATCAAGGCCATCGATCCGCCTCACACCATCAAGGAAGCGATGGAGAAGCAGATGCGGGCCGAACGTGACAAGCGCGCGGCCATCCTGCACGCAGAAGGGGAGCGGCAAGCCAAGATCCTCACCGCGGAAGGCACGAAGCAGAAGGACATCCTGGAGGCACAGGGTACGCAGCAGGCCGTGATCTTGCGGGCGGACGGCGAGGCGAAGGCGGTGGAGCTCGTCTTCCAGGCCGTCCACCGCAACGACGCCGACCCCAAGGTCCTGGCCTACAAATACCTGGAGACGCTCCCTCACCTGGCGAGCAGCGACAACAACACGTTCTGGGTGATCCCGGGAGAGCTGACCGAAGCAGTCCGGACCGTCACCAGCGCGTTCGGTGATCCGTCGTCGGCGGGTGCTCCCCGATCCGCGCAGTCCGAGGAATCAGCCACCACCGGCGCTGACGGCCCATCGGACGAGGACCGGCTTCCGGAACTCGACGGAGGCCCGACGCTCCCGCTCGACGCTGCCAGGGCGACTGACGAGGCAGAGAAACAGGCCGCCGCCGCGGTGAGCGACGCCAAAGCGGAGGCCGAGGCCGCGAAGTCGCCCCAGGTGCCACACCGCGGACAGGCATCCGGCGGTTGAACCCGCCACCGGCGTCGGCTATGCACCGGTCGATGCCTTCCACAGGGGTGGATCGCCCTTCCGGCAAAGGCTGTTCACCCCCGGCCAGGACTTCGAAGAGGCCGCCCCTCCTCGCGGCAGGTGGGAGCAGGAGAAGGAGTACGGCTGGAAGGAATCGTGCGCAGGGGTGCCCACCCGCCCCGGCCCGGGCGGCACCGCTTGACCGGCCGGCGACGCCCCCGGGTCGGCGACACGGCCTCGGGACAGGACGGGATCAGGGCGCCGTCGGCCCGAAAGGGCTGTCGGCCAGGTGGGCCAGCAGCTCGGCGACGTTCCGGTAGACCATGCCCGCGCCCGCCCGCTCCAGGTCGGCGCGGGGGATGCCGCCGGACAGCAGTGCCACCGAGCGCACGCCCGCCCGGGCTGCCGCCTCCATGTCCCACACGGAATCGCCCACGAACACCGCTCGGTCGACGCTGACGCCGGCCAGTTCGCATGCCAGCCGTACAGGCTCCGGGGAGGGCTTTCCCTCGGCGACGTCACTCGAGCTCGCCGTGTCCCGGACGGCATCGTCCGCGTCCACCGCACGGCGCAGGGCCGCCAGCTCCGATCCGCTCGCCGAGGTGGCGAGCACGACCCGCCAGCCGTGCCCGGCCAGGGCGCGCAGCAGGTCGCCCGCGCCTTCGAAAGCGGGAAGGCGGTCATGGTACGTCCCGTAGAGCACCTTGTGTGCGGCGCTGATGGCGGAATCCTGTTCGACGTCGCGGTCGGCTCCGAGCAGCCGCCCGATCAGGTCTTCGGCACCGAGCCCGACCGCCCGGTGGATCTCCGGCATCGGCACAATGTGCCCGGCTTGCCGGAACGCCTCCCACCATGCCACCACATGAAGGTGGTTGGTGTCGGTCAGCGTGCCGTCCACGTCGAAGATCGCCGCGCCTGCCATGTCTGTTCGCTTCCTTCCTCATCCGGGCCCGCCGTCCACTCGGCCCGCCGGACTGCATGACGGCCGGACGGCCTGCCGCGTCGCCTCGCCTCCGGTCCGGTGCTCTCCTGAGGCGTTGCCCCGCCTTTGTCGCTGCGCCTGTGCTCGGGCTGCTGCGGGCTCGACACGGCGATCGCTCCCTCGCTCCGTACGTATGCAGGAACCGGGCCAGCTCGGCCGGGAGCCCGGCGCCCGGCCGGGAGCCCGGCGCCCGGCCGGATGTCCTCGGCGTCCTCTTCTTCCAGCTTCGGCCTCGATCGCCCTCTCCGCAGCGGGAACGCTCGCGGCGGCCGGGCGCCGGCCCCTCGGAATCTATTTCTCGGGGTCGCGACCCCAGTTCATCAGTGAGTAGCGCCAAGGGGTATCGGTGGCTTCCCCCTCGGGACGTTGCTTCATGTGCCTGTGCACGTAGCCGACGACCTTGCGCATGTGCGCAAGGTCGTCGTCACTCAGGTCGGCCTTCTTGGTGCGCAGCAGTTCCACGATCCGGCGGCCGGAAGCGTGGCCCGTCGACTCCCCGCTGCCGTTCTTCTGCCCTACCTCCTGCGACTGTTCCGTTTCCAGCCACTTCTCCAGCTCACCGGCGGTCATGTTGACGGCTTCACCGAAGCGGTCGAGGGTCTCCTGCCGCTCTTCGTCCCGTCCGCCGCTCACGAGCCACTGCCCTTCTTGCGCAGCGACTCGGGTCTGTGGACCGCGGTCCTGCCTGTCTTGTCGCTCTCCACCTCGTACTGCGGCTCGTCCTTGGACGCGTCCACGGTCCGGCCGGCGGCTTCGGTCCGCTCGGCGACCTTCCGGGTGACGGTGCCGTCGACCTCCTGGCCGTGGCTCTTCCACGTGACGTCGTCCCCACGGGACAGCTTCTTGTTCTTGTCCTTGCCGGCCATCGGGCATCCTCCCTCTCGTCGAGCGCGGGGTCGGCCCCGCCGAACAGCACCCGGTCTCCGTCAGCATCACGGGTGTGCGGCGCTCCCGCATGTGGAGCGCGCCCTCCGGTCCGTCGCGGGCCGGCAGACCACGCGGCGGCTGCTGTCCCGGACAACGCCTGGTGAGGGCAGTCCGTCCTCGGTGGCCGGACCGGCGCAGGACGGCTGTGGCGGAGACCTCTTGGATGATTCACGGGGGCTCCAGCCGAAAAGGCGCCGTCGGGCCGGGGTGCCCAGCCGGAGACGGATCGGTGAGCTCTCGCTCCGGACGACGCGCCTTGCCTCCCTTTCGGCGTGATCGCGCAGGAGGACGTCGCGCTCACGCCGCAGAACACGTGCTCTTCGAGGGTGGGGTCCCGAAGCCCGGTCCTCGCAGGTCCATGACCGATGATGCCGTCCGCGGAGCGGGTGTGTCAGGCTGGTGGAAAGGCACGCTTCCACACGAAGCCTCCTGAGCCGGGCGATGCGGCCGCAGCGGGCGTTCCGCATCAGGCCCTCGTCCCGCTCATGAAGACCTGCCCCCGATGAGGAGTGCGGCGGGAAGCGGAGCGCACCGCACCACCGTCCGCGGCACGGAGGACTGATGACCAGAATGGCGGAGATCATCTCAGCCAAGGTCCGGCGACTCGCAGGGATGAAGAAGCGGAGCGACGGGATCGCGCTGGACGACGCCCGAAGGAAGCGAGAGGGGTACCGGCAGCAGTCGGACGCGCGGAGAGCGGAGTCGCGGATCCGGTCGCGCAACCACCCCCCGCCCTGACCGACGGGACTTTTGACGGGCGAGTCCGCGCCGCAGCACCGCATGCCCGTGCGCGGGACGTGCCGACCGTCCGGGCCCGTATGCGGGGCACGCCCCTCACCGATCCGTCCGGTAGGACGTCGCTGTCCCGGTTCTTCGCCTGGAAGGAGACATCGCGCTGGCGACCGGCAGACCTCTCGCCCTGGTTACCGGCGCCTCCAGCGGCATCGGTCTCGCATTGGCCGAGCAACTGGCCGGACGCGGCTTCGATCTCGTCCTCGACGCCGAGGACGACGGGCGACTGCAGCATGCGGCCCGACGGATCCGGGCGGCGGGCGCAGCAGTCGTCGAAGCCGATCTCCCTGTGCCTCAGCAGACCGACGCCCCCTTTGCCACCGCGACGACCCTGGGCCGGCCCCTGGACGTCGTCGTCCTGAGCGCCGGGGTCGGTCAGGGGGCGCGTTCAAGGACACCGACCTGGCGGACGAGCTGGAAATCATCGATCTCGGCATCCGCTCGACCGTGCGACTGGCCAAAAGCGTCGGGCGCGACATGGCCGCCCGGAACGAGGGCCGCGCCCTCGTCGCTTCCTCCATCGCTTCGATGATGCCCGGCCCCACCGAGACCGACTTCTTCCACCGTGACGGCATGGACGACACCAGGAGCGGCCGGCAGGACAGGGGCGATCCGGCTCAGGTCGCACGTCATCCTCTGGACGCCCTCTTCTCCGGCAAGGGGAAAACCGTCGCCGGCTCGGCCGGGACCGAGGCGCAGGGACTCGCCGGCAGGGTGTTCCCCGACAAGCTGAAGAGGGAGGCGCACCGAAAGACGGCCGAGCCCTGCTCCGGTGACCAGGATTGAGCCGTGCTCACCCGGGTGAGCAGTGCACCGTGCCCTCGGTCAGGTGCCGGCCGCCGTACGCGCACCGGAGCGCTCTCCGCCCTCCTCGGTCGCACGGCCCGCCAGGTTCTGAGCCCGGTGGGCGCCACGTCCGGGATGGCCGGCCCGCAGTTCGAACCGGCACGCGGCGACCGGGTGCCGCCGCATCGCGGGGCGCAGCCTGCCGGGATCGCGGTCGCGGGCTCCCGGTTGCGGTCGCGTTCCCGGGTGCGGGGATTCCGGCGGCCCGCTTCCGCCCGGATGCGGCGAGGGCACGCCACCCTGCGTGGTACGCGGGACCGCACCGGATTCCCACCGGCTTCCCCGGACCGCCGCCATCCTGTCGGCCGGCCGTCACCGCATTCGCCGGACGCCCATGACCGCGGCCGGGCCCGCAGCACCACCCCCGGAACCGTTGGTCCGGCCACAGCCCCCCGAAGGTGAGCCGCCCCCTCCGGATCCGTGGGCCGTCCACTCGCTTCAGTCCCCCTCCGGGGCATGCGGAGCCGTCGAGGGCGCCTCGGCAGGTCGCTCGCGTCCTCCGTCGTGGCCTGAGGCCACCACGGCGACCAGTCCGAGGACGACAGCCGCGGCAGCGACCCGTCCCGCAGCCCGGAGCATCCATCCCGGAAGCGATCCCCTTCTCTGCCACCCCCCCGTCACGGGCAGCCGTTCAGCCCGTCTGGCCGGCCGCATCAACCGCGCCACCAGCAGGACGGCGACCGGCAGTTGCAGCAGCCACAGCACCGTGCGCGGCCACTCGCCGTACCAGACGTTGGTGCCGTACAGCAGCGTGTGCCACACGCTCAGCACGTACACGACGATCACGAACCGGTGCAGCCGGCGCCAGGTGTGGGCGCCGATGCGATGCCGGACGTAGAACAACAGGCCGAGCGGGATCGCCAGATAGAGGGCGCCCTGCCCGATCGGGATGGCGATCCGGCCGGTTCCCGAGTCGTACCAGCCCGGCACGAACGAATCCGCGAACCCCACCCACAGGCGTACGGCCCACGCCGATGCGGCCTCGTAACGGACGAGTTCGGCCGCGAACATCAGTGCGTGCGCGAGCATCAGCGCCATCGTGGTCAGGCTCGTGGTGCGGTGCCAGCGTTCCAGGGACTGCGGGGAGCCCGGCAGCCAGGCCGGGCGCCGCCCGGACAACAGCAGTCCGAGCATGACCGTGCCCCACGCCCACAACAGCGCCGACCAGCCGAACGCCTGGCTCAGCAGGTACATCCAGTACGTACCCGCGTCGGCCATGAAGGGCATGACCGCCACCGTCGCCGAATCGCCTGACTCCACGCGCGCGTACAGGAGGACGAACACCACCGCCGTGACAGCGACCGCGGCACCCGCTTCGGGCAGCAGGGCCCGCAGGTCGGCGCGCAGGGTGACACGGCCGGCGGCGCTCCGGTCGCGTCGGACCGGCGCGGCCGCCCCTTCGTCCTCCGGCGTCGTTTCTGACAGCATCCCTGGGCCCCCCGGGCACCGGCCTCCGAGAGGCGGTGCGTGTGTGTCGTAGGAGAAACCAGTTTCGCCGGAGAGAAACGGAGACACCGAGGCTCATTCCGGCCAGAGCGCCGAGGGGCCCGGACATCACGCCTGCCCGGAGCCTCCGGTCCGCGGGGTGCTTCCGGCAGGGGAACGGAGAGGGGGCGCGGGCGTCCACTTCCTGCGCACCCTCGTCAGCCGCACGGAGCCTCACGTGCCGGTTCACCGCGGGCGGACCTCGTCGGCAGGAGAGAGCGTACGGGCGTTCCCTGCCTGCCCCTTACCGGTCGGCGGCCGGCCGTCACACGGGGACCGGCGGTGTGCCCCCCCACCGCCCTTCCGTCAGGGGGTCGCCGCGGAGACCGCGTAGACGACCGGAGCCGCCGGGTCGGTCATGTTGACGGTGATGCTCTGGGTGGGACGCGGGTCCTTGTTCTTGTGGACTGTTCCCGCCCAGTGGACGCCCGGTCCGAAGTACCATCCGGTGATCTTGACGTCCCGTTCGCTGATGGTGACCTTTCCGGTCTCCAGCGCGGCACGGCCGGTGCCGACACCACTCAGGAAGCGGTCCAGCCCGGCGGAGGTCGTACGGAACTTCACGTACATCCGGCTGGCTTTCCAGTTGTTCGTCTCGTAGTACTGCACCCCGACCGCATTGCCCGGAATGGGCAGTTCGAAAATCCGGCGCTGCATGCCGGAAGGCCAGTCCTCGCGCAGCCCCTGGGCGGCGGCCTCGGCCTCCTTGTCCTTGCCGGAGCGACGGCTTTGTCCTGCGGAGATCACCAGGTAGCCGGCCGGGATGCCGATGAGCAGGACGATGATGGTCAGCGTGATCAGCCGCCGCCGGATCACGCTCCGCCGGTCCTGCGGCGGCGTCCCGTTACCGGAGGGCCCGGAGGGCTCCGAGGAGCCGGACGAAGGGGGCTGGCGCGGCACGACGTGGTGCTCGGCTGCGGTCATGGTCGGTGATCCCTCGAAGCTGCGGTACGGGACGGGGGGGGGGGAGGCCGGGTGCCGCGGCGCACGGCCCACGGCCCGCGGATCAGTCGTCGGTACGGGTGCCGCGCGTGTTCCGGATGGTGCTCGCGGCCTGGTCGTAGAACTGCGCGTACCGCTCGTAGCGCTCGACCCGGCGGCGGTTGGTCCGCCGGAACCTCCGGGCGACCAGGCGGGCGAGGTCGGCGGCACCGACCATGCCCGCCTCGGGGCCGAGCTGTGCCTTGGCGATCCGGGCCTCGGGGCGGTAGCCACGGCCGGTGAGGTGACGCTTGAACGCGTCCCGTGCCGGACCGATCAGCAGGTCGTCGGCAGCGCTGACACCGCCGCCGATGACGAAGCAGGACGGGTCCAGGGCGGCCGCGAGATTGGCGATGCCGACGCCGAGCCACTGGCCGATGTCCTGGAGGAGCTCGACGCACATCGCGTCGCCCTCCCGGGCCAGCTCGGTGATGAGCGGCCCGGTGATGTCCGGGATGTTGCCCTTGACCCGCTCGATGATGCCGTGTGCCACCGGGGAGTCCGCCGCGGCGAGTTCCCTGGCCTCGCGCACGAGGGCGTTGCCCGAGCTGTACTGCTCCCAGCAGCCGCGGTTGCCGCAGGGGCAGCGGTGCCCGCCGGGCACCACCTGCATATGGCCGAACTCACCCGCGACGCCATACTTGCCGCGCTTGACGTGCCCGTCCTCCAGGATCGCGCCGCCGATGCCGGTGCCCAGTGTGATCATGACCAGGTGGTCCTCACCGCGGCCGGCGCCGAAACGCCATTCCGCCCAGGCCGCCGTGTTGGCGTCGTTGTCGACCATCACCGGGACCACCAGCCGGGAGGCCAGGGCGTCGCGGAGCGGTTCGTCGCGCCACGCGAGGTGCGGCGCGAACAGCACCTTGGAGCGGTCCGCGTCGACCCAGCCCGCCGCACCGATCCCGACCGCGTGGACGTCGTGCCGGTCGGAGAGGTCCAGGACCAGTTCGACGATGGTGTCCTCGACGACCCTGGGACTCTTGGACTTGTCCGGCGTCTCGGTGCGCAGGGTCTCCAGGATGTTGCCGTCGGCGTCGACGACGCCGGCCATCACCTTCGTCCCGCCGATGTCGATGCCGACGGTGGGAACCCTGGGCGCCGTCAGGTGCGAGCGCCGCTCCCTGGTGCCGACGGTCCGCAGGACGGTCGCGCGGGCGGAGCCGCGGTGTGTGAAGTCGCGGTACGTGCTCATCGTCCCTGCGCAGGTCGGGGGGCCGGTCGGTGATCAGTCCGGCGGCGGACGGCGCCCGCCGCACACGATTCTGCCATTCCCGCACCCCCACGACCGGCCTCCGGCCCGGGGACGGGGGGTGCGGGACGGGATCTACGGGGTGTCGTCACCGACCGGGCGGCCGCCGAGGCGGCCGGGTGACGGGGCTCGCTCCAGCTCGTGGCTGAGCTGGTCGAGCTCGCTCCCACCGGCCATCTGACGGGTCAGTTCGTCCAGCGTGACGCCGTCCTTGGTGTGGCTGCCGGCCATGGCGCCGCGCTTGAGCAGCACGAAACGGTCGCCCACGAGATAGGCGTGGTGCGGGTTGTGCGTGATGAGGACCACGCCGAGTCCGGCGTCCCTGGCGGCCGCGACGTATTTGAGTACGACCCCGGACTGCTTGACCCCGAGCGCTGCGGTGGGTTCGTCGAGGACGAGGACCTTGGCGCCGAAGTGCACGGCGCGGGCGATGGCCACACACTGGCGCTCGCCACCGGACAGGGTCCCGATGGGCTGGTCCACATCGCGGAGGTCGATGCCCATGCGCAGCAGCTCCGCACGGGTCGTCTCACGCATCCGCCGTACGTCGAGGCGCTTGAACGGGCCGGAGCCCTTCGTCGGCTCCGAGCCGAGGAAGAAGTTGCGCCAGACCGGCATCAGCGGGACGACGGCCAGGTCCTGGTAGACGGTGGCGATGCCCCGGTCCAGGGCGTCGCGCGGGTTGGCGAGCGTGGTTTCCTCGCCCTCGACCAGAAACGTCCCGGCGTCGTGCCGGTGCAGCCCCGCGATGATCTTGATGAGCGTGGACTTGCCGGCGCCGTTGTCGCCGAGGACGCAGGAGATCTCCCCCGCGCGGACCTCCAGGGAGACGTCCTCCAGGGCCTTGACGTTGCCGTAGTACTTACTGACGCCGTCGAGCTCGACGAGCGCCGGGCCGGCCGTGTCCCGGGGAGCGGGAGCCTGGGTGGCCGTCATTTCGTCGCCTCCGCACGCTTGCGTACCCATGCGTTGAGCAGGGTGGCCAGGAGCAGCATCGCTCCCAGGAAGAACTTGAACCAGTCGGGGTTCCACTCCGCGTACACGATGCCCTTGCTGGTCATGCCGAAGATGACCGCGCCGACCGCGGACCCGATCGCGGAGCCGTAACCGCCGGTGATCAGGCAGCCGCCGATGACGGCCGCGATGATGTAGATCAGCTCGTTGCCGACGCCCTCGCCGGACTGCACCACGTCGTAGGAGAACAGCAGGTGCTGCCCGGAGACCCAGGCGGCGAAGGCGACACCGAGGTAGAGCCCGATGCGCGTGCGGATCACGGGCACGCCGACCGCGCGGGCGGCGTCGGCCTCACCGCCGACGGCGAAGATCCAGTTGCCGAAGCGGGTGCGGAGCAGGATCCAGGTGGCGATCGCGACGAGCGCCGCCCACCACAGGATGGTGACCTTCAGCTCGACGTCGCCGAGGGTGAGGTGGGACGCGAAGACCTTACGGGCGGATTCGAAGCCCTCCATGTTCCCGATGGTCTTGGTCGAGACCGTGCCGCTGATCAGCTTGGTGAAGCCCAGGTTCAGGCCGGTCAGCATCAGGAACGTGCCGAGCGTGATGATGAAGCTCGGGAGCTTGGTGCGGGTCAGCATGAAGCCGTTGAACGCGCCGAAGCCCAGGGTGACCAGCAGCGACACGAAGACGCCCACCCAGACGTTCGCGGTCATCTGGTAGCTGAACATCGAGGAGACCAGCGCGGAGCTGGTCACCATCACACCGGCGGACAGGTCGAACTCGCCACCGATCATCAGGAGCGCCACGGGCGCCGCCATGATCCCGATGGTGGAGGCCGCGTACAGCACGGTGCCGAGGCTGGATGCCTGGAGGAAGCTGTCGGCGACGATCGCGAAGAAGAGGAGGACGGCCACGGCCCCGACGACCGAGCCCAGCTCCGGCCGGCCGAGCAGCTTGCGCAGCGGGGAGGTGCGCAGCAGGCGTTCGTCGGTGTGCGACGCCGCCGGCTGCCCGGTCGCGGTCATCGGGTTCCCCGGTTCGTGTACTCCGCCAGCTCGTCGGCGTCGTCACGGGTGATGACCTGGGGTCCGGTCAGGACGGGCAGGCCGCCGCCGAGCACGTTCTGGTTGTAGCGGTAGAGCCAGAGCAGGTCGACGGCCTGGTAGCCCTGGAGGTAGGGCTGCTGGTCGACGGCGAAGCCGAGCGACTTGTTCTGCAGGCCGGTGGCGACGCTCGCGTTGAGGTCGAAGGTGTCGATCTCGGCCTTGCTGCCCGCGGTCCGCTTGGCCTTGACGGCCGCGGCGGCGAACGGGGCGCCGAGGGTGACGACCGCGTCGATGCTCCGGTCGGAGTCGAGCTTGGCCTCGATGGACGCCTGGACGTCGGGCATGTTCGTACCGTCGACGTAGAGGTTCTGCATCGTCCCGCCGAAGGTCTTCTTCGCCCCGGCGCAGCGCTGCTCGTGACCGACGTTGCCCTGCTCGTGCAGGATGCACAGCGCCTTCTTGCGGCCGCGCTCGTCGAGCTCGTCGCCGACCGCCTCGCCCGCGATGGACTCGTCCTGGCCGATGTGGGTGAGTGCGCCGAAGGCTTTGGACTCGGCGGAGCCGGAGTTCACCGTGATCACGGGAATGCCGGCCTTGACGGCCTTGGCCACGACCGCCTTCATCGAGTCCGGCTTGGCGAGCGAGACGATCAGGCCGTCGACCTTCTTGTCGATCGCGGTCTGGACGAGCTCGGCCTGCTGCTGCCCTTCGGCGTCGTGCGAGTAGAGGAAGTTGATGTTGTCCTTGACGGCTGCCTGCTCCGCGCCCTTCTGGACGATGTCCCAGAAAGTGTCGCCGTCACCCGAGTGGGTGACCATGGCGAACGTCCAGCGGGGCGTGTTCACCGCGGACCGGCCCTCGGCGGCCTGCCGGGCGGCGCGTTCCTCCGCCCGCTTGCCGCCGGTGCTGCTGCATCCCGCGAGGGAGGCCGCCAGTACCGCTGCCAGCACGGCGCCCATCGCGCGTACCCCTGTCCGAACCCTTGCCACGACGCCGTGCCCTTCTAGTGCTGCTCGCTGTGCTGCCTGGTGAAGCCGGGGAGAGCGGACTCGCCGCCCGGCGGGCCAAGTATCCCCGAGCCCGGACCGGCACGGCCCGGCAGGGGCGCGGGCCGCGTCCCTGCCGCCGTTCTAACGACCTAACATGACCGCGTCAATGCTTTTGTCCGGGCGTTCCGGCCGGAGGCCGCCGGCCGGGTCTCAGGGCCGGACCAGCAGCTGGAACTCGAAGGCGTACCGCGACGCCCGGTAGACGTGTGAGCCGAATTCGACCACCCGGCCGCCGTCGTCGAAGGTGGTGCGTTCCATCGTCAGCAGCGGCGCCCCGGCGGGCTCCGCGAGCAGTTCGCCCTCCTCGGCGGTCGCGGCGCGAGCACCGACCGACTGCCGGGCGCTGTGCAGGGTGATGCCCGAGGCACGCATCATCCGGTAGAGGCCGGTCGACTCCAGCCGCTCGGTGCCGAGCTCGAGCAGGTGCGGTGGCAGATGGTTGCGCAACAGCGCGACCGGCTCGTCGTGCGCGTACCGCACCCGTTCGACGAGATGGACGTCACTGCCCTCCTCGACGCCGAGCGCGGTGGCGGCCTCGGGCGTCGCCGGCTCGACCGTGTTGCGCAGGACCCGGGTGGCCGGGCCCCGGCCGGCCGTCTCCAGGTCGTCGTAGAGGCTGCTCAGTTCGAGCGGGCGCTTGATGCGGCTGTGCACGACCTGGGTGCCGACGCCACGCCGGCGCACCATCAGCCCCTTGTCGACGAGCGACTGGATGGCCTGACGGACGGTGGGCCGGGACAGTCCGAGCCGGGCGGCGAGTTCCAGTTCGTTGCCGAGGAGGCTGCCGGGTGCGAGCCTCCCCTGCTCGATGGCCGCCTCCAACTGCTGGGCCAGCTGGTGGTAGAGCGGGACGGGGCTGGTGCGGTCCACGCCCAGCCCCAGGGCGGCGGAGTCGGCGGCGGGTTTGGGCACGGCACGGAGCGTACCCCGTGCGACCGCGCCGCACCCCTCACTTTGTCAGGACATATAGTTGACAGTGCGCCGGGGTGGCGGCACGTTGGGTCCATGCGCATCGGACTCATCGGCACGGGCCGGATCGGTTCCTTCCACGCGGGCGTCCTGGCGCGCCATCCCGCGGTCGTCTCCCTGGTGGTGGCGGATGCGGACGCCGCCCGCGCCGCACAGGTCGCCGCACGGACGGGTTCGACGGCCGTCGCGTCCGTCGCGGAGGTCTTCCGGGCGGGGGTGGACGCGGTCGTGATCACCTCGGCCACCTCGGCGCACGCCGCTCTCATCGGCCAGGCGGCGCGGGCCGGCCTGCCCGCCTTCTGCGAGAAGCCGATCGCACTGGACCTGGCGGGGACCCTGGGCGCGCTGCGCGAGACCGAGCGGGCGGGCAGTGTGCTCCAGCTCGGCTTCATGCGCCGGTTCGACGCCGGTTACGCGGCGGCGCGCACCGCCGTGCGCGGCGGAGCTCTGGGCCGGCTGCACACCGTACGGGCGACGACGTCCGATCCCGCTCCCCCGCCCGTCGCGTATCTGCCGCTCTCCGGCGGCCTGTTCAGGGACTGCCTGGTGCACGACTTCGACATCCTGCGCTGGGTGACGGGCCGTGAGGTGGCGGAGGTGTACGCCACGGGGTCGGACGGAGGCCCGGCGATGTTCCGGGACGCGGGCGACGTGGACACGGCGGCAGCCCTGCTGACCCTGGACGACGGCACACTCGCCACCGCGACGGCCACCCGGTGCAACGGGGCCGGATACGACGTGCGCATGGAGCTGGCGGGCGAGCGGGACCAGATCGCCGTCGGCCTGGACGACCGTACGCCGCTGACCTCCGCCGAGCCGCAGGGGCCGCCGGCCCCGGCCAAGCCCTGGCCGGGGTTCCTGGAGCGGTTCGCCCCGGCGTACGAAGCCGAACTGGACGCGTTCCTGGGCGTCGTACGCGGCGAACGGGCGAATCCGTGCGACGGACGGGAGGCGCTGCACGCGCTGCGCGTCGCCGAGGCGTGCGAGCTGTCGCGCCGTCGGCGCCGTCCCGTACGGATGACGGAGATCCCCGGGATCTGAAGCCCGCTACCAGGACACCGGCAGACTCAGCGGGCCCCGGATCAGCATGCCCGTACGCCAGGACAGGCGGGCCGGGTCCGTGTCGAGCCGCAGCCCCGGGCAGCGTTCGAGGAGCGACCTGATGGCGATGCGGGCCTCGATGCGGGCCAGCGGCGCACCCAGGCAGTAGTGGATGCCGTGGCCGAAGGCGACGTGCCCGCGCGCGTCCCGGGTGATGTCGAAGCGGTCGGCGTCCGGGAAGCGGGCGGGGTCGCGGTCGCAGTCGGCCATCGCGACCAGGACGAGCTCGCCGCCACCGGGGATCACCGTGCCCGAGACGTCGAGCGGTTCGGTGGTGAAGCGGTAGGTAGGGGTCTCGACGGGCCCCTCGTAGCGGAGTGTCTCCTCGACCGCGTTGTCGATGAGGCCGAAGTCGGCCCGCAGGGCTGCTAGTTGACCGGGATTCGTCAGCAGGCTCAGGACGCCGTTGGAGATGAGGTTGACCGTGGTCTCGTGCCCGGCGACGAGCAGCAGCCAGGCCATGCCCATGAGCTCATCGGCCGAGAGCTGGTCGCCGTCGTCGTCCGACGTGTGGATCAACGCGCTCATCAGGTCGTCCCCGGGAGCCGCGCGCTTCTTCGCGATCAGCTCGGCGAGGTACGCGGTCATGGCGGCTTTGGCCCGGTCACGCGCCTCGGCGTCGAGGGAGGAGACCGCGGTGTCGGACCATTTCCGAAACGCCCGCCGGTCCAGGGCCGGCACACCCAGCAGTTCGCAGATGACCGCCATCGGCAGGGGGACCGACAGTGCCTCGACCAGGTCGGCGGTCCGGCCCGGCGCCTCGGTCATGGAGTCGAGGAATCCGTCCGTCATCTCCTGGACGCGCGGGGCGAGCCGTTCCATACGGCGGGGTGTGAACTCCCGGGCCACGAGCCTGCGCAGGCGGGTGTGGACCGGAGCGTCACTGCCCAGCATGGACGTGCCCACGGATACCTTGCGGACGCCCAGCGCGGGCGAGGCCCTGCGCCACTCCTTGGAGAGCCGCTGGTCGGCGAGGAGGGCCCTTCCCGCCTCGTACCCGACGACGAGCCAGGCTTCCGCTCCCTCCGGGATACGGACCCGGTGCACCGGCCCACGGGCGCGTAAGCGCGCGTACACCGGATACGGGTCCCGGATGAAATCGTCGCCGAGCGCGCCGAGGTCGAGCAGGGCCTGGGTGGTCAACGTGGTTCCCTTCGGGCCGGGCGGGCAGAGAGAACGGTCCCCTGGGCGACCGCGCACAGGGCCTCCGCCCCCTCGTCGTCCACGGTGTACAGGTCGCAGCGCACGACGGCCTGTCTGCGGCCGGTGTGAACCACCTCGGCGCGGGCGCTCAGGGTGCGGCCGCTCGCCGGGCGGACGTACTGGATCGAGAAACCGCCGGTCAGGACGGCTGATCCGAGCGTCGTCCCGGCGGCGAAGGTCAGCGCGTTGTCGGCCGCGTAGGACAGCACCCCGCCGTGCAGGAACCCGTTCTGCTGGGTGAGCTCCTCGCGCACGTCGACCTCGATGACGGCCTCGCCACCCCCGAACGCCGTGATCCGCGCGCCGACGAGCCCGCTGAAGGGCTGGCTGTCGAGGACCTGCTGTGCGGTGTCCAGGGAGAGTTCGGTCATGGACGTCATCTCATCTCACCAGCGCACCGGAAGACGGCGGACCCCCCGGAGCAGCAGCCCGGGCAGCCAGTCGGGCTCTCCGCCGTCCGGATCGCGTGCGAGCGCGGGGCAGCGCTCCAGCAGTGCGCGGATCGCGATGCGGCCCTCCATCCGGGCCAGCGGGGCACCCAGGCAGAAGTGGACGCCGTGCCCGAAGGCCAGATGCCCCTGCGCCTCACGCCGGATGTCGAAGGTGTCGGGCTCCGGGTAGCGGGCGGGGTCCCGGTCGCCGGAGCCCAGGGCGACCAGCACCGCCTCGCCCTGCGGGATGACGACCGGGCCGATCCTGACGGGTTCGCGGGTGAAGCGGAAGGTCGCCGTCTCGACGGGCCCGTCGTAGCGGAGCATCTCCTCGACCGCGCCGTCGATCAGCTCCGGCCGCGCCCGGAGCAGGGCCAGCTGCTCCGGATGGTCGAGCAGTGCGCGTACACCGTTGGAGATCAGGTTCACGGTCGTCTCGTGCCCGGCCACCAGGAGCAGGAAGGCCATGCCGATCAGTTCGTCCGGGGACAGGCGGTCGCCCTCGTCGTCGTGTGCCTGGATCAGGGCACTCATCAGGTCGTCGCCCGGGGTACGGCGTTTGTCCTCGATCAGCTCACCGAGGTAGACGCCCATCGCGTGGACCGCCTCGCCCTCCTCCCCCGGCGAGACGGGCGTGACGATCGCGTTGGACAGCAGGCGGAAGGCGTCCCGGTCGATGTCGGGTACGCCCAGGAGCTCGCAGATCACGGTCATCGGCAGCGGGAAGGCGAACGCGTCGATGAGGTCGGCGCTCCCGGCGGGCACCATCGCGTCGAGGAGGTCCGAGGTGATCTGCTCGACGCGGGGACGCAGCGCTTCGATCCGCCGGGCGGTGAATTCGCGTGCGACGAGTTTGCGCAGCCGGGTGTGGTGCGGGGCGTCCGTCTCCAGCATGTTGGCGTTGATCGGGTTGCTCGTCACCGGGAAGAGCTCCGTCGTGCGCCAGTCCTTGCTGAACCGCTGGTCCGCGAGGGCCGCGCGGGCCTCCTCGTAACCGACGATCAGCCACACCCGCTCGACGTCGTCGGTACGGACCTGGTGCACCGGGCCCTCGGCTCGCATCTTCGCGTAGTACGGATACGGATTCGCGCCGAAGTCCGCCGCCCCGCGCAGATCGATCACTGACATCGTCCCGCCCCCTTTCTCCGGTCTGACCGGTTCAGCCTAGGCGGCTGCCCCGCGTCCCGTCCTCGTCCTCATGGAGGAGACCCGCGTCATGGACCAGCAAGGCGATCTGTACGCGGTTGCCGAGTTCGAGCCGGGCCAGGATGCGGGACACGTGTGTCTTCACGGTGGCCACGCTCAGATGGAGTGCTGCGGCGATCTCCGCGTTGGAGCTGCCCCGGCCGACCGCCGTGGCCACGTCCTGCTCACGCGCCCCCAGCCCGGCGAACCGCTGCCTGGCGTGTGTCCGGCGGGCCCGGCGGTCGTCCGCCGGGTCTCCCGCCGCGTGGGCCATGAGCCTGCGGGTGACGGCGGGCGAGAGGACGGGTTCACCGGCCGCGACCCGCAGGACCGCCTCGACGATCTGCGCGGGCGGTGTGTCCTTCAGGACGAATCCCGCCGCCCCCGCGCGGATCGCGCGCAGCACCTGTTCGTCGGCGTGGAAGGTGGTCAGGACGATGACCTCGGGCGCACCGGGCCGGCGCCGGAGCTCCTCGGTCGCGGCCAGCCCGTCCATGACCGGCATCCGGATGTCCATGAGCACCACGTCGGGGTGCGAGCGGTCGACGAGGGCGCGGACCTCGGTGCCGTCGGCCCCCTCCCCCACGAGGTCGATGCCGTCGGCACCTCCGAGCATCAGGGCGAGTCCGGCCCGCACCAGCGGGTCGTCGTCGACGACGGCCAGCCGGACCGGCGGGGCCTCAGGAGACCTGGGAGTGCTCATGCGGGCCACGGTAGCCGGGCCCTGACCGCGAATCCGCCGTCGGGCCGGGGCCCGTGCTCCAGACTGCCGCCGGCCAGGCCGGCGCGTTCGGTGAGGCCGATGAGCCCCTGGCCGGAGCCGGGGACCGGTTCGAAGGGTTCGGCCGGAACGGGGTTGCCGACCTCGATGGTCAGCCCGTCGCCCGGTCCGCCCGCCACGGTGACGTCGACGGGGGCGCCGGGCGCGTGCTTACGGGCGTTGGTCAGTGCTTCCTGGGCGATGCGGTAGACCGTGCGTCCGGTGGCCGCGGGCGCCTCGGCCGGGTCGGTGACGCTGTTGACCAGGGTGACCCGCATGCCGGCGGAGCGGGACTCGTCGATCAGGGCGTCGAGAGTGACGAGGGTGGGCTGGGGCCTGTTGCCGTCGTCGCTGTCGCCGGGTGCGCGCAGCACACCGATGATCTCGCGGAGGTCCTGGAGCGCCTCGCGAGCACTGTCCCGGATGACTCCGGCGGCCCTCGCGACCTCGGCCGGAGGCGCGTCGGGACGGAACTCGAGAGCGCCCGCGTGGACGCTGAGGAGGGTCAGCCGGTGGGCCAGGACGTCGTGCATCTCACGGGCGATGGCCTCCCGCGCCAGCCGCTGGGCCTGCTCGGCGCGGAGCGCCGCCTCGCTCTCCGCCCGGCGCGCGCGTTCGTGCAGGGTGACGAGCAGCTGCCTCCGTGAGCGCACGACCATGCCCCAGCTGAGCATGAGGAGGACGAGCAGTGCACCGATGACGGCGGAGGCGACGAAGGACGTCGCGGGGTCAGGACGCAGCATCGGCTGCACGGGAGCCACGACGAGGGCGCCCGCACCGACAAGGGCCACCGGCCTGAACGGCCGGTGCACGGCCAGACCGAACAGACTGATCAGCATGGCCCCGGCCGCGACGGGCTCGACGAGGCTGAGGACCGTCAGGGCCACGGCGATCGCGACCGGCCGTCTCCGCCTGGCCCAGAGCGCGCAGCACGACGCGGCTCCGACGAGCGAGTCGGTGAGGACGACTCCGTCCGGTGTGGCCGGGTCGGCATCGATCGCCGCGAGGGTGAGCATCCCGAAGCCCGACGCGCAGAGGAAGAGCGCGACGTCGACGGCCCAGTCCCGCACGGTCCGCCGCGACCTGCCCCGGTCGCCGGGCAACTCGTCGTCCACCAGGGCCGAGGGCAGCAGCCAGCGGTACTCCGTACGTGTCATGTCGGCAAAGTTACGCAGCCGGCGGACGCGGGAGGGCTGTTCCGAGCCGGGAAGATACCGAAGTCGCGCGATACGGGACTTTCGTCGGTGCCCCGCAGACCGGTGGCCGACGCGGGGGCGGAACCGCCCGCCCCAGGCTGGGGGCATGAAGAGATTCGTGGAGACGGCCGGGTTCATCGTGTTCGTACAGGGCGCCGCGGGGCTGCTGTACGAGTGGACGGGCTGGTTCCGGCTGTGGACCGTGGTGGCCGGACTCGAGTTCCTCCGCGACCACGGACTCCTCGTCAGCATCGTGCTGGTCGTGGCCGGCGGAGCCCTGATGATCGCCGCGGACTCGGTCAGGGCGTGACGCGGGCCCCGTCAGGAGGGGACGTCGGCGCGGCGGCGGCCCCACGCGGTGCCCGCCAGCACGAGCACCGCGCCCAGCGCCCCCGGTGCGCCGAGGTGTTCGCCGCCGATGGCGACGCCGACGGCGGCGGCCCACAGCGGCTCCGTACCGAGCAGCAGGCTGACCCGGGACGGTGAGGTGCGGCGTACCGACCACATCTGCACGAAGAACGCGAACAGCGTGCAGAAGACGGACAGGAAGAGCAGCCCGGCCCACTCGGCGGCGCCGAAGTCCGCCGCCACGGTCCAGGGCGCGGGCCCGGTCCCGGGAAGAGCGGCCAGTACGGCGAAGACGGCGACCGCGCTGCCGAGTTGCACGGTGGTCAGGGAGAGCGAGTCGGCGTCCTGGACCGCCTTGATGCGCGCCATCGCCAGGACGTGGACCGTACGGGCGAGGGCCGCGCACAGCATCAGCAGATCGCCTGCCGAGGGGGTGGTGAAACCGCCGCCCTGCGTCAGCAGCACCACACCGGTGACCGAGAGGCCCGCAGCCGCGAGGAAGCCCGCCGGCGGCCGGACCCGGGTCACGGCCGCCTCGGCCAGCGGGGTGAAGATCATCGTGAGGCTGATGATGAGCCCCGCGTTGGTCGCCGACGTGTGCACGACACCGTACGTCTCGAGCAGGAAGATCCCGCTGAGCACGAGCCCCAGCAGGCCCGCGCCCCGCCACTGCGGACCGCTCAGCGCCCGCAGCCCGCGCCGTGCGGCGACGCCCAGGGCGGGCAGCACGATCGCGAAGCGGAGCACGAGGACCGCGATCACGGTGTGCGTCGTGGTGATGCCCTTGGCCGCGAGGTAGCTGGCACCCCAGACGGCGGCGACGAGCAGGAGCGGCAGGTCGGTGACCCACGCACGGCGGGGTGGAGCGAGGGCGGGCAGAGCGGCAGAGGACACCTGTTCTCCTGGTTCTCCACGGGGGGAACGGCGTGGAGACTTCGCCGGCTCGCACGGGAGCGATCACCGTACCGGACCGGAGGTCCTCCGGAACCTCCCCCCGCAGGGCGACTCGGCCACCTGTTCGCAGGGTTCGTCACCGGTCGAAGCGGTCTCCCTCCGGTACCGGCTCCTCCTAGAATGTCGGTCTCGGGACGCTCGGACACACGGAGTTGGCACATGGGTGGAGCGCGGCTGGACGGACGGGTCGAGCGGGGGAACCAGACCAGGCAACTGGTGCTGGGGCGCGCGGTCCACGTCGCCTCGACCGAGGGGCTGGAGGGCCTGTCGCTCGGCCGGCTGGCCACGGAGCTGAAGCTGAGCAAGAGCGGTGTGTTCGCGCTCTTCGGCTCCAAGGAGGAGCTGCAGCTCGCCACCGTGCGCGCCGCCGTGGCCGTCTTCGTCGATCACGTGCTGACACCGACGAGGGCGGCTCCTCCCGGTCTGGGCCGCGTCTGGCGGATGTGTGAGAGCTGGCTCTCCTACTCGCAGCGCCGGGTGTTCAGCGGTGGCTGTTTCTTCTACGCGACCATCGCCGAGTTCGACTCCAGGGAGGGCAAGGTGCACGACGCCCTGGCCTCCACGCAGACGGGCTGGGTCACCTTCGTGGAGGAGACCGTGGAGGAGGCCAGGGTGCGGGGCGAACTCGCCGCGGACACGGACGTCTCACAGCTGGCGTTCGAGCTCATCGCGTTCATGGAACTGGCCAACGCGGAATCCGTACTGCACAACAACAACCCCGGCTACACGAAGGCGGCGCGGGCCATTCTGGGGCGGCTGTACGCCGCCGCCACCGAGCCTTCCGTGCTGCCGGCCGTCCCCTGAACGAAATGACCGGCCCCTCAGCCGGACCGTGGGTCCGAGGGGCCGGTGTCCCCCATGCTCCTGCGGTCCTGGTCGGTCCACTTGCGGGTGTCCCGGGGGGCGACGTACGGCTCCTCCAGGGGCGGATGACCGCCGATGACGGCCCGTTCCCGGTCCGTTTCCGCATCGAATTCGAGTCCGAGCAGCACCGCGAGGTTCGTGAGCCACAACCAGACCAGAAAGATGATCACTCCTGCCAGGGCGCCGTAGGTCTTGTTGTACGAGCTGAAGTTGGCGACGTAGAAGGCGAAGGCGGCCGACACGACCATCCAGATCAGCAGGGCCAGCAGGCTTCCCAGTGAGACGAACCTGAAGCCCCGCCCCTTGGTGTTCGGCGCCGCCCAGTACAGGATCGCCAGCATGACGGCCACCAGGACGACCAGGACGGGCCATTTCGCGATCGACCAGACGGTCATGGCCGTGTCGCCGACGCCCAGTGCGGTACCGAGCCGGCGGGCGAGGCCGCCGGAGAGTACGACGATCAGCGCACTCACGCAGGCCAGTACCAGCAGCACCAGAGTCAGGCCGACACGGACCGGGAGCACCTTCCAGACCGGGCGGCCCTCGGGCAGGTCGTACACCGCGTTGGAGGTCCGGATGAACGCGGCCACGTAGCCGGACGCGGACCACAGGGCGACCGCCAGGCCCACGGCCGCCATCACCCAGCCGGTCCCGCTGCTGGACTGCAGTTGGTCCACCGCGTTCGCGAGGACGTCACGCGCCGGGCCCGGGGCCAGTTTCTGGATGTTCTCCAGCACGGTCCGCGTCGCCGACCTGCCCGCGATGCCGAGCAGTGAGACGAGTACCAGCAGGGCGGGGAACAGGGCCAGGATCCCGTAGTAGGTCAGGGCCGCCGCCCGATCGGTGAGCTCGTCCCCCTTGAACTCCTTCAGCGTGCGCTTCAGCACCGCCACCCAGGACGCCCTGCCGACCTGGGTGGGTGTATCGGGTGCGTCATGTTCCACCTGCGGGTCGGGGCCGGCACCCGGCCGTCCCTCACTCGGACCCGTGTCGTCCTGATGCTGCTGTTCGTGCGACATGAGAAGCAGACAACCCCAGGTGCGCACGTCACGCGACCGCACGACCGCTTCGTGCGTCTGGATGGACGAGGTGTCGCCCGGCGGCCCGTCCTACGCTGGCGGGGACGGCACGTGAACGAAAGGGGAGACCATGAGCCAGACACCGCCCCCGGCCCGCGACCTCCACGACGGCAACACCGTCCCCGCGGTGGGCCTGGGCACCTGGCCGCTCGACGACGAGGCGGCCGAGAAGGCTGTCGCCGGTGCGCTGCGGCTCGGCTACCGGCTCGTGGACACCGCGCTGAACTACGGGAACGAGACCGGAACCGGCCGTGGTATCGCCCGCTCCGGAGTACCGCGGAGGGAAATCTTCGTCACGACCAAGGTCCCCGGCCGCCACCACGGGTACGAGGAGACACTGGCCTCGTTCGAGGAGTCCCGGAGCAAGCTGGGGCTGGAGTACGTCGACCTGTATCTCATCCACTGGCCGCTGCCCCGGGTGGACAGGTACGTCGACACCTGGAAGGCGATGATCAAGCTCCGTGAGGACGGTCTCGTACGTTCCATCGGTGTCTCCAACTTCACGGCGGAGCATCTCGGGCGGCTGGAACGGGAGACGGGTGTGCTGCCCGTGATCAACCAGATCGAGATGCACCCCCTGCTCCCCCAGGAGGACCTGCGTGCGTGGCACACCGCCAAGGGCATCGTCACGGAGAGCTGGAGCCCGCTGGCCCGGGGCCGTCAGGTGCTGGAGGCTCCGGAAGTGATCGCCGCCGCCAGGGCCCACGGGGTGACTCCGGGCCAGGTCGTGCTGCGGTGGCACACCCAGTTGGGGGCGGTGCCCATCCCGAAGTCCGCCGATCCCGGGCGGCAGCGGGAGAATCTCGACCTGTTCGGCTTCGAGCTGACCCGGCAGGAGCTGGACCGCATCGGGGCCCGGCCGTCGCACCGCTTCGGCGGGGACCCCGAGACGCACGAGGAGTTCTGACGGCGGTCGCCGTCCGGCGGGTGGGCCGGCGGTCACCGGTTGCGCGGGGTGACCTCCGACATACGGGACCAGTCGTCACCGGGCACCTCGACGTTGATGATCTCCGGGACCTCGCTGACGAGTTCCGACATGGTGTCGACCGCCGCCTTGAAGTGCTCGGAGTTCACGTGGGCGACGCCCGCCTCCTGCGAGGCGAACGCCTCGAGCAGGATGAACTGGTCCGGGTTCTCGACACTGTAGGACCAGTCGAAGAAGAGGTTGCCCGGCTCCTGACGGGTGGCGAGGGTGAAGTCCTCCACGGCCGGGAGCCAGTTGTCGCGCTCGGCGGTACGCACGGTGAACTTGACGGCGATGAAGATCATGGCGACTCCTGGTCGGGGCGGCGGCGTCCCGACCAGGGTCCCATATCCATACAGGCCGGACGTGAACCGGCGCACCCGCCCGCGGGCCGCGCGCGGTGCGTGCGGAGGCTGTCCGCCGAGCTCCTCGTGGCGGGCGGCCGGCCGTGCCGCGCCTCCCCGGTCAGTGAGCCGGAGAGCCGCAGCCGGGAGGTTCCGCCGTCCGGGAGGACGTCGGTCCGGACGTGCGTGCCGCGCACCGGCTCGGGCAGGACGGAGCGGCGGTCCGTGTCGGGCTGGAGCCGGGTGCGGGGCAGGATCTCCCGCCGCTCGCCCTCCCCGCCGTCACCGACCGAGATCACCGCGTCGCCCTTGAGGTAGGCGGTGTCGATCTCGGCCGCCCGGATCTCCGCCTGTTCGGCCAGCCGGTAACGGATCCAGTCGTTGCCCTTGTCACGCCGGCGGCGGGTCTCCCGGCCGTCCATGATCTTGCCCTTGTGCCCGAAGCGCTCGGGGTCGAATTCCGCGGGCTCCGGCTTCAGCAGGTTCTCGCGCTCGGTGAAGAACCCGTCGCCGGCGGCGATGTCCCCGCCCCCGGGGCGACGGTCCGCGAGGTCGACGAGGTGGGTGAAGGGGAAGCCGGCGGTGCGGTGGTCGGCGTACGGGTCACCTCCTCCGTACGGGCTCGCGTCGCCGGTGAAGTACGGTGTCGCCGTCATGGTCACCGGTTTCTCTCGAGAAGACGGCCGGCGGGGCCGGCCGGTACGCCGTCAGCCGCGATCCGCGTACCCCGCAGCCAGGTGGACCTGACGACTCCGTGCAGGGTCTTCCCCGCGTAAGCGGTGACCTGGTTGCGGTGGAAGAGTCCTGCCGGGTCGACGGTGAAGGTCTCGTCGGGGGCGAGGACCGCGAAGTCCGCGTCCCGCCCGGCCTCGATGGCGCCCTTGCGTGTGAGGCCCGCCAGGGAGGCGGGGGCCGCGGACATCCAGCGTGCGACGTCGTCGAGGGTGTGACCGCGCCGGCGCGCCTCGGTCCAGACGGCGGGCAGGCCCAGCTGCAGTGAGGAGATCCCGCCCCACGCGGAGGCGAAGTCCGGGGTCTTGAGGTCCGTGGTGCAGGGCGAGTGGTCGGAGACGATGCAGTCGATCGTGCCGTCGGCGAGCCCGGCCCAGAGCGCGTCCTGGTTGGCGGCCTCCCGGATGGGCGGGCAGCACTTGAACTCCGTCGCCCCGTCCGGCACTTCCTCGGCGGTCAGGGTGAGGAAGTGCGGACACGACTCGACGGTGACGCGTACGCCCTCACGCTTGGCCGCGGCGATCAGCGGCAGGGCGTCACCGGAGGAGAGGTGCAGGACATGGACGCGGGCGTTCAGCCGGCGTGCGTGTGCGATGAGCCCCTCGATCGCGGTGTTCTCCGCGTCCCGGGGGCGGGAGGCCAGGAAGTCGGCGTACTTCTCCCCACCCCGCTGCGGGGCAGCGGCCAGGTGGTGCGGGTCCTCGGCGTGCACGATCAGCAGGCCGCCGAAGCCCGCGATCTCGGCCATGGAGCGGGCCAGCTGCTCCTGGTCCAGTTCGGGGAACTCCTCGACGCCGGAGGGTGAGAGGAAGCACTTGAAGCCGAACACCCCGGCCTCGTACAGCGGGCGCAGGTCCTTGGTGTTGGAGGGGACCGCACCGCCCCAGAAACCGGTGTCGACATGCGCCTTGGGTGCGGCCACCCGCTGTTTGACGCGCAGGTGCTCCACCGTGGTGGTCGGCGGGAGGGAGTTGAGCGGCATGTCGAGCAGGGTCGTGATGCCGCCCGCCGCCGCGGCGCGGGTGGCGGTCCAGAAGCCTTCCCACTCGGTGCGGCCGGGGTCGTTCACATGGACATGGGTGTCGACGAGTCCCGGCAGCAGGACGTCGTCGCCGAAGTCCTCGACGCGGGCGCCGCCGGGCACCTCCGCGCCGTGCGGCAGGACCGCCTCGATCTCGCCGCCGGCGACGAGGACCGCTGCGGCGCGGGTTCCCTCGGGTGTGACGACGCGCGTCGAGCGGAGTACCAGCTTCACGTCCACACCGGACACCTGTGCTCCTCACGCAGATTCAACGTTTTGTTGAAGGAGTCTTCACTCGGGAGTACGGCCCGTCAAGACCCCGCCTCCCCGTGCGAGCACCGGCGGACCCCGGACGGCCCCATTTGGAGTTTTCCACGAAGTAAAAATTTATTTTCGACAGGCGGAACGTAGAACGGGCCAGGAGTGGCGTCACCGCGCTCAGGGCCGAAGGCGGGCCGTACCGCCGACACCAGGACAAAACAGCTCCTGACCGGCAAGGACGTCGCGCCGGGAGCAGTGGGCCGATCGGGAACAGCCCGGTAGGCTGCTGCCTTGCCTCCGCTTCGAAAGGACCGTTGACGTGCCGCCGTCCCACGCCAGCACATCCGACTCCAAACCCGCCGGTCCCAGCGGCGGTGTGCAGTCCCTCGAGCGCGCCTTCGACCTGCTGGAGCGCATGGCGGATGCCGGGGGCGAGGTCGGGCTCAGCGAACTCTCCGCGAGCAGCGGGCTCCCCCTTCCGACCATCCACCGGCTGGTGCGCACCCTGGTCGTGTGCGGCTACGTACGCCAGCAGCCCAACCGGCGTTACGCGCTGGGTCCGCGTCTGATCCGCCTCGGCGAGTCCGCGTCCCGGCTGCTGGGCACCTGGGCGCGGCCGTATCTCCAGCGCCTGGTCGAGGAGACGGGCGAGACGGCGAACATGGCGCTGCTCGACGGGGACGAGATCGTGTACGTCGCCCAGGTACCGTCGAAGCACTCGATGCGGATGTTCACCGAGGTCGGCCGGCGGGTGCTGCCTCACTCCACCGGGGTCGGCAAGGCACTCCTCGCGCAGACCCCGGCGGACGAGGTGCGGGCCCTGCTGGCCCGTACGGGCATGCCGGCGGCCACCGAGAAGACGATCACCACGCCGGACGGCTTCCTCGACGCACTCGAGCAGGTGCGCCGGGCGGGTTACGCGGTGGACGACAACGAGCAGGAGATCGGGGTCCGCTGCCTCGCGGTCCCGGTGCCGGACTCCCCCACCTCGGCCGCCATCTCCATCTCCGGACCCGCGGGCCGGGTGACCGAGACGGCGACCGAACGGATCGTGCCGATCCTGCAGCAGATCGCGAAGGAACTCTCCGAGGCACTGGCGAACAGCGGGCCCGCCGCCTGAGGCCCGGCCGGAACGCGGGCGCCCACCCCGCTCCGGCAGTCCTTCAGACCGGAGCGGACACCGCCGGGCGGCCGTCCTCCATCCTCGCCGTCCCGTCCGTCCGGCCCAGGTGCGCACGGTCGCGGGTCACCACGACCGTGGCCGTGGAACGTTCCCGGGTGAGACCTGCCAGCAGGTCCAGGACCTCTGATCCGTGTTCGCGGTCGAGCGCACTGGTCGGCTCGTCGACGAGGAGCACCGCCGGCCGGTTCATCAGGGCCCGGGCGATGCGGATCCGCTGGCGCCGACCGCCCGGCAGCTGGTGCGGCCTGCGGTCCGCACTGCCGGCGAGGCCGGCGGCGTCCAGGAGGCCCAGCGCGCGGCCACGGGCGGCGCGTACCGACCCGCGTACCTCGCGCAGCCCGGGCCCGAGCACGCCGACCGTGCCGATCACCCCGCGACCAGCAGCAGCGAACGCGCAGCCGAGGGTCCCGGCCGGCCACTGACCGTCATGGCGTCCAGCGCGGCCGCCCCCTCCCCGGCTGTGCCACGGTCCGGGAACCCGGCGGGTGTCCGGCCGGTTCGCGGCGGATCCGGGAGACCGCCGTGCGCGGCTCAGTCACTCCCGGGTCATCGCCGCCCCCGGCCGACCGCCCCGCTCCGTGCTTCGTGACAGAGCACTCCCCCTCGCACGCCGTCGTGCCGGTGTGCCGGCCTGCCCCGGGACAGCGGCCGAACGCCCGGGCCCGCCGCCAGGCCATAACCATGGACGACGTCCTGCGCCACTGCGCGGACCGGGAATCACGGCATCCCGGAGGTGATGATTCGCCTTCCGCCGCTCCCCATGGCGCAGTGGTATCCAGGACACGTGACCCACACACAACGGATTCCCGTGATCGCCGGGGTGCTGCTCGCAGCCGGCGGTGGCCGTCGCCTCGGCGGCAGACCGAAAGCACTGCTGGAACACCGGGGCCGCCCCCTGGCCGAGCACGCGGTGCGGGCCCTGCGCAACGGGGGGTGCGGCCCCGTCCACGTCGTCCTGGGCGCCGCGGCCGAGGAGGTGCGGGCCCGGGCGGACCTCTCCGCGTGCACGGTGACGGTGAACCCGTCATGGGAGAAGGGCATGGGCTCCTCCCTCCGGGCGGGACTGGGCGCCCTTGCCGGTTCGGACGCCGACGCGGCCCTCGTCCTCCTGGTCGACCAGCCGGGCATCGGGGCGGAGGCGGTGGCCCGGGTCCTCTCGGCGTACCGCTCCCGGACGACCCTCGCGGCCGCGGCCTACGAAGGGGAGCGTGGTCACCCCGTGCTGTTCGGGGCCGGCCACTGGGCGGACATCTCGGCAGGTGCGGCGGGCGACCAGGGGGCACGGGCATACCTGCGTGCGCACCGCGACGCGATCACCCTCGTCGAGTGTTCCGGTGTGGCCCGGGCATACGACATCGACACGGTGGAGGACCTGACACACCTGGAGTGAACGCACCGTATCGGACCTGGCACGCCGAGCCACCGCCTCGGCGCGTCTGTCGACCCGGAGAATCTCGACATCAACAAACCATTGAACTTCCACCATGAGGAAACTAATATCCACTGTTCAGAAGCTCATGGTTCCGCTTCCGGTCCTCGGCGGTACCCATGGCCGTATCTCGGAGCCCTGGCACCCCGTGCCGTCCCGGGTGACCCGGCGGCCATGGGATGCCGCCGCACCACCCGCTGAAGGAGTGACAGCTCATGTCCGCACCAGCGCCGTCCCCGCTGGCCATCGTCGATGCCGAGCCCCTGCCGAGGCAGGACGAGGTCCTGACCGATGCGGCCCTCGCGTTCGTGGCCGAGCTGCACCGGCGGTTCACGCCCCGGCGTGACGAACTGCTCGTCCGCCGCGGCGAGCGCCGCGCCGAGATCGCCCGCACCTCCACGCTGGACTTCCTGCCGGAGACGGAGGCGGTCCGTGTGGACGACACCTGGAAGGTCGCCCCGGCCCCGGCCGCGCTGGACGACCGGCGGGTGGAGATCACCGGCCCGACCGACCGCAAGATGACCATCAACGCCCTGAACTCGGGCGCCAAGGTCTGGCTCGCCGACTTCGAGGACGCGTCCGCCCCCACGTGGGAGAACGTGATCACAGGTCAGCTCAACCTGATCGACGCGTACACCCGGAACATCGACTTCACCGACCCGAAGTCGGGCAAGTCGTACGCGCTGAAGCCCGCCGAGGAGCTCGCGACCGTCGTCACGCGCCCGCGCGGCTGGCACCTGGACGAGCGCCACCTCCAGCTCGACGGCACCCCGGTGCCCGGTGCGCTGGTCGACTTCGGCCTCTACTTCTTCCACAACGCGCAGCGCCTGATCGACCTCGGCAAGGGCCCGTACTTCTACCTGCCGAAGACGGAGTCGCACCTGGAGGCACGCCTCTGGAACGACATCTTCGTCTTCGCCCAGGACTACGCCGGCATCCCCCAGGGAACGGTCCGCGCGACCGTCCTGATCGAGACGATCACCGCCGCGTACGAGATGGAGGAGATCCTCTACGAGCTCCGCGACCACGCCTCCGGGCTGAACGCGGGCCGTTGGGACTACCTCTTCTCCATCGTCAAGAACTTCCGCGACGGCGGCTCGAAGTTCGTCCTGCCGGACCGCAACCTGGTCACGATGACCGCCCCGTTCATGCGGGCGTACACCGAACTCCTGGTCCGCACCTGCCACAAGCGCGGCGCGCACGCCATCGGCGGCATGGCTGCCTTCATCCCCTCGCGGCGTGACGCCGAGGTCAACAAGGTCGCCTTCGAGAAGGTCAAGGCGGACAAGGACCGCGAGGCGAACGACGGCTTCGACGGCTCCTGGGTCGCCCACCCCGACCTGGTCCCGATCGCGATGGCCTCCTTCGACGCCGTCCTCGGCACCAGGCCGAACCAGAAGGACCGCCTCCGCGAGGACGTCTCGGTGGCCGCGGGCGACCTGATCGCCATCGACACGCTGGACGCGAAGCCCTCGTACGACGGCCTGCGCAACGCGGTCGCCGTCGGCATCCGCTACATCGAGGCGTGGCTGCGCGGCATGGGTGCCGTCGCCATCTTCAACCTGATGGAGGACGCCGCCACCGCCGAGATCTCGC
This sequence comes from Streptomyces sp. NPDC014623, assembly GCF_043088245.1. Classification (NCBI taxonomy): domain Bacteria; kingdom Bacillati; phylum Actinomycetota; class Actinomycetes; order Kitasatosporales; family Streptomycetaceae; genus Streptomyces; species Streptomyces sp. NPDC014623. The sequence goes on along the minus strand of NZ_JBIBZU010000010.1, from coordinate 228,392 downwards.
GTTCGCAGATCTGGCAGTGGATCAACGCGGACGTGGTCTTCGAGAACGGCGAGCACGCCACAGCGGATCTGGCCCGTAAGGTCGCCGCCGAGGAACTGTCCGTGATCCGTGCGGAGATCGGCGAGGAGGCCTTCGAGTCCGGCAAGTGGCAGCAGGCCCACGACCTCCTGCTGCAGGTCTCCCTGGACCAGGACTACGCGGACTTCCTGACGCTGCCGGCGTACGAGCAGCTGGGCTGACAGCCCGCCACGGAGCGCCGCACCCCGCCGTTCACCGCACCGGGGTGCGGCGCTTCCGGCATACGGGAAGGGCGGTGGCCACCATGCGGACGACGCACGCGGTGGTCCGCAGCAGCAGGACGTTCATCCGGCACACCGGAACCGGACGCGACGCCGGCCTCCGCGATCCGGTGGTGGAGCAGCTGACGGCCCTGGGCGTGGAGGTCCTGGCAACCGTCTGGCGGCAGCGGGGCAGGAAACCCGCCTCCTGCCCCGCTGCCGCCAGACGGTTGCCGCGAGATATGAGTGCGGCTACTCAGGCTCCGGCGCCCCCGGCAGCCGACGATGGCAAGCAGCATCGTCGAACACAGGAGTCCGGACATGCTCAGCCGCTTCGCCGACGTCCTGGTGCCCGTCGTCGGCCGCCTCACGGTCACCACCGACGCGGATGCCCGACTCGCTCCCGGCAGCATCGCCGTCGCGAACCACACCTCGCTGGCCGACCCCGCCGTCGTGCTCGCCGCCCTGCACCGCCTCGGAGTTCACCCGGTCGTCATGGCGGCCGCCGGGCTGTGGCGCGTCCCGGTACTCGGCCGCGCGCTCGCGCTCGAGGGCCACATCCCCGTCCACCGGGGCGACCGGCGCGCGGCGGACGCCCTGGACCGGGCCGCCGAAGCGCTCGATGGCGGACACCTGGTCCTCATATACGCCGAGGGCGGCATCGCGTACCGGGCGGACGCGGCGGAGGCAGCCCCCGGAGCCTTCCGCAGCGGCCTGTCACGGCTCGTACAGCGGACCGGGGCTCCGGTGGTGCCCGTCGGCCAGGCCGGCGCCCGTCGGATCACCTCGGGAAGCGTGCCCAAGCAGCTCGCGGGCCTGGTCACGGCGCCGCTGCGCCGCCCGGAACTGCACGTACACGTGGGAGCACCACTCGAGTGGACGGCGGACGGTGCCGCCCGGACCGAGCAGGCCCGCACCGCGGTGACGGCAGCCTGGCGTACGGCCGCCGCACAGCTCGGAGAACCCGCCGCGCTCGCTTCTTGAGGAGCGCTCCGTCCCGGTGGGGGCGAAGGGCCGGGCCGGGCGCCGGTGCGGTGCGCCGTCCCCGGACCGTGCGGCCCGGGAACGGCACACCGCCGTACGGCTTCCGGCTCACCCGCCCGACGGGATGTCCACGTAGTCCTTGAAGAGCAGCGACACGGTGTGGCGGTCGGAGGGCCAGTTGGGCACGGCGATGGTCTCCTCCACGCCCGACCCGCGCATCGTCTGCGTGACGGGGACGGTGCCGCGGGCCTGCGGGTCGGCCTGGAGCGAGAGGTCGGTGGCCGTCAGGAACGGGATCCGGTCGAAGGGCGGCAGCGCCGCATCGAGGTGACTGGCACCGTCACACCCCTCGTCGAACACGAACAGGCCCAGGATCTGGCGGAGCCGGGGTGACACCGCCGGGTTGAGGACGTCGGTCCCGGCGATACGCAGCCGGTCGTCGTCCGCCGTCCCGGCCCACCACTCGCGTGCGCGGACGATGGTGAGCGCCGTGTGCCCGGTGCAGGCGTCGACGGAGTCCGCGACGCCGCCCGGCGGGGAGACCAGCAGGCGTACGAAGCGGTCGCTGCGCTCGAACGGTTCGAAGTAGAAGTGGCTGGTGCGCTCGCCGGCACGGACGAACGCCAGCTCGTAGTGCCCGCGTCCGCCGACTTCGAGCGGACCGAAGGCACCGTTCGCGCCGGTCCGCACGACATGCTGAGGAAGGAATCCGGCCCGGGCGCCGGTGGCGGGGTCGAGTCTCCATACCTCGAGGCGGCCCGCGAGGCCGGTGTTCTGCGGGAAGTGCACGGCGCGGCCGGCGATCTCCACGGAGGTGGGCACCTCGGGCAGCACCCGGGTGGTGAGCGGAGGCCTGCCCCGCAGGAACGCGTAGATGTGGGCGAAGCTCTCGGCGGACGTCGCGCTCTCGGTGTGTCCCGCCTGCGGCTCGTGGACATTGACCGCTCCGCCGATCGACCCGTTCGGCTGGAGACTGCTCCAGATGGCGAGGGTGGGCACCCCGCCGGGCTGCGCAGCCGCCGTACGGCCGTCCAGGTTCACGTACTTGGCAACTTCCGCCGCACGCTCCGGCACGGAGAGGTACGCGTGCAGCACGCGTGTACCGCGCGAGTGGGCGAGGATGTCGACCTTCTGCGCGCCGGTGCGCGCCCGGACGGAATCGACCAGTCCCTCCAGCCCGGCTACCGCGTGGTCGTCGGTCGCGACGGAGGTGTCGTACTCGTGGGCGTACAGCAGGTCGTCGCGGTAGCCGTTGCTGGAGAACCGCTTGGCCTGGGACTGCCACTGCTGGGCCGAACCCTCCTGCCCGTGCACGAAGATCACGGGATTGACGGTGGTGCGCGGTGCGGTCGCCGCCTGCGTCGGCGCGGTGAGGGCGGTGAGTGTCCCGGCGAGCGCCAGAAACACAGCGAGGAGCGTGGTCCGGCCCGTCAGGGCCTGCTGGGTACCGGTCATCGTGTCCTCCGAGTCACCGTCGTCGGAGTCGGAACCTAAGGCCGACGCGAACCGGACGGCCAGCCGCCGGCCCGAGGGTGAGACCGCGGTCTCAGATCACGCGCGACGGCGTTCAGCGGGTTTGCCGGAGCACGGCGCGGGCAGTGCGCTCGGCCAGGGCGAGGTCCGGCCTGCGGCTGCTCAACAGCTCGGCGTACAGGGCCGATTCGACGACTCTGACGTAGAGGTAGGCCAGATCGTCGATGCCGGAACGGGGCCAGGGGCGGTCTCCCTCCCCCGCTTCCAGCAGGATGCCCCGCTGGGCCAGGACAGCCCGGCGGTGCACGCATCCGCCGGTCAGCAGACGCCGGGCCGTCTCGGGCTCGGTGCGCAGGAAGTCCTCGAAGGGGGTGGAGGCGCGCAGGGCCGTGACGAAGTAGCGGGTGATCTCCAGGACCCCGTCCACACCCGCCCGGGTACGCCGGCGCCGGGCCCGGTCCAGGAGGTGCGCCGCCAGGTCCCACAGCACGTCGGCGAGGAGCGCGTCCCGGCTGCCGACCACGCGGTAGAGCGTCGCCCGGCTCACCGCGAGCTCCTGGGCGAGTGCGCCCATGTCCACCGTGCCGTTCCGCAGGAAGAAGCGGCAGGCACTGTGGACGACGTGTCCCCGGGTGACCACACGCCGGGAAGCCCGCGCACCTGACATGCCGACCGCCTCCTCCATCGACTCCGGCGCCGCCGCCGGGGCCCGGTACCTTAGCGCGTGGACGCCGTCGGGGACGAGTGGTCGCACGAGGCGCGGCGGCGCGTGCTGCCGCCGCCTCCGAGGCGGCGTCGAGGGCCGCACCCCCTGGTTCGCCGTGCGGGGGTTCCCGGAAGAGGGCTTCCGTGACAGGACCATTTCTGCCGGGGGACCTTCGACGCCATGGCAGCGGACCTCGTCTCCACCGCCTCCGGGGCGACGGCCGCGGGGGCTGCCGGGCGACCGGTCGTCAGCCGCGCCGGATCCGCTTCCGTCCGTTCGGCGACAGCCCGCTGTCGATGGCCGGGCGGGATCCCGTGGCGGTTCGCCGCGCGGAACTGTCACCGGCCGGACGACGACGCCCCGCCACCCGGGCGTCTCGAACACGTGCGTCAACGGCGGCGGGTGCGCCGGTTCTGTCCGCCCGGCCGCGGCTCCGTTCCTTCTCCCGCTGCCGGCTGTGGCGCCCGCGGGGCCGGGGCGCCTGTGCGCCTCCTACTCCCCGGCCTCGCGGGCCCGCGCCGTGGGCAGCAGCTTTCCGATGTCCGCGGGCAGTGCGGCTGTGAGCTTCTCCATCAGTTCGGGAGCGACAGCCGCGTCCAGGACCTCGAACACGGCGGCCGTCTGCCGGAGTGCGACGTCCTCGGGTACTCCGGCTCGCCAGGCGACCCTGCCCGCGAACGCCGTGAGGCCGAAGCGCTCGCCTGATCCGCTGTGCTCCGGGCCATGGGCCGGAGTCCCTGCCTCGCCGGTCCCGTCGCTCACCGAAGCGGCCAGCGCCGACGGCAGTTGGGCGAGCAGGTGCCCGGTCAGTCCGTCGGGCAGCCGTTCCGCCAGCGTCCGGAGCACCGCACCGGTCACGCGCTCCGCGTCGCCCCTGCCGGACAGCTGCGCCCTGGCCTGGACCTTGCCGATCAGCTCGTCGTACTGCAATGCGGCCATCCCCTTCGGTAGATGCGGCGTGCTCCGGGGTCTCGGGAGTCTCACGCCGGATACTCCGAAACCGGGCGAAAGTTGTAATAAGGATATATTACGCATTATTGGCGTCGGCGCCTCGTGCGGTCACCGGCGCGACGAAGAGGGCGGCCGCGGCGGGGGAGCGCCCGTCCGGGGCCGGCGGGGGAGATCGCCGGCCGACGTACCGGGTGCTGATCACCGGCCCGCGACGCCCCTGGTGGCCGAAGCCGGGGCCGGACGGCCAGGGACCGACCGGCCGGTCGAGGTGAAGCGGAACAGGCCGGCGCGGAAGCCGTCCGAGCGGACGATACTGATCGTGGCAGTCGCCTCGCCGCGAACCGGCTCCGGACGCCGGACCGGGCCGGCGGGGAAGCGCCTTGTCGATGTCTGCGAGGGGAGCCGTTCATGACCACGGCGAAAGACCTGTTCATCATCGCCATGGAGCCGGGACCGGAGCGTGCCGTGGGCCAGGGTGACCTGTCGCTCGCCCTGGCGGGAGCCGAGCTGATCGATCTCATCGGCGCGGGGGCCCTCACCGTGGACGGCGACCGCATCGTGCCGGGCGGGCCGGCGGCGCCGGAGGACCAGCTCCTCGGCGAGGCCGCGGCGCGGCTCACCCGGCAACCGCCTCACGAGCGGATCGAGGACTGGCTGTGGCGCCGGGGCCGAGACCTCTCGGCCGCGTACCAGGCCGCTCTCGAGGAGGACGGCGAGCTGACACGGAAGCGGAACGGACGGTTGCCCTTCGGGCCGGAACGCGTGGAACCGGTCGATACGCCCGGCCGCCGCCGGGCAGCCGGCCGCTGGGAGGCGAAGGAGCCCGTCCTGGCCGCCCTCGCCTCGGCCGTGGGCATCGACGACGGCCGGTCCGACGACGGATCCGGCCCCGGCGACGACGCGGCGACGGCCGTGGTGGCCGCCGTCCACGACGCGGTGATGGAACTGGAGGCCGTACGCCAGAGGCGGGCCATCGAGAACGCGGCCTTCGCCAATCTCTGGCGCGGGCCGTGATCCGGTTCCGGCCACGGAGGTGAACGGCCGTCCGGCCGGCGCCCGTGGCAGGTCCGTCACCCGCTCCGGCCGGAGCCCCGCCGGCCACCGCTCCCGTCGCGGACCCCGCCCGTACGCTCCCCGGCCGGAGCGCGCATGCGCCCCGTGGACGGGCATGCGGCCGTGAGGGGTCCGGCCGGCCCCGGGAGAAGGCCTCACGAGCTCGTTCCCGAAGGCCGGCCCACCACCCCTCTTCCCCTGCCCCTCCATCCGCGTGGCACCACCCCGGCCGCCTCCCCGCCGGGTGGCGGGCGGGAGTCAGCCCGGGAGGACCACCGTGCGCTGGGCCGAGAAGTCCCCCCACGTCCCGTCGGGGAGTTTGGGCCGGATCTTGAGTGAGTAGCGGGTGCCGGGCGGGTCGGTCAGGGTGAGCCGGTAGGTCGCGCGGCCCGCGGGCGGCGTGCCGCCCCAGACGATCGTGGTGGTCAGCTTTCCGTCCAGGAACAGCTGGTACGCCGGAATCGTGCCGCCGGTCTCGGGCTGGTCCCAGGAGAGGTCGACCAGGAACTCCTTGCCCTGCACCGTCGTCTCCGTCCGCAGCCCGGTGGGCGCCGTACTCGCGGGAGCCCCCGGCGCGGACGGGGTGGTGAGGTCCAGTGCGTTGCTGTCCGGCGAGGACCGGTCGGCGGCGTCGCGGGCACGGACGGTGAAGGTGTAGACGGTGCCGGGCCTCAGTCCGGTGAGCCTGGCCGTGGTCCGCGTGCCGGGGACGCTGTGGATCCTGGAATCCTCCTGGTAGACGTCGTACGAGGTCACGCCCACGTCGTCCGTGGAGCCACCCCAGGACAGGGTGACCGTCCGGCCGCTGTCCGCCTCGCCCCGCAGCTTCGACGGTCGGGTCGGCGGTTCCTCGTCGGCGGGTCCGGTGGCAGGCGTGGTGACGGGGGCTGCGGCGCCGGGGGCCGAGACGTTCCCGGCGGCGTCGCGGGCCCTGACGGTGAAGGTGTAGGCCGTGGACGCGGCCAGCCCTTCGATGTCGGTCATCAGCTTCGTCGCGTCCACCGAGGCCGCCTTCCTGCCCTCGCGGTAGACGTCGTAGCCGGTGACCCCCTCGTTGTCCGAGGCCCGCTCCCACATGACGTGTACGGAGGTGGCGCTGCCGGCCTGGGCCGTCACGCCCCCGGGGGCTGTCGGATTCCTGGTGTCCGCTTCCGCGGATCCGCCGCAGGCGGTGAGCGCGGCGAGGAGCAGCGCAACGGAACAGGCCGACTCGGTGCGTGCGTGGGGGCGTTGCACGATGATGCCTTCCTCCGACAGCAATGGTCCAGACCTATATGCCATGCGGACGGGACCCCCGGCAAGAGGGCGGATCGGAACGTTCCGCGATGTCCGCGATGAGTTCCGGGCCCAGGAAGGGTCTGAAGGGGTATGGACACGCATGAGGGAACCGCGCCCGGCATCGATCTCGAACCGGCCGCGCGGCAGATCCGCGAGCTGATCGGCTCCGTCGGCGACCGGCAACTGACCGGCCCGACTCCTTGCCCCGGTTACTCGGTACGGGAACTGCTCGGGCACCTGCTGGGACTGACAGTCGCTTTCCGCGACGCGGCACACAAGAAGCCCGGCCCCACCACCGACACCTCCCCCACGTCGGACCTGCCGGTCCTGCCCGCCGACTGGCGCACGGCGTTGCCGCCCCTGCTCGACGAGCTGGTCGCAGCCTGGCGCTCCCCTGCCGCAGTGGAAGGCATGACCCGGGCGGGCGGGGTGGATCTGCCGGGCCGGGTCGCCGGAATGGTCGTCCGGAACGAACTGGTCGTGCACGGCTGGGATCTGGCCCGGTCCACGGGGCAGGAGTTCCGGGCGGACGAGGCGAGCCTGCGCTCGTCGGAGGCGGTGCTGGCGCCCGGGGACGACGACAGGTCCGGCCCCGACGCGATCTTCGGCCCGCCGGTCCCCGTCCCGGCCGGCACACCGCTGGTCGACCGGGTGATCGCGCTGAGCGGGCGGCGGCCCGACTGGCAGCCGGGCGGCTGACCCCCCTGCGGTCGCGCGTGAGGAACCGGCCGGCCGGGAGGACCGCACTCGCGCGAAAGCTCCGGGCCGGGCGGGTGCCCACCCTCCGTCCGGGGCACCCCGGGTACGGCTCCGCCCGGCCCGGCGCGCCCGCCGGATTCCGGACCGCCCCGTGGCTCAGGCCCGCTCGTCCGGCTCCCGGAGCGCCCGCAGCACCTCCCGCGCCCGCGCCTGGAACCGTTCGTCGGCGGGTGCCGTAGCCGTGTCCGCGCTGGAGGAGGTCACCCGCACATCCCGCTCGGCCAGCTCCGTCAGCCGACGGCGGTGTCCGCCGGCCATCGCGGTGGGGCCGAGCTCCTGGAGCGCGTCCAGCGCCGTGAACGGGTCCGCGTCCTGCTCGGCCGAGTCCAGCAGCAGTCCCGCCGCCATACGCACGTCCAGCGTCTCCGGGGCCACCGCACGCAGCGCGATCACGATCGCCGGGCTCCGGAGCGGATCCGGCAGCAGCTTCCACAGAGCCTCGGTGAGCGGACGGCCCTCGCCGCCCAGCAGTGCGGTGACACGTGCGGCCCTGGCGACCGTCCAGCGCATCCAGCTCAGCTCGGTCTCTTCCAGCACTCCGCGCAGCAGAGGCACCACTTCCTCCGCACGGCCGGTGATCCTCCACAGCGCCTCGGCGACGGCGACGTCGGCGTCCAGGTCCGGGATCGTGCGGGACGCGGCACGGTCGCGCACCGCTGCCTCGAGGACGGGCAGCAGTCCTGCCGCGCGTGGGCCCAGTCCGGCGGCGACCGACGCCGCCTCACGCGTCCCGTGCGCCCCGCCGCCCCTCAACTGCTCCGTCAGCACGGCCAGCAAGGGCTCGGCGTCCTCCGTGACGGCGCAGAGGGCTCTGGCCGCGGCGAGCCTCCCTTCCCGCTGCCCCCAAGCGTGCCCGCGCAGCGCCTCGGCCGCTGTGGCCCGGTCCTCCGGGGCGCAGACCGCGGCCACCGCCCTCGCCATCTGCTGGGGGAACCTTCCGAACGCCCCCAGCGCTTCGGGCAGGGCGTGGGACGCGCGCCTCCCCCAGGCCTCGAGCAGGGCCGCGTAGCGGAAGGGTTCCTGGTCGCTGAGTCCTTCCGGATCGGCCAGCCGGGCCCGCACCGCCACGAGCAAGGCGGTGTCGTACGGAACACGGGGTGCGCCGAACAGGCCCCCGCACGCGGCGTCGAGTGCCCGGGGCCGGCGGCCCAGGGCCTGGGCCAGGAGCGGCACGGCCCGCTCCGCGTCGACGTCGACGAGCGCCGCGAGTGCCTGGTCCGCCCGTTCGTCGTCCCGTGCCGCGAGTTCCGCCAGTACGGGACCGGCAGGCGCCGCGTGCCCGCCGAGCAGCCTGAGCAAGGACAGCACCTCTCCCGTGACCGACGGGTTCCGGCGGACCACGTCGCGCAGCGGGCCCGCGAGCCGCCGCCGTGCGCTGCGCGAGACCTGCACGGCGGACTCCGCCGCCCACACGGCTTCGGCGAGCACCCCCGGCCGCTCGTCGCGCAGTGCGGCCCCCAGCAGTTCGTACGCACCGTCCCGGCCGGCGGGCGTGTCCCGCAGCAGCAGGGACGATATGACGTACCGGAGGGGCTCGTTGCGATCGAGGTCCATGCGGCCGGCCACGAGACCGTCGGCCGGCAGCAACGCGAGCATGGCGTCGTGGTGCTCCGGGCCCCACTCCGCCCCCGCGTCCACGCATCCCATCAGCGCGGCGACACGCACCTCGGCAGGCCTGCCGGGTCCGATGGCCCCCGCTGCCAGGGCGGCTGTGCCCACCGGATCCAGGTGGACCAGACCGCCGAGCAGCTCGGCCAGGACCTGCGGATCGGTCTCCGCCGCGAAGCGCTCCCGGAGCACCCCGTACGCCTCGGCCTTCGCACCGGTCATGGCCACGGCCCAGGCCGCCGCCTGCCGTACGCCGCTGTCCTCGGCCTCCACCGACGCCAGCAGCAGGGGCAGTTCGGCGGCCACGGCACGGCGTGCGGCGGCCTCGTCGCTCTCGCCGTCGTCCGCTCCGCTCTCCGCTATGCGCCCGAGCAGTGCCAGCACGTCCGCCACGCGGATCCCGGCTCCGGCGATCCGCGCGAGGCAGGGCACGGCGTGGGCGGTGGCCCCGTACACCGAGCCCTGGTGCAGGATGCTGCCGTACAGGCCGGAGAGTGCTTCCGCCGCCTTCTCCTCGTCCTCCCCGGCCAGGCTCCGCAGGAGACCGGGCACGTCGGCGGCGCTGCCGTAGGCGTGCGTGAGACCGGCCCACGGGTGGGCGTCGGCTTCGGCGGGGAAGCGGCTGGGATCCATGCTGTGGATCATGGCACTCGGCACTGACAGCGCCGGGTGCGCAGCCGGTCGCCTCAGCTGGTGAAGAACTCGGTGATCTGCTGGGCCACCTGGTCCGCGTGCTTCTTGTGCACCTGGTGACCGCCGCCCAGGGTGATCAGCCGGCAGTCGGGGATGAGGGCGGCCATGTCGGCCAGTCCGCCCTGCGGCATGCTGCTCTCCGGGCCCCCCGCGATCATCAGCGTCGGAGCGACGATCTGCCCCAGTTCCTCCTCCCAGCGCGGATCCGGATCGGCGATCTGAGCCCGCACGGCCGAGACCGCGTTCTCGTCGTAGTCCACCGGGCCCTGCAGGCGGCTGTCGTCGGCCGGCTGTCCCGGGAACGGCGGCGGGGTCTCGACCAGCACCAGCCGCTCCACCCGGTCCGCGTGCTCCTCGGCGAGCAGGTAGGCGACCACTCCGCCCATCGAGTGGCCGACGAGGCCCACCCGGTCGAGTTCGCAGGCGTCGAGGAACTCCAGGACGTCGTCCCGCATCTGCTCGAAGGCGTACTCGTCGGGCCAGTCGCTCTCGCCGTGCCCGCGCAGGTCGATGGCGTACACCCGCCACTCCTCGCCGAGCAGGGTGCCCACCGCCTCCCAGCTCAGGGACGAGCCGCCGAGACCGTGCAAGAGGACGACGGGCGAGCCGAAGGGGTCGCCCCAGGTCCGGTACGCCAGCCGTACATCGCCGACGTCCACAACAGACTGATCTTCCATATCGCGAACGCTACAGGCGCCGGGCCCCGGCCGGCTCCGCCCCCCTGGCCTGGCACGCTTGTCGCGTGAAGCACAGACGTCTCGCCCTCGCCACCGTCGCGGTCCTCCTCCTGACCGGCTGTTCCGGGTCCGGTTCCGGTTCCCCCGAGAAAGGGCTCGACGACCCCGCGAAGAAGGACATCGCCATGCAGTTGGTGTCCAGCGCGGAGAACTCCACGCTCGACTGGAAGGCCCAGTACGGCTACATCGAGGACATCGGCGACGGCCGCGGCTACACCGCCGGCATCATCGGATTCTGCTCCGGCACCGGCGACATGCTGAAGGTCGTGGAGCGCTACACGGCGGACCGCCCGGGAAACGCGCTCGAGGACTTCCTGCCGGCCCTGCGTGCGGTGAACGGCAGCGACTCGCACGAGGGACTGGGGGACGCGTTCACCGGGGCCTGGGTGAAGGCGGCGGCGGATCCGGCGTTCCGGTCGGCGCAGGACGGCGAGCGCGACCGGACGTACTTCGACCCGGCGGTCGGGCGTGCCGAGGCCGACGGGCTCAGCGCCCTGGGGCAGTTCGTCTACTACGACGCCTATGTGATGCACGGTTACGCCGACGCCGCGGGGACCGTCGGTTTCCGGACGATACGCGACCGGGCCGTGGCCGAGGCCGATCCGCCGTCCGAGGGTGGTGACGAGGAGGCATATCTGAACGCCTTCCTGGACGCCCGTGTGGCCGCCCTCCGCAAGGAGCCCTCGCACAGTGACACCAGCCGGGTGGAGGGCGCCCAACGCGTCTTCGTGCGTGAGGGGAAGCTCCAGCTGGAGACCCCGCTGGTGTGGCAGGTCTACGGGGAGAGCTTCCGCATCGACTGAACGCACCCGCGCACGGGTGCGCGTACGGAGGACCCGCGGGGTCCTCCGTACGCGCACCGCCGGGTCAGTGGGCGACCGGCAGGGCCATCGGGTCCTTCGGCTGTTCGCTGTCCGCGGTTTCGGTCCCCGGATCCGTGTCCGGCGTCCGGCCCCAGTGGTTGAAGGCCAGGTTCAGCACGATCGCCACCACGCAGCCGGTGGAGATGCCCGAGTCCAGGACGACGAGCAGGTCCTCGGGGAAGGCGTGGTAGAAGCCCGGCGCGGCGATCGGTATCAGGCCGACGCCGACGGCCGCCGCGACGATCAGGGCGTTCTCCCCCTTCTCGAGGGCGGCGGTGGCCAGCGTCTGGACGCCGCTCGCCGCGACGGACCCGAAGAGCACGATGCCCGCTCCGCCGAGGACCGGAAGCGGTACGAGGGCGATGACGGACGCGGCCACGGGGATCAGTCCGAGCAGCACCAGGATGACTCCGCCCGCGGCGACGACGAACCGGCTGCGGACCTTGGTCATGGCGACCAGCCCGATGTTCTGGGCGAAGGCGCTGCACATGAAGCCGTTGAAGAGCGGGCTGACGGCACTGCCCAGGGTGTCGGCGCGCAGTCCGCCCTCGATGGTCCGCTCGTCCGCCGGGCGGCCGACGATCTTGCCGAGGGCGAGCATGTCGGCGGTGGACTCGGTCATGCAGACCAGCATCACGATGCACATCGAGATGATGGCGGCGATCTCGAACTGCGGTGCGCCGAAGTGGAACGGCGTCGGGAAGCCGACGAGGTCGGCGTCCCCCAGCGCTCCGAAGTCGGTGATGCCGGCGGGGATCGCGATCAGGGTGCCGACGACGAGGCCGAGCAGGATGGCGATCTGCTGGAGGAAGCCCCGGAGCAGTTTGCGCAGGGCCAGCACGATCACGAGGGTGACGGCGGCCATCGTGATGTTCGTCATCGAGCCGTGGTCGTCGGCCGTCGCGTTGCCGCCCTGCGCCCAGTTGAAGGCAACCGGCAGCAGTGAGACGCCGATCAGTGTGATGACGGTGCCGGTGACGACCGGCGGGAAGAACCGCACCAGTTTGCAGAAGTAAGGAGCGAGGAGGAAGCCGAGGAGGCCTGCGACGATGATCGCGCCGAAGATGACGGCTATGCCTTCGTGGCCGCGGTCCTTGCCTATTGCGATCATCGGGGTCACCCCGGCGAACGAGACGCCGTTCACGAACGGCAGCCGGGCGCCTATCCGCCAGAAGCCGAGGGTCTGGAGCAGGGTGGCTATCCCCGCGGTGAAGAGGCTCGCCCCCATGAGGAAGGCGGTCTCCTTGGCGCTGAGGCCCACGGCGGGCCCCAGGATCATGGGCGGGGCCACCACACCCGCGTACATGGCGGCCACGTGCTGCAGGCCGCTGGTGAACATCCTCAGGGGCGGAAGCCTCTCGTCGACCGGGTGGATCCGGTCCCGGCCGGCGGCCGCGCCTCCTTCTGCTGCGCTTCCTTCGACTGCGTTCTTACGAAACCTGGGCGTAGCTGCCACGGCTTCCTCCGGTCGGGTACACGTCGGCGACGTGGGTGTCAGGGAGGTGGTGCTGAGTGGTGCGTTCATGCAGGTCGTGCAGCTGGTGCGGGCAGCTTTGGTTCCCCTGTGGGGTGCGCATACGGGACGTGCGCGCACCCCACAGGCTGCCGTGAACCCGTGCGGTCCACGGCGGCCGGCCGAGGGCCGTCCCCCTCGGCCGGCCTGTCAGGGGGTACGGAGCATCAGGCTCCGGCGGTGATCTGTGCCAGACGCCTGGCCTCGTCGCGGGTCGCGCGGGCGATGGCGTCCTCGTCCACCGTGGTGAGGCGGCTGTCCTCGACGACGGTCCTGCCGTTGACGAGGGAGAGGGTGACGGGGGCGGCGGCGCCGAAGACCAGGGCGGTCACGGGGTCGGCGATGGAGGCGTGGGCCAGGGTGTCCAGTTTCCACAGCACGAGGTCGGCGAGTTTCCCCGGCTCCAGGGAACCGATCTCGTCGGCGCGGCCGAGGACCCGGGCGCCGCCGTGCGTGCCCAGACGCAGCGCCTGACGCGCGTTCAGCGCCTTCTCCCGGTGGGCGCCGAGGCGGTTGACGAGGAGGGCGTTGCGCAGCTCTGTGTGGAGTTCGCCGGATTCGTTGGAAGCCGTTCCGTCGACGCCGAGCCCCACCGGGACACCGGCGGCCAGCATGTCGGGGACCCGGGCGATACCGGCGGCGAGGCGGGCGTTGGAGGACGGGCAGTGCGCGACGCCGGTGCCGGTACGGGCGAAGGCCGCGATGTCGGAGTCGTCCATGTGGACGCAGTGCGCCATCCACACGTCGTCACCGAGCCAGCCGGTCGATTCGAAGTAGTCCGTCGGCCCCATCCCGAACAGTTCCTTGCAGAACTGTTCCTCCTCCACGGTCTCCGAACCATGGGTGTGCAGGCGCACGCCGCGCCGGCGGGCCAACTCGGCTCCTTGGCGCATCAGTTCGGTGGACACGGAGAAGGGCGAGCAGGGGGCGACCGCGATCTGTGTCATCGCGCCGAAGGAGGTGTCGTGGTGCTCGTCGATGGTCGCCTCGGTTGCGGCGAGTGCCCCGTCGAGGGTCTCGACGGCGAAGTCCGGCGGCAGCCCGCCGTCCTTCTCGCTGCGGTCCATGGAGCCGCGGGCGAGGATGAAGCGCACGCCCGTGTCGCGAGCGGCGCCGATGATCGCGCCGGACAGGTCGCCGGAGCCGCGGGGGTGGACGTAGTGGTGGTCCATGGCGGTGGTGACCCCGCCGCGGGCCATCATCGCGAGCGACCCCTGGGCGGCCGCGCGTGCCATCGGCTCGTCGATGCGCGCCCATGTCGGGTACAGCGCGACCAGCCAGTCGAAGAGGTTGTGGTCGGTCGCCAGGCCCCGGGTGATCCACTGGTAGAAGTGGTGATGGGTGTTGACGAGGCCGGGTGTGGCGAGGTGTCCGGTGCCGTCGATGCGCCGTACGACGCCTTCGAGGTTCTCCGGCGCCTTGCCCGCGCCGACGGACTCGATCCGGTTGTCCGCCACGACGACGTGTCCCGAGGCGTACTCGGTGTCGTGTGCGTCGACGGTGGCTATCGAGCAGTTCTCGATGACGAGGCGTCGAGTGGTCCTTGGATCTGCCGGAGCTGCCATGGTGCTTCCCTCTTCTGTGTCTGGCGGTGTGGGCACGGCAGGGCCCTAGGGGGATTTGAGTGCCACAGCGTTACGGCTGTGGGTGCCGAGATGGTGGAAGAAAAGGTTGAGCAGGACCGCCACGAGCGCTCCCGCACTGATCCCGGAACCGAGCACGGTCTGCGCCCAGGACGGGAACCCGGCGTAGAAGGCGGGTGCCGCGAGAGGGATGATGCCCGCGCCGAGTGCCACCGCTACGAGGATGATGTTGGAGCTGTCGTCGAGGCCCGCCTCGGACAGGGTCCGGATGCCGCTCACCGCGATCGAGCCGAAGAGGACGATGCCGGCGCCACCGAGCACGGGCATCGGCACCAGCGAGACCACCGCCCCGAGTACGGGGAAGGCACCCAGGACCAGCAGGGCGCCGCCCGCCGCGGCCACCACGTAGCGGCTGCGCACCCTGGTCAGTGACACGACGCCGACGTTCTGGGCGAAGGCGCTGGTCGGGAAGCCCCCGAAGACCGGGCCGAGGAGGGTGGCGATGCCGTCGGTGCGCAGACCGCGGGTGATGGTGGGGCCGTCGGTGCGCCGGTCGCAGATCTCACCGAGCGCCAGCATCCCGGCGGACGACTCCGTCATCAGCACCAGCATCACGATGCACAGGGAGAGGATCGCGGCGGGCTGGAATTCGGGCGGCCCGAAGGCGAAGGGCGTGGGCAGGGCGGCGACGGGGGCCGAGCCGAGCGCGGAGAAGTCCGCGAGGCCGAACGGGATCGCGGCCAGCGTACCGACGAACATGCCGGCGAGCAGCGCGACCTGCTTGACGAAGCCGCGGCCGAAGCGCTGGATCACGAGGATGACGACGAGGGTGAAGGCGGCCAGCGCCAGGTACTTCATGGCGCCGAAGTCGGCGGCGGTGGCATCGCCTCCCTGTGCCCAGCCGACCGGTACCGGCATCAGCGTGACGCCGATGAGGGTGATGACGACCCCGGTGACGAGTGGCGGGAAGAAGCGCAGCAGCCGTCCGAAGAACGGGCCGACGGCGAGGCAGAAGACACCTGCGACCAGTACCGCCCCGTAGATCGCGGGGAGCTGGCGGC
This sequence comes from Streptomyces sp. NPDC014623, assembly GCF_043088245.1. Taxonomy (NCBI): domain Bacteria; kingdom Bacillati; phylum Actinomycetota; class Actinomycetes; order Kitasatosporales; family Streptomycetaceae; genus Streptomyces; species Streptomyces sp. NPDC014623. The sequence continues at coordinate 212,852 of NZ_JBIBZU010000010.1, read as the reverse complement.
CGGGGGCACTGGTCTCGGCGATGGCGAGCATGGGCGCGATGCCGGCGGAGGACGCCGCGTTGACGAACGGCAGCCGGTTCCCGGCGAACCGTCCGGCACCGAGGGTCTGGAGGAGGGTGGCGAGTCCCGCGATCAGGAGACTGGCCGCGATCAGACGGGTCATGCCGGCCGCGTCGAGCCCGACGGCCTGGCCGATGATGAGCGGAGGGGTGACGACGCCCGCGTACATGGCGGCGATGTGCTGGAGCGCGGCGGGTACGAGCCGCGAGGGCGGGAGCTTTTCGTCCACCGGGTGAACTGCCGTGGCGGCAGGGAGCGGTGGTGCGGTACGTGGGCCTTTCGCCGGCCCCGTTGCGGGCTGTGCCATGGTTTTTCCTCCGGGATGAACCGGCCCCCGCCCCGCTGGGGGCGGGGGCCGGTTCAGCACCGCGTCAGAGGTTGGTCATGTCGACCGGGATCTTCGGCTCGACGCCGTCCCGGAGCACCGTCGCCTCGATGAGGCCGTAGGGACGGTCGGCTGCGAAGTACACCTCGTTGTCGTTCTTGAGGCCGAACGGCTCCAGATCGACGAGGAAGTGGTGGTTGTTCGGCAGCGAGAACCGGATCTCGTCGATCTCGCTGCGGCTGTTGATGATGCGCGAACCCATCTGGTAGAGAGTCTGCTGGAGCGAGAGGGAGTACGTCTCCGCGAAGGCCTGGAGCATGTGCTTGCGCGTCTGCTCGTAGGACTTCTCCCAGTTCGGCATGCGCTCCTCGTCGCTGGTCCAGTTGTACCGCCACTTGGCGGAGACGTCGGTCGCGAGGATGCGGTCGTACGCCTCCTTCAGCGTCGTGTACTTGTCCTTGACGTAGCCCCAGAACTCCGAGTTGGTGGAGTTCATGACGCTGAGGTCCTTGAGGCCGGAGACGACCTCCCACTTCTCACCGTCGAAGGTGATCTGGGTGGTGCGCGTCTCCTGGCCCTTGCGGACGAAGGAGTGCTTGACCTCGTCGGCGCCGATGAACTTCGAGTTGCCGTCGGAGGTGGCGATGCGCTCCCAGGCGTACTCCTCGATCCTGATCCGGGCCACCTCGATCGGCTCCTGCGAGCTCACGAAGTGCCGGGCGAGGTGGATGCCGAACTGCTCGGCGGACTCGATGCCGTGTTCCTTGGCGAAGGCGAACACCGTGTTCTTGGTGGTGTCGGTCGGCAGGACGTTGGCGTTGGAGCCGGAGTAGTGGACGTCGTCCATGTCGCCGGAGAGGGCGACAGAGACGTTGAGGTCCTTGATGTGGTGGGTGTCGCCGTCCCGCGTGATCTTGACGACGCGGTTCTCTGCTTTGCCGTACTGGTTCTGGCCGAGAATCGTGGGCATTGTCTGCTAGCTCCCTCGGTAAACGGAGTAGCCGAACGGGTTGAGCAGCAGCGGTACGTGATAGTGCTCGCCCGGGGTGACGGCGAATGCGATCGCCACCTCCGGGAAGAACGCGCCGCTGTCCCTTACGCGGGGGGCGTCCTGCTGCGCCTCGGCTTGCTTCTTCGCGGTGAAGTACGACTCGGTGTCGAAGACGAGCCGTACGTGGGTGGTTCCTTCCGGCAGGGCCGGCAGGTCTTTGCAGCGCCCGTCCGCGTCGGTCGCGGATCCGCCGAGCGTCACGTACTGCGCGTCGCCGCCGCTACGGGCGGCCAGGGAGACGGTGACGGCTTCGGCGGGACGGCCGATGCTGGTGTCCAGGATGTGGGTGGACACCGATGCGGTGGTGTCGGTGCTCAAGACCGTCACGCTCCTTGTTCTCGGGAGTGCTGTACGAGGTCCTGGTCCTCAGGAATCCTCTGCGAGGCGGGTCAGCCGGATGCGGTTGATCTTGCCCAGCTCGGTGCGGACGATCTCGCGTTCCTGCTCGGGCGAGTTGCCGATCCGTGCCTTCAGCGCGTCGCGCATCTGCTCACCGGTGGCTCCGGTGGCGCAGATCAGGAAGACGTGTCCGAACCGTTCCTGGTAGGCCAGGTTGAGTTCGAGCATCTCCGCCTTGAGCTCCTCGGATGCTCCGGCCATCCCCCGCTGCTCACGGGCGGAGGCCGGGTCCCCCGGCTTGGGGCGGCCGATCGGCGGGTGGCCGGCCATCGCCTCGGCCAGGTCCTCCGCGGAGAGCTCGGCCATGGCGGCGTCACTGGCGGAGAACAGGGCTTCCGTTCCGGCGTACGGCCGGTGGGCGAGGAGGAAGCTTCCCCAGGCCGCACTGGCACACACCTCGTGCAGCGCGGCTGCGGCCTCTTCGGCCGCCAGGGTGTTGAACCGGGCGAGGCCCGGTGTGGAGCTCGTAGTCACGGGAGCCTCCGTGGCTTTTTTCGCTGTGCGTTGTCGGGCTGCGGATAGCTAACGCCCTTCGCAACACCACGTCAACAGTTTGTTGAAATTCCACGAACAGATGATGCCGCCGCCCGAGTTCACGGACGACGGCATTGGACCCGCATTACGCTCAGCTACTCGCTCTTGGCGCCATTGTCCCGGTTCAGGTAGTTGTAGACGGTGAAGCGGCTGACCCCGAGCGCTCCGGCGACGGTCTCCACCCCATGCCGCACGGAGAAGGCACCGCGTGCCTCGAGGGTCCGCACGACGCGCTGCTTGGTCTTGCGGTCCAGCTCGGCGAGTGGCATCCCGTGCCGTCGCTCCATCGCGGCCAGGATGTGGTCGAGCGATTCGGAGAGCTGCGGGAGCCGCACGGCTATGACGTCCGCCCCCTCCCACGCCAGCACCACGTCCTCGGTGGTGGCGTGCTCCGGGTCGAGCAGTTCGGCACCCATGGCGTCGACGAGCGGCTTCACCGCGGTGACCAGGGGGTGGTCGGCCGGTTCGGTCACGGGGTGTCCTCCCCGATCACGTTGACCTGGAGGGAGACACGGGTGGCGCCCGAGGCCAGCGCCCGGCGCAGCAGGGAGTCCACCGCGGTGAGGACCTGGTCGGCGCCCCCTTCGGCCGTGTTCCCGAAGGGGCCCACGTCCACCGCGTCCAGGTCGGCGGTCTGGATGACCTCACGTGCCACCACCGCGTGGGCGGGTGCCTCGTCGAGATCGAAGGGCTCGGTGGTGAATTCCACCCTCAAGCGCACGGTGCCTCCCTCATGTCCCGCCGTGTCGGTCGGCTCGCACGGCTCGCCCCGACCCTAGAGCACCGGCCCCGGGGCCCGTAGGCTTCCGGCCCGCCACACGGCGGGCCTGCGCCACGGCGGCCCGGGCTTCACGGCCCGGCCTGGATGTCCCCCCGGGTGGACGACGCGATCGGGTCGCCGTGCGCGAAGTCGCCGGGCGGGATCCCCGGGTGGTGCCCGTCCCTGACGAGACCGGCGGTGGCGGCGGCCGGGCCGAGCGCGAGCCGGGAGACGATCCGGTAGCGGTCGCCCCTGTAGAGCGAGTGGACGTACTCCACCGGCAGGCCGGCGGTGTCCGAGGTCAGGCGCTCGAAGAGCAGGGCCGGGGAGAGCTCGGGGACCTCCAGGAGCTGGGCCTCCGCCCGCGTGACGACGGTGGGCTCGATGGCCTGGACCGCTTCGCGCACATGTACCCCGTGGGTGTGGCGCAGGTGCTCGTAGAGATCGCCGTCCTCCAGCTCCTGGGCCGACAGGCCGGGGACGAGCGCCGCCCTGATGTGCAGGTGCTCGATCGCCATCGGGGCGCCGTCCACCAGGCGCAGCCGTGCGACGTAGACGATCTCGTCGGCGGGCGACATCCGCAGCTTGCGGCCGACCCGGGCTCCCGCCTGGAGGGTCGCGAACTCCAGCAGTCTGCTCGACCACGACCCTGCGGCCCGCGGGACGCTCAGGGCGAGGTCGGCGGAGACCAGCTCCTGAGTGATCTTCGCGGGCGCGACGAACATCCCGCGTCCGTGCTCCCGTACGAGCAGGCCGGCGGCCACCAGTTCGTCGACGGCGGCGCGCAAAGTGGGCCGGGACACGCCGAGCAGGGCGCAGAGGGCCCGCTCGGACGGTATGGCGTCCCCGGGGCTACGGCTCTCGATCAGCTCCAGGACGGCGTCGCGCGCACGCTCCCGCTTGAGCACCGTCCCCGGTACGTCGGCTTCCATGGCTCCCCCTCCGCGCGTCCCGCTCTCTTTACCAGTTGGGCCACTGATGGCCACTGGTCAGGGGAAGTCTAACCACCCACGCCGGCAGGAACAGAGACAGGACATCACTTGATTCACCAATACTCCTTGCTACAAAGGGGGTTGACGACCCCATTGGTCTATGCCACCTTCGTCCAGCATCAAGAGGTGAGCTGTCCAGTGGGCTTCACTGGTCAGGTGGTCAGGTCTCTTCCCGTTGAGGTGAACCGTGAAGTACCGCTTGCTTGCCGGTGTGTCCGCGCTCGTGACGACCGCCGCTCTCAGCGCTTGCAGTTCCGGCGGCGACGGTGCCGAGGGGGCCGGGGGCGCGACGACGGTCGACGTGTGGCTGATGCGTGACAGCGTCTCGGCCGCGTTCCAGAGGGAGTTCACCGAAGGGTTCGAGGCGGCTCACCCGGACATCGACGTCAGGATCCAGATCCAGGAGTGGGACGGCATCGGACAGAAGATCACCGCCGCCCTCGCGAGCAACGACGCCCCGGACGTGATCGAGGCCGGCAACACGCAGGTGGCGCAGTTCGCCGAGAGCGGCGGCCTGCTGGACCTCAGCGACAGGAAGGCCGAGCTGAACGGCGAGGACTGGCTGAAGGGGCTGGCCGAGCCGGGTTCGTACGAGGGCAAGCAGTACGGCATCCCGTACTACGCGGCCAACCGGGTCGTGATCTACCGCAAGGACCTCTTCGAGAAGGCCGGGGTCGACGCCGCGGCGATCACCACGCGCGAGCAGTGGATCGACGCCACCACGAAGCTGAACAAGGGCGGCACGCAGGGCATCTACCTGCCGGGCCAGCTCTGGTACGCGCTGGGCGGCTTCATCTGGGACGAGGGCGGCGACTTCGCCACCGAGTCGGGCGGCCGGTGGAAGGGCGCGCTCGACACACCCGAGGCTCTGCGCGGGATGGCCTTCTACGCCCAGCTCCAGGCACTCGGCAAGGGCCCCAAGGACTCCGACGAGGACGATCCGCCGCAGGCGGAGGTGATGGCGCAGGGCCAGGTGGCCCAGGTCATCTCCACCCCGGGCGGGGCCAACGTGGTCATCGAGAACAACCCCGAGCTCAAGGGCGAGCTGGGCTTCTTCCCGATCCCGGGGAAGACGGCCGGCACCCCGGGTGCGGTGTTCACGGGCGGCTCCGACCTGGTCGTACCCGCCGCGTCGGGCCATCCGGACGCGGCGGTGACCTTCATCAAGGAGCTGACGGGCGACGCCTGGCAGAAGAAGCTCGCGGTGGCGATGAGCTACGTGCCCAACCGGACCACGCTCGCCTCCGCCGTGGCGGACGATCCCGGCGCCTCGGCGATGGCCGTCGGTGCGGCGAACGGGCATGCGACGCCGAACACCCCGGGCTGGGCGGCGGTGGAAGCCGAGAACCCGGTCAAGGACTACATGACTGCCGTCCTCACAGGCGGTGACGCCGCCGAGGAGGCGGCCAAGGCCTCCGCGGAGATCACCCGGGCCATGAACGCCGGCTCCTGACCCGGTCGCAGCCGTGCCCCACCACCGAGAGGAGGCCCGCCGTGCCGGCTGTCCGTGAACGGCCCGCGCCACACGTCCACCGTCCCCCGAAGACACCCCCGGGGCGGCGGCCCGGACGGCCCCGGCGCAACCTCTGGCCGTACGCCCTGGTCGCGCCCGCGATCGGCGGCATGCTCTATCTGCTGGTGTACCCGCTGGTGCGGGCCGTGGTGATCTCCCTCCAGGACTTCCGCCTCCGCCAGCTGATCAGCGGGGACGCCGAGTTCGTGGGACTACGCAACTACCGGACGCTGCTGTCCGACCCGCGCTTCTGGGAGGTGACCGGACGCACCTTCGTCTTCATGGCCGTCAACGTCGTACTGATCATGGTCATCTCGACGCTGGTCGCGTTGATGACGGAGCGGCTCCGCCGGGCCGGCCGTACGGTCGTGCTCTGCTCGCTGGTACTCGCGTGGGCCATGCCGGTGGTCGCGGCCACGACGGTCTTCCAGTGGCTGTTCCACTCCGAGTTCGGGATCGTCAACCAGTCGCTGACGGCGCTCGGCTTCGGGTCCTTCGACCGCTATCCGTGGTTCGCCGACGGTACGGCGTCCTTCACGATCCTGGTCCTGCTGATCGTCTGGCAGTCCGTGCCGTTCGCGGCGGTGACCCTCTACTCCGCCCTGACCACGGTCCCCGCCGAACTGTACGAGTCGGCCCGCCTGGACGGCGCCTCCGGGCCCCGCATCTTCCGCTCCCTCACCTTCCCGATGCTGCGGCCGATCTTCATGCTGGTCCTCTCGCTGGAGGTGATCTGGACCTTCAAGGCGTTCGTCCAGATCTGGGTGATGACCCGCGGCGGCCCCGGCGACGCGACCACCATCCTGCCTGTGTACGCGGTCCAGACGGCGCTCTCCAGCCAGCGCTACGACCTGGGCTCCGCCGCCTCGATGATCACCGTGGTCCTGATGTCCGGGGTGCTGGTCCTCTACTTCCGCCAGATGTTCCGTCAGGAGGACGACCACCGATGAGCTCGCCGCACCCCCGGATCCGGCGGATCCCGCTGAACGCCGCCGCCGTCGTGACCGTCGTGGTCTGCCTCTTCCCGGTGTACTGGATGGTCTCCACCGCCTTCAAGCCGTCCCGGGACATCCGGTCCGCCGAGCCCCGGCTCGTGCCCTCCACCTGGACGCTGGACCACTTCCGCCGGGCCGTACAGGCGGACGGCTTCGAACTCTTCTGGCGCAACAGCATCCTGGTCACGCTGGGGGCCGTGCTGCTCTCCCTCGTCGTGGCACTCGGAGCCTCGTTCGCCGTGGCACGCCTGCGGTGGAAGGGCCGGCGGCAGTTCATGCTGCTGGTCTTCGTCGCCCAGATGGCGCCCTGGGAATCGCTGATCATCCCGATCTACATCATTTCGCGGGACACGGACATGCTCGACCGGCTGCCCACCCTGACCCTCGTCTACTTCATGATCACGCTGCCCTTCACGATCGTGGTGCTCAGGGGCTTCCTCGCGACGATCCCGCCTGAACTGGAGGAGGCCGCCCAAGTCGACGGCTGCACCCGTACAGGCGCCTTCACGCGGGTCGCGCTGCCGCTGCTCGCCCCCGGCCTGATGGCGACCTCGCTCTTCGGCTTCATCACCGCCTGGAACGAGTTCGCCTACGCCAACTTCCTGATCATCAAGCAGCAGGACAACCGCACCCTGCCGGTCTGGCTCTCCTCCTTCCAGAACACCTTCGGCACCGACTGGGGCGCCACCATGGCCGCCTCGACCCTCTTCGCCCTGCCCGCCCTGGTGATCTTCCTTCTGCTCCAGCGCCATGTGACCTCCGGCTTCGCGGCCGGCGCCGTGAAGGGCTGAGCCGGTCCGCGAACGGCCGTCCCCGCCGAACCGCCCGAGACCCGAACCCGGAGGCCCCCATGCCCGCACCACGCCCCGAGCTCTCCCTCGTCCCCCGCCCCCGCAAGGTCTCACCGCGTCCGGGCCGCTTCGTCCTCGGCCAGGACACCGCGGTGCGTGCTCTGCCGGGCGCGGAACCGGCGGCGGGACTGCTGCGTACGCTCCTCGGCCCGACGACCGGCCTGCCCCTCCCGCCCTCCGCCGGGGGCCGGGTCGTCCTGGCGCTCGACCCGCAGCTCGGCGGGCTCGGGGACGAGGGGTACGGCCTGACCGTGGGACCGGAGGCCCTGCTGCTGCGGGCCGCACGGCCCGACGGTCTGCTCCGGGGCGTCCAGACCCTCCGCCAGCTGCTGCCGCCCGAAGCACTCTCGGGCGGTGCGCGGGGCAGGTCCTGGGAACTGCCGTGCGTCGAGATCAGCGACGTACCGCGATATCCCTGGCGCGGCGCGATGCTCGACGTCGCCCGGCACTTCCAGCCCGTCTCCTACCTGCGCCGTTACGTGGACCTGATGGCGCTGCACAAGCTCAACGTCCTCCACCTGCACCTCACCGACGACCAGGGCTGGCGCATGCCGGTCGACGCCTTCCCCCGCCTGACGTCGGTGGGCGGGCACCGTGCCCAGTCGCTGTCCGACGGGGTGCCGCACGCGGGCGCGTACACCAAGGCCGAGCTGCGTGACCTCGTCCGTCACGCGCGGGAGCGGGGGGTGACCGTCGTGCCGGAGATCGAGATGCCCGGTCATGTGCGCGCGGCACTCGCGGCCTATCCCGCACTCGGGAACCGTCCGGAGCGGCACCTGGACGTCTGGACCAGGTGGGGCGTCTGCGACACCGTGCTCGGCGTCCACGAAGAGGTCTTCGACTTCTGCCGGACCGTGCTGGAGGAGGTGATGGACGTCTTCCCCTCCCCGTACGTCCACATCGGCGGTGAGGAGTGCCCGACGGGCGAATGGGAGAACAGTCCGGCTGCCCGGGACCGCGCCTCGGCCGCGGGCCTCTCCGGGCCGGGCGATCTGCACGGCTGGTTCATGGGCCGGATCGGCTCGTTCCTCGTGGACCACGGCCGCAGGCCCACCGGCTGGGCCGAGACCGGTGGTGAGCTTCCCCCCGAGTTCACGGTGATGACCTGGCGTGATCCCGCGCACGCCCTCACCGCCGCGCGGCGCGGACACCAGGTGGTGACCGCGCACCACCGGGCCACGTACCTGGACTACGCCCAGTCCACGGATCCCGGCGAGCCACCCGCCCAGCAGGGCGATCCCGTCCCCCTGCACGCGGTCCACACCAGCGAGCCGGCACCCCCGCACTGGGCTCCGGAGGAGGCCTCACGTGTCCTCGGCACACAGGCGCAGCTGTGGACCGAGTACGTGACGACGCCGGAACGGATCGAATACCTCACCTACCCCCGGCTGTGTGCCCTGGCGGACCGGGCCTGGTCCGGCGGGCGCAGCGACTGGGCCGGATTCGTCGAGCGGCTGCGTGAGCACACCGCCCGGCTGGACGCCCTCGGTGTCCCTTACCGGCCTCTCACCACGCGGTCCCTGGCGACCGCGTCCGCAGGTACAGCGCGATCCCCTCGGTAACTCATCCCCCACCGTTCCGGAGAGGAACATCGTCATGAGGACACTCCGCAGGAGCCGTATCCGCGCGGCGGCCACCGCCGCCGTCACCCTGGCACTGGGCTGTACGGCCCTGGCCGCCCTGCCCTCGACCGCCGGCGCCGCGGCGGCGGGCGGGCTCGTCGTCCAGTACCGCACGAGCGCGTCGGGGGCGACCGCCGACCAGAGCGAGCCGTGGCTGAAGGTACGCAACACGGGGAGTGCGAGTGTGCCTCTCTCCGGCGTCAAGGTGCGGTACTACTTCAAGGGTGACTCGGCGTCGGCGGCCTATCGCTTCGCCTGCTCATGGGCGGTGAAGGGCTGCGCGAACATCACCGGGACCTTCAAGACCCTGCCGGACCCGACCGCCACGGCCGACCGCTATCTGGAGATCGGCTTCACCTCCGGCGCGGGTTCCCTGGCCCCCGGCGCGGACACCGGGGACATGCAGCTGCGTTTCCACCGCGCGGACTGGCAGCGGCTCGGGCAGAGCGACGACTACTCCTTCGGAGCCGAGCGGAGCACCTACGGCGACTGGCCCAGGATCACGGCCCAGCTGGGCGGTGTCGCGGCCTGGGGTGAGGCACCCGGAGGCGACGGCCCGACCGATCCCCCCACCGACCCGCCCTCGGACGGCCCCAGGCTGTTCGACGACTTCAACTACAGCGGGCACACGGACCCGAGGATCGCGGCGAACGGCTGGAGCGTCCGCTCGAACTCGGGCGGCCCCGGTGTGCCGGGCGCCGTCTGGGCTCCGGAGAACGTCACCTTCAGCAGCCAGAGCGGCAATTCGGTGATGAACCTGGAGACGTCGACGGCGGGCACGGGCGCCTCGACGGAGCAGACCGAGATCCTCACCCGGTCCATGAAGTTCCGCAACGGCACCTACGCGGCCCGGGTGAAGTTCAGCGACGCGCCGAGGTCGGGGCCCGACGGCGACCACCTCGTCCAGACCTTCTTCACCATCAACGACCTGAAGGCGCCGATGGCGGACGACTACGCCGAGTACGACTTCGAGTACCTGCCCAACGGCGGCTGGGGCGAGCCGGCCAACATCCTCTACACCACCTCGTGGGAGACCTACCGGCCGGACCCGTGGGAGGCGGTCAACCAGCACAGTGAGGTGCGGCAGAGCTACGCGGGATGGCACGACCTGGTGGTGACCGTCGACGACAGCGCCATCACCTACTACGTCGACGGTCAGCACTTCGGCACACACGGGGCGGCGTACCTCCCGGAGCGGCCGATGTCGATCAACTTCAACCAGTGGCTGATCGATCTGGCCGGCCAGAGCAGCACCGCCCCCCGCTCGTACGACCAGCAGGTGGACTACGTCCTGCACGTGAAGGACCAGGTCCTCTCCCCTGCCCAGGTGTCGGCGCTGGTGAGCGGGTACCGGGCGGCGGGGACGACGTTCCAGGACACGGTTCCGGCCGTCTGACCAGGCAGATGTGAGCGGGAGCGGGGTGGAGGGCGGGAAGCCTCCACCCCGCTTCCGTATGCCCGAAATCCCGGTTCCCTCTTGACAGCCTCACCGCACGCCGGGCAACCTTCCATTAAGCAGAAAAGAACTTCCGCGATACGGAAGGAGCGCATGATGGGTTATCCGGACCAGCGCTTCGATGTGAACCTCTCGATCCTCTTCACCGAACTCCCGCTCCTGGAGCGTCCCGCGGCGGCCGCCGCCGCGGGCTTCACCGCGGTCGAGCTCTGGTGGCCCTGGATCGAGACCCCCACCCCCGCGCAGGCCGAGCTCGACGCCCTGAAGAAGGCGCTCGACGACGCGGGCACGCAGCTGGTGGGGCTGAACTTCTACGCGGGCCGGCTCCCCGGCCCCGACCGCGGGGCGCTCTCACTGCCCGGCGAGGAGTCGGACCGCTTCCGCGCCAACATCGACGTGGCGGCCCGCTTCGCGGCCTCGGTCGGCTGCAAGGCGCTCAACGCGCTCTACGGCAACCGCGTCGAGGGCGTGGAGCCGGCCGTCCAGGACGAACTCACCCTGGAGAACCTGGTCCTGGCAGCCCGTGCGGCTCACCGGATCGGGGCGACCCTCCTGATCGAGACCCTCAACGACACGGAGTCGCCGCTCTACCCCCTGGTCAGCGCACCGGCGGGCATCGAGGTCGTCGACCGTGTCAACGAGGCGACGGGCCTGGGCAACGCCGCGTTCCTGCTGGACCTCTACCACCTCTCGATGAACGGCGAGGACCTCAGCCAGGTGATCAAGGCGTACGCCGCGAAGACCGGCCACGTCCAGATCGCCGACAACCCGGGGCGCGGCGCACCCGGCACCGGCTCGCTCCCCCTGGAGCGCCTCCTCGACGAGCTGACCGAGGCCGGTTACGACGGCTGGGTCGGCCTGGAGTACAAGCCGGGCGACCGGCCGAGCGCGGAATCCTTCGACTGGCTTCCCGCCGGTCACCGGCCCGCCCGCTGAGGCCCGCCGCCTCCTCTCGCACACACGCTTACCGGAAGGCACCCTCATGAGCAGCAACCTCCCCAAGGTCGCCTGGATCGGGCTCGGCATCATGGGCTCCCCCATGTCCGAGAACCTGGTCGAGGCCGGTTACCAGGTGACCGGTTACACCCTGGAGCAGGACAAGATCGACCGGCTCGTCGCAGCGGGCGGCAAGGGTGCCGCCTCGATCGCCGACGCGGTGCGCGACGCCGACGTCATCATCACCATGGTCCCGGCGTCCCCGCAGGTCGAGGCCATCGCGTACGGCCCCGACGGCATCCTGGAGAACGCCAGGCAGGGCGCCCTGCTGATCGACATGTCCTCCATCACGCCGCAGACCTCCGTGGACCTGGCGAAGAACGCGAAGGACAAGGGCATCCGCGTGCTGGACGCCCCCGTCTCCGGCGGTGAGGCCGGCGCGATCGAGGCCGTCCTGTCCATCATGGTCGGTGGCGAGCAGACCGACTTCGACGCCGCGAAGCCGCTGCTCGACGCGCTCGGCAGGACGATCGTGCTCTGCGGCCCCCACGGCTCCGGCCAGACGGTGAAGGCGGCCAACCAGCTGATCGTCGCGGTCAACATCCAGGCCTGCGCCGAGGCCGTCGTCTTCCTGGAGAAGTCCGGGGTCGACCTGTCCGCCGCGCTCGACGTACTGAACGGCGGGCTCGCCGGTTCGACGGTCCTGACCCGCAAGAAGGACAACTTCCTCAAGCGGGACTTTACTCCGGGCTTCCGGATCGACCTGCACCACAAGGACATGGGCATCGTCACGGACGCCGCCCGCAACGTCGGCGCGGCACTGCCCGTCGGCGGGGTCGTGGCCCAGCTGGTGGCCTCCTTGCGCGCGCAGGGGGACGGCGGCCTGGACCACTCCGCGCTGCTGCGCTCGGTCGAGCGGCTCTCCGGCTCCCAGGCCTGACCTCCCCGGCCCTTCCCGGGCCCCCTGAACTCCGGGTCGCGGCAGCGCTGACACCTGTCCTGTCGCGCCCAGGCGCTGCCGCGACCCGGAATCTCTTCCTCCAATTTCAACAAACTGTTGACGTGCCGTTCTCGGCGAACCTACGCTCCTGAAGCCGCCAGCAGCCCCGTACGGAAGGCCTCCATGTCCCAGCGTGTGCTCACGACCGAGTCAGGCGCCCCGGTCGCCGACAACCAGAACTCCGCCACGGCCGGCGCCGACGGGCCGATCCTCATCCAGGACCAGCACCTGCTCGAGAAGCTCGCCCGCTTCAACCGTGAGCGCATCCCGGAGCGCGTCGTCCACGCCCGTGGCTCCGGCGCGTACGGCTACTTCGAGGTGACCGACGACGTCACCGGCTACACCCGCGCCGACTTCCTCTCCGAAGTGGGCCGCCGGACCGAGACGTTCATCCGCTTCTCGACGGTCGCCGACTCGCTGGGCGGCGCGGACGCCGTCCGCGACCCCCGTGGCTTCGCTCTCAAGTTCTACACGAACGAGGGCAACTACGACCTCGTCGGCAACAACACCCCGGTGTTCTTCATCAAGGACCCGATCAAGTTCCCCGACTTCATCCACTCCCAGAAGCGGGACCCGTTCACGGGCCGTCAGGAGCCGGACAACGTCTGGGACTTCTGGGCGAACTCCCCCGAGGCGACCCACCAGATCACCTGGCTGATGGGTGACCGCGGGATTCCCGCCTCCTACCGCCACATGAACGGCTTCGGCTCGCACACGTACCAGTGGACGAACGCGCAGGGTGACGCCTTCTTCGTCAAGTACCACTTCAAGACGAACCAGGGTGTGCGCTCGCTCTCCGCCGAACAGGCCGCCGCGCAGGTCGGCAAGGACGCCAACTCGCACCAGACGGACCTGCTCCAGGCCATCGAGCGCGGAGTCAACCCGTCCTGGACGCTGTACGTGCAGCTCATGCCCGCCGCGGAGGCGGCGGACTACCGCTTCAACCCGTTCGACGTCACCAAGGTGTGGCCGCACGCCGACTACCCGCTGCAGCGGGTCGGCCGCCTGGTGCTGGACCGCAACCCGGACAACGTCTTCGCCGAGGTGGAGCAGGCGGCGTTCTCACCCAACAACTTCGTGCCCGGCATCGGCCCCTCCCCGGACAGGATGCTCCAGGGCCGCCTGTTCGCGTACGCCGACGCCCAGCGCTACCGGCTGGGCATCAACCACACCCAGCTCCCGGTCAACGCGCCGAAGGCGGCGACCGTCGACAACTACGGCCGCGACGGGCTGCACGCGACCCGGTACGGCTCGCGTCAGGACAAGAACTACGAGCCCAACTCGTACGCCGGCCCCGCCCAGACCGGCGCGGCCCTCGCCTCCCCGCTCGCCGTGCACGGCTGGACGGGCACGCACGAGACGCCCGCCCACACGAAGGACGACGACTTCTTCCAGGCGGGCGAGCTCTACCGGCTGATGTCGGCGGACGAGAAGGACCGGCTGATCGCCAACATCGCCGGCGGACTCTCCCAGGTCACCCGCGACGACGTGATCGAGAAGAACCTCGCCCACTTCCACGCCGCCGACGCCGACTACGGCAAGCGCGTGGAGGAGGCCGTCCGCGCCCTGCGCGAGGACTGAGCCTCCCTCCCGGGGCCCTGCCCGTGCCACGCACCCGGATGAGGGGTGCAGCGCGGCACCGGCAGGACGGGGCCGCGGCGGCGGACGACGCCAGTGCGGTGGCGAAGGGCCGGCCGGCCCGGTTCCAGACCTGAAGGAACCGGGTGGGTCCGTGCCCGCAGCCCGCCGTCGCGGTCGCTGTGAACGGATCGCAGGGGTGCGGTGCACGCGTGGGGCGTGCACCGCACCCCTGCGTCATGACGGCACGTCACGGTCCGGACGGCCAGGTCTCGTCCCCCGCCCGCTCGTCGAGATATCCGATGAGCCTCGTCTCGCTCCGTCCGAGACGCTCCCGCTCGTCCGGGGGAAGCTGCGCCAGGGCGTCGACGAGCACCTGGTCCCGGGGGACGTACACCATCGAGCCGGAGTAGACCCCGCAGCCATTGCACCAGGCCAGCCCGATGCAACGCTCGAACATGGGACTCTCCGGGGGATGGAAGCGGTACCGGTACGAGCGGACGGCCGTCCCGCAGGCCGCACAGACGCGCCGGCCTCCGTCCGGGACGGTTTCCCAGGTCGTGGACTTCATCCAGCGCCGTCCGTGGCCAGGCGCTCCTCGTCTCCTCTTCACCGCGTCATCGTCCCGTGGCCACCCGGTGCCCGGCGGACCGTCCTCAGGCAGGTCGAACAGGCGTTGCGAGCGCCGGTCGTTGAACCGGCGCAGAGCCGTGACCCGGGGCCAGTGGTCCTCGGGGTCGAGGCGGGGGCAGGCCATGCGGTGCGGGATGCGGCACAGGGCGCCCGGGAGCGGCTCCGCGTCCCACAGGTTGAGGGCGGTTCCGGTCGAGGTGATGATCCACCGTCTTCTTGGCGGGACGGTGTGAGCCGGTACCAGGATCCGGGGTTCGAGGAGGATCCAGTGTCCTGCGCGGTCGGTGGCGTACCTGTCCTGGGGAAGGTCGCAGAACGGGCAGTCAGCCGGTGCGGGCGGCTCCGGGGCGCCTTCCAGGGATGCGTGAAAGGTGCCGGTGACGTGGTCGGAGTCGTCCGCGGGCCGGTCGGGACGGGGCGAGGCGTCGTCGATGTCCCCCATGGGCCGATGATCCGGGCTCGCCCCGGGCGGGGGTAGGGCGCGATCCGGCCGTGCCGGGCGGTGCGCGTCCCCTTCACCGTGGGGCGGGAGGCCACACGAGGTGCGGCGTGACACCCGCACCCCTCAGGCCGTGGCCGGGCGGGGATGAGTATGCGTACGGATATCCCACGCCAACTCACCGATGACAATGGCCACATGCCCATGAGCCGAGTACCCGCCTCCCCCGCCGTGCCTCGCCTGCGCAGCCCGCTGCTCAGCCTCTGCCTCGTCCTCGCCCTGTCCGCCTGCTCCTCGGAGGACCGTGCCACCGGCCCCGAGGAGTTGCGCGAACTGGCCGGCAGCGCACAGGCCGAGGAGTCCCGGGTGACGGCGGAGAAATATCTGCGGGCCGTCGTGCACGCGTACGACCGAAGGACACCCCTGACACTCGGGCTGGTCACGGTGGAGGACGTCTGTGCGGGGGGCGCCGCGAAGGAATGGCTCTTCTCGAGCGGTGACGAGGGGCACCGGGTCAGCTGCACCATGCGGGCCACCGCCTACTACGGCGCCGACCCCGAGAAGGTCGGCGACGTCCTGGACGGTGTCTTCACCGCCGGTGACCGTGACCTCTCCGCCGGCGTCGTCACCGACGCCGTCCCGTTCGGTCACGACCACTACCGCCGCGCTCTCGTGGACTACTACCGGGGCCGCGGCCCCAACCCGACCGGTCCGGACACTCCGGAACCCACCCAGATCTCGGACCCCTCGCAGACCTTGTCCTGGGACACCGTGCGCAGCAGCCCGAAGACGCTGGTCGTGGACCCCGGCCCGCGGACGGAAGGCGATCCGCCCGTCACACGGCGCCTGCACGAACCGGCGTCCACGACGGTGGCGGACATCCGCGAACGGTACGGGATGGTCTTCGAACTGAAACTGTCGCAGACCGAGTACTACCGGGTCTCCAGGAAGGGCGCGATCGTACGCACCGAGTAGTGGGCGGGGCGGCGTGCGAGAGGACCCCGGCGGGCCCGCCGGGGTCCTCTCACACGCCGCGCGGACGGGTCAGGACACCGTCAGCGCACGGATCGCCGTCGGTGCGTGGCCCGGCTCGGACGCCACGTCCTCGAACTCGTTGACCGACGCGATGTCGGTCCCGCTCATCGAGATGTTCGTGATCCGCTCCAGGATCGCCTCGACGACGACGGGGACCCGGTGTTCGGCGGCCAGCTTCTTCGCCTCCTCGAAGGCCGGCAGCAGCTGGTCCGGCTCGGTGACCCGGATGGCCTTGCAGCCCAGGCCCTCCACGACCTTCACGTGGTCCACACCGTAGACGCCCAGCTCCGGGGAGTTGAGGTTCTCGAACTCCAGGTTGACCTGGAAGTCGATGTCGAAGTTCCGCTGCGCCTGCCGGATGAGTCCCAGGTAGGAGTTGTTCACCAGCACGTGCACGTACGGGATGCGGTGCTGCGCGCCGACGGCGAGTTCCTCCAGCATGAACTGGAAGTCGTAGTCCCCGGAGAGGGCGACCACGGAGCCGTCCGGGTCGGCCGTGGCGACGCCCAGCGCGGCGGGGATCGTCCAGCCCAGCGGCCCGGCCTGGCCGCAGTTGATCCAGTGGCGCGGACGGTAGACGTGCAGCATCTGCGCGCCCGCGATCTGGGAGAGGCCGATCGTGCTGACGTAGCGGGTCTCGGGGCCGAACGCCCGGTTCATCTCCTCGTACACCCGCTGCGGCTTCAGCGGCACGTTGTCGAAGTGCGTGCGGCGCTGCAGCGTGGCCCGGCGTTCCTGCGTGGAGGCGGCCCAGACCGAGCGGTCCTTCAGCGTGCCGGCCGCCTCGAGCTCCCGCGCCACCTCGACGAAGAGCTCGAGCGCCGCCTTCGCGTCGGAGGCGATGCCGAGGTCCGGGGCGAAGATCTTGCCCAGCTGGGTCGGCTCGATGTCGACGTGGACGAAGGTGCGGCCCTTCGTGTAGACGTCCAGCTTGCCGGTGTGGCGGTTGGCCCAGCGGTTGCCGATGCCGAGGACGAAGTCGGACTCCAGGAAGTTGGCGTTGCCGTAGCGGTGCGAGGTCTGCAGGCCGACCATGCCCGCGTTCAGCTCGTGGTCGTCGGGGAGGATGCCCCAGCCCATCAGGGTGGGGACGACCGGGACCCCGGTCAGCTCGGCGAACTCCACCAGCAGGGCGGAGGCGTCCGCGTTGATGATGCCGCCGCCCGCGACCAGCAGCGGCCGCTCGGAGGCGTTGAGCATCTCCACGGCCCGCTCGATCTGCTTGCGGCTCGCGGCGGGCTTGTGGACGGGCAGCGGCTCGTACAGCTCGGGGTCGAACTCGATCTCGGTGAGCTGGACATCGATCGGCAGATCGATGAGGACCGGCCCCGGCCGGCCCGTGCGCATCAGGTGGAAGGCCTGCTGGAAGACGCCCGGGACCTGCGCGGCCTCCAGGACGGTGGTCGCGGCCTTGGTCACCGGCGTGGCGATCGACGCGATGTCGACGGCCTGGAAGTCCTCCTTGTGGAGGACGGCGGTCGGCGCCTGGCCGGTGATGCAGAGGATCGGGACCGAGTCGGCGACGGCGGAGTAGAGGCCGGTGATCATGTCGGTGCCGGCGGGCCCCGACGTACCGATGCAGACGCCGATGTTCCCGGCCGCGGCACGGGTGTAGCCCTCCGCCATGTGGGAGGCGCCCTCGACATGGCGGGCCAGGGTGTGCCGCACCCCGCCGGAGGCCTTGAGGGCCGCGTAGAACGGGTTGATCGCCGCACCCGGCACACCGAACGCGTGGCTGACGCCTTCGCGCTTGAAGATCTCAACTGCCGCTCGGGCAGCGGTCATACGAGGCATGAGTGCTCCTGCTCGGACTTGGTGGAGTCGGGCTCTGTCGCGCCACCTGAGAGCACCAATTCCGTATTGCGGAAATTTAGTTCTGCTATACGGAATCAATTTAGGGCGGCCCGGAACAGCCGTCAAGGGAGGGCGAAGGAAGCGACGGGAACAACCGGGCCGAAGTGTGCGATCCCCTCCCCGGATCGTCGCTCCTGGCGGACGACGGGGGTACGGAACGCAGCCGCCGTCCCGGGGCGGAGGGAAGGGGCAGCACGCGGAGTCCGCACCGGTGCGGACTCCGGCCTGCCGCAGGGATCAGGCGTACATCACTCCCGCGCATCCCTGTCCGTGCGGCTCCCCGACCGCCCCGCCGCTGATGCGCGGCACCCCGGCCGCACCCATCACGCACCGCGCGCGGAACGACGGCCGGGTGAGCGTGCGGTGCCATCCCTGCGGCCGCACCCCGGACTCCGCCGCCCCTGCGGGGCGGTGCCGCGCGTCCCCGTGCGCCCGGTGGCCACGCGCGATTACGCCACGCCGTCCACCGCGGCGGGACCACCCGGTCCGCCGCACCCACCACCGCCGCACACGGCCGCACATCCGCAACCGCCCTTCCGGCCCCCGGTGATACGCACGGCCCGCGACGCGGTGAACACGGCGGCGCTGCACCTGAAGTGGCTGGGCTTCCGTGACGTCGTCCGCTCCGGGGCGCGCCCCACCTCCCGGATCGGCCTCAGGACCGCCGGACTCGCCCCCCAGGCCGACGCGACCACACAGCCGACCGCCCTGCGGGATGCCGAGTGCCGTCACACGGGCGAGCCCCGCTCACGCGCGGACGCCCTCACGGTCCCGCCGTTCACCCTGGACCTCACCGGGACACCGCGGCCGGCGAACGGCCCCGCGGACGAGCTGGTCGATGCGGGACCCCGATCTCGCGCCCCGTCGAATGATTTCGGTCACCTGTGCCCCGCCAGGCGCATATGTTCGAGCTGTTGTCAGTATGAGGACGTAGAGTGAAGGCATGGTCTTAACTCTTCGGCATTCCACCCACTACGCCCCCGTTTTCCTGACCCAGCCCGCCCACCCGTCCGCCGTCGAGGCCAACGAGGCGATCCGCGCACTCGTCGACTCACGGGCCGGCCAGGACTGGACGCCGGTGGAGGCCGCGGAGTACGAAGTACTCCTCATCGAGTGGGCGACGGCGACCCAGGGCATAGGCTCCGGCGTCATCGAAGCCGCCTGACACCGCGGCCCCCGTCCGGGCTACGCGCCGTACCCCTCCCGCAGTTCGACCTTCCGGACCTTGCCGCTGACGGTCATCGGGAAGGCCTGCAGAATCCGCAGGCCGCGCGGGACCTTGTAGTGCGCCAACTGCTCGCGGCAGTACGCCGTCAGTTCGTCGAGTGTCGGCGGATCGGCCGGGTCGCGGGGAATGACGCAGGCCAGGATCTCCTCGCCGTACCTGTCGTCCGGCACCCCGACCACCTGGACGTCCGCGATCTTCGGATGACCGTGGAGGAACTCCTCGATCTCGCGCGGATACACGTTCTCCCCGCCGCGGATGATCATGTCCTTGATCCGGCCGACGATCCGGACGTACCCGTCCTCCCGCATCACCGCGAGGTCCCCCGTGTGCATCCAGCGTCCCGCGTCGATGACTTCGGCGGTCCGCTCCGGCTGGTCCCAGTAACCGAGCATCACGCTGTAACCACGGGTGCACAGTTCACCGGCCTCACCGCGCGGCAGGGTCACACCCGTCGCCGGGTCGATGACCTTCACCTCGATGTGCGGCATCACCCGGCCGACCGTGCCGGTGCGGCGCTCCAGGTCGTCCTCCCTTCGGGTCTGGGTGGAGACGGGCGAGGTCTCCGTCATGCCGTAGCAGATGGAGACCTCCTCCATGTGCATCTCCGCCACGACCCTCTTCATCACCTCGACCGGGCAGGGTGATCCGGCCATGATCCCCGTGCGCAGCGAGGAGAGGTCGTACGAGGCGAAGCCCGGAAGGTCGAGTTCCGCGATGAACATCGTGGGCACGCCGTAGAGCGAGGTGCAGCGTTCCTGCTGGACCGCTGCCAGCACGGCGGCGGGCTCGAAGGAGGGCGCCGGGATGACGATGCAGGCACCGTGCGAGGTGATCCCGAGGTTGCCCATGACCATGCCGAAGCAGTGGTAGAACGGCACGGGCAGACAGACCCGGTCCTGCTCGGTGTAGGCGACCATCTCCCCCACGAAGTAACCGTTGTTGAGGATGTTGTGGTGGGAGAGCGTGGCGCCCTTGGGGAACCCGGTGGTGCCGGAGGTGTACTGGATGTTGATCGGGTCGTCACAGGACAGCTCGGCCTCGCGCGCCGCGAGTTGTTCAGCCGTCACGGCCTCCGAAGCAGCGGTCAGCTCGTCCCAGGACGAGTCACCGATGTAGTGGACGGACCGCAGCACGGGGCAGTTGGCGCGGACCTGGTCCACGAGTGCGCGGTAGTCGCCGGTGCGGTGGGCGAGCGAGGCGACCAGGACGGATATCCCGGCCTGCCGCAGCACGTACTCCAGCTCGTGCGCACGGTAGGCGGGATTGATGTTGACCATCACGGCGCCGACACGGGCGGTGGCGTACTGGACGAGGACCCATTCCGGGCAGTTGACCGCCCAGATGCCGACCCGGTCGCCCTTGGCGACTCCGGACGCCATCAGCCCGCGGGCGAGCTCCTCGACGGCGGCCCCGAATCCGGTGTAGGTCCAGCGGCGTCCGGACGCCACGTCGACCAGGGCCTCCCGCTCCCCGAAGGCCTCGACCGCCCGGTCCAGGTTGCGTCCGATGGTGTCGCCGAGCAGAGGGGTGCCGCCGGTGCCATGTGCGTACGAGAGACCGCTCATCGCAGGTCCCCCTCGTCGAACTCGGTGCCGGTGCCCTGCGCCGTGCGCTCGCGCAGCTCGATCCTGCGGATCTTGCCCGAGACGGTCTTGGGCAGTTCGGCGAACTCCAGCCGGCGGACGCGTTTGTACGGGGCGAGGACCGCCCGGGAATGCTCGAACAGCACCTTGGCCGTGCCGGGTCCCGGCTCCCAGCCCTCGGCGAGCACCACGTACGCCTTCGGGACGGAGAGCCGCACCGGGTCGGGAGCGGGCACGACCGCGGCCTCGGCGACCGCCTCGTGCTCCAGCAGGGCGCTCTCCAGCTCGAACGGTGAGATCTTGTAGTCGGAGGCCTTGAAGACGTCGTCGGCCCGCCCCACATAGGTGAGGTAGCCGTCCTCGTCCCGTGTGCCGATGTCACCCGTGCGGTAGTAACCGCCCGCCATGGCCTGCGCCGTGCGTTCCGGGTCCCCGTGGTAGCCGGTCATCAGGCCGACGGGGGCGCCGGACAGGTCGAGGCAGATCTCGCCCTCGGCCGCGCCCGGCGCACCGGTGACCGGATCGAGCAGTTCGACCTTGAACCCGGGGCTGGGCCGTCCCATGGAGCCCGCCTTGAGCCGCTGGCCCGGTGTGTTGGCCACCTGCACGGCGGTCTCGGTCTGGCCGAAGCCGTCGCGGATGGTGACGCCCCAGGCACGGCGCACGCTCTCGATGACCTCGGGGTTCAGCGGCTCGCCGGCCGCGACGACCTCGCGCGGCGGCGTCCTGAGCTGTGCCAGGTCGGCCTGGATCAGCATCCGCCAGACCGTCGGCGGGGCGCAGAAGCCGGTGACCGCCGAGCGGTCCATCTCCGCCATCAGCCGGGCGGCGTCGAACCGGGTGTAGTTGAAGATGAAGACGGTGGCCTCGGCGCTCCACGGCGCGAAGAGGTTCGACCAGGCGTGCTTGGCCCAGCCGGGTGAGGAGATGTTGAGATGGACGTCGCCGGGCTTGAGGCCGATCCAGTACATCGTCGACAAGTGGCCGACCGGATACGAGACATGGGTGTGCTCGACGAGCTTGGGGCTCGCCGTGGTGCCCGAGGTGAAGTAGAGCATCAGGGGTTCGTCGGCGTCCGTCTCCCGGTCCGGGGTGAAGGTCTCGGGCGCGTCGTCGGCCCCGCCGTAGGAGAGCCAGCCCGCGGTGTCCGCGCCGACGGCGATACGGGTGTAGCCGCCGGGCACCTCGTCGAACTTCGCGGTGTCCGCCGAGCGTACGAGGGCGTGGCGGACCTTTCCCCGCTCGACCCGGTCCCGCAGGTCCACCGGCCCCAGCATCGGGGTGGCGGGGATGACGACGGCGCGCAGCTTCATCGCGGCCAGCGCCGTCTCCCACAGCTCGACCTGGTTGCCGAGCATGACGAGGATCCGGTCGCCCGCGGCCACACCCTGTGCCCTCAGCCAGTTCGCCGCCCGGTTGGAGCGGGCCGCCATCCGGGCGAAGGACACCTCGGTGCGCCCTCCGTCCTCCTCCACGATGTGCAGGGCGGTGCGGTCGTTGTTCTCGGCGATGACGTCGAACCAGTCGAGCGCCCAGTTGAAGTGGTCGGGCCGGGGCCAGCTGAAGCCCTCGTACGCCGTGGTGTAGTCCTCACGGTGCTCGATCAGGAAGTCCCGGGCCGCCCGGAACGTCTCTGTCGCACTCGTTGCCGGCATGTGCCCTCCTCGTCGTGAACCCGTCCTTTAACATCATGTGAACAGTGACCCAGATCTCACCACCCCCGGACAGGGGTGGGGCCGGCAGGGCGGGAGTCATCGGCGTGCAGGAACCGGGCGGGGTGACCGAGCTGCGGGCAGCCCTGCTGAGGCTGCGCCGGACCAGTGGGCTGCCGGTGGTCTTCGGCGGGCTCCTGTCCGACACCCGCCACGCCCGGCTCGCCGAGCTGAGCGGGGCACGGACCCCCGCGCTGCGCGGGCTCGTCGTCTCGGCGGGGAGCGGGCTCGGCGGCAAGGCGATCGCCCTGTCACGCCCGTGCGCGGTCACGGACTACCCCACGTCGCGCCACATCAGCCATGAGTACGACACAGCCGTCGCGGCGGAGGGCCTGCGCTCGGTCGTCGCGGTGCCCGTCGTCGTACGCCGGGTGGTGCGCGGTGTGCTGTACGGGGCGCTGCGCGAGCCGCTGGCGCTCGGGGACCGGACGTTCGACGCGACGGCCTCCGCGGCACGGGACGTGGAACAGGCCCTGGCCGTCCGGGACGAGGTGCAGCAGCTCCTGGCGGCCACCCGGGAACAGTTCACCGAGCCCGGCACGGACCCCGGTGCCTGGGAGGACGTCCGCGAGGCACATCGCGAGCTGCGCGCGCTGGCCCCGAAGATCGTGGACCCGATGCTGCGTGGCGAACTGCTCACCGTGTGCGGGCGGCTGGCGTCGGCTGCGGGGGCGGGCGGGAATCCGGCGGCCGGGCGGGTGCGACTGGCACCGCGTGAGGTGGATGTGATGGCCTGCGTGGCGTCGGGCGCGACGAACGCCGCCGCGGCCGAACGGCTGGGGCTGCGGCCGGAGACGGTGAAGAGCTATCTGCGGTCCGCGATGCGGAAGCTGGGTGCGCACACCCGGCTCGAGGCGGTGGTGGCGGCACGCCGTGCGGGACTGTTGCCCTGAGCCGGGCCGGGCGTGGGCCGGGGCCGGCCGCGTCGGCCTGACACGCTTCGGTCCCCCGGTTCCCGGCCCGCCCGGGACTTCTCAGTCCCCGAAGTCGACGAAGGTGTCGAACCGGACGTCACAGGCGGGCGCCGGGGACATCACCGCCGCCATGTCCACGGCCTCCTGGGTGATCTCCTCGCGTGCGGCCGGGCCGAGCTCGCCCAGGGCCTGCACGGTGATGACCGCCGTGTCCGTGCTCTCCTCGATGCGCCAGAGCGCGGCCAGGAAACCGTCGGCCAGGACGGTCCCGTAGGACTGGTTGCCGACGCCGTTGCGTCCCTTGTACTCGGGCGGGATCACCCGGGTCCGGTCGGCGTGGCCGAGCAGGACGTTGTCGAACTCGGGGAGGAAGCGCGGCGGGGCAGGGGTGTCGGGGTCGGGGCGCGGGGCGCCGGGCAGGTCGAAGAGTTCGACGCCGTTCTCGTCGCGGAAGACGACGAGGCCGGGCCGCAGGCGTTCGAAGACCTCACGCATCCGGGTGAGTCCGGACCACATCTGCATGTCCTTCACCGAGGCCGGTCCGAAGGCGCCGAGGTAGCGCAGCACGGTCGCGTCGGGGGAGGCCGCCGGTCGTGCGGGGCTGTCCAGCCAGTGCTCCGCGGTCGTCAGGGCGACCTGGCCACCGCGCCCCCACAGTCCGCGCGGAGTCACCTGGACCAGGGGCAGCCGGCAGCGGGCGGCGACCGCGAGTGCCCGGGGGTCGGCCTCCGGCCAGTGCGGGAGCAGTTCCTCCCGGAGTTCCTTCATGGTGCGCGGGCGTTCCTCGACCAGTTCCCTGGCGAGCGAGGCGAGCCGGTCCAGGTCCACACCCGTGAGCCCGTTCCGGAACATGTTCAGCTCCCGGTCACGCGCCGGCTGGACCAGGGGACGCAGTGTGAGGGCGTCCTCGGCGGTGTGCGTGTGGATGGTGGAGCGCAGGGTGACGATCCTGACCACCTCACGGGACTCCATCAGTGCCGAGAGCGAGGCCGGGTCGAAGCCCTCCAGCCTGGAGAAGAGCTGGAAGTACGGCGGCCTGGTGTTCTGGGCCTGGAGACCGACCAGCCGGCTGACGGCGTCCTTCACCGGGACGGCGGTGCGCCGGAGCAGCAACTGGCGCGCCGTCGTCGCCCTGTTGAGTGCGCGGGTGGAGAGCACGGGAGCGTGTGCGGCGTCCATGGCCCGCAGATTACCCGGGCACCGCGGGCACCGGCCCGGAACGGGCGACACCCCCACATCCCGCAGCACCGCCGACGGGACGGTGCCTGCCCCCATGATGGGGCGGTGATCAGTGTCCTGTTCGCCGTCCTGACCGCTCTCAGCAACGGCACCGCTTCGGTGCTGCAGCGCCGGGCCGCCCTCGGTGTGCCGGACGGCGAGGCGATGCGTCTGTCGTTGTTCGGGCATCTGCTGCGGCAGAAGGTGTGGCTCGCCGGGATCGCTCTCGTGGTCGTCGCGGCCGTCTGTCAGGCGGTGGCCCTGGCCACGGGACCCATCGCCGTGGTCCAGCCGATCTTCGTGATCGAACTGCCGGCGACTCTGGTCGTCGCCGGATACGTGATGCGGGTCGGTGTGCCGCGCCAGGTGTGGGCCGGGGTGGCCGCTGTGACGCTGGGCCTGGCCCTGGGGATGGCTGCCGCCGCACCGGTCGGCGGCAGCGAGGACGTCCAGGGGGCGGCCTGGATCCCGGCCCTGGTGGCGACCGGGGCCTTCGAGGCCGTGCTGATCGTCTCGGCGCTCGGCACCGCCGGCGATGCCCGGGCCGCCCTGCTGGGACTGGCCGCGGCGTGCGGTTACGCGCTGACCGCCGCGCTGATGAAGGACGCCATGTCGCAGCTCGACGGCGAGGGGGCGCTCGGTCTGCTGACGGCGTGGCAGCTGTACGCCACCGTGGTGGCCGGCGTGGGGGCGCTGTTCCTCCTCCAGAACGCGCTCCAGGCCGGCACGCTGGTGGCGGTGCAGCCGATGCTGACGCTCGGGGACGCGCTGATCAGCATCACCTACGGGGTGACCTTGTTCGGTGAGGAGCTGCGGTCCGGATGGTGGCTGCTGCCCCAGCTGGCCGGGGTGGCTCTGATCGCCGTCGGCTGTGTCGTCCTGGCCCGCTCCCCGCTGGCGGCCGCGAACGCGGCGCCGCCGCGTGTGGAGTGAACCGGGGCGCCGCCGCGTGTGGAGCGGTCCGTTCAGGGCCGTCCCCGCGCCGGGACCTCCTCGCCGGGCGGGACCGGCCCGGGCGGGGTGCCGTCGCCGAAGGGGCGGCCGCCCAGCTGCTCGCGGTGGTGCGGGGTCAGCCAGCCCGACAGGTCGGGGCCGAGCGGCACGATGCCGGTCGGGTTGATACCGGTGTGCACCTGGTGGTAGTGCCGCTTGATGTGGTCGAAGTCCACGGTGTCGCCGAACCCTGGGGTCTGGTAGAGATCGCGGACGTACGCCCACAGGACGGGGTCCTCGGCGATCTTGGAGCGGTTGCACTTGAAGTGCCCGTGGTAGACGGAGTCGAAGCGCACCAGCGTCGTGAACAGCCGGATGTCCGCCTCGGTGATCGTGTCGCCGACCAGGTAGCGCTGACCGGCGAGACGTTCGGAGAGGAGGTCCAGGCGGCGGAACACATCGACGTACGCCGCCTCGTACTCACCCTGCCCGGCGGCGAATCCCGCGCGGTAGACGCCGTTGTTGACGTCCCTGTAGACACCGTCCATCACCGTGTCGATCTCGTCGCGCAGCCGCTCCGGATAGAGGTCGGGGGCGCCGGGACGGTGCAGGTCGGTCCATTCGGTGGCGAGGTCGAGCGTGATCTGCTGGTAGTCGTTGGTGACCAGGGCCCGGGTCGGTACGTCGACGACCGCGGGCACACTGACCCCGCCCGGATGGTCGCGTTCCCGTGCCTCGTAGGCCTCGCTCAGGTAGCCGATGCCGAGCACCGGGTCCTTGCCGCCCTCGTCGAGGGTGAAGCGCCAGCTGCGGTCGTCCTGGATGGGGTCGGTGACGGCCAGTGAGAGGGCGTTCTCCAGCCCGAGCAGCCGGCGTGAGACCAGGGCCCGGCTCGCCCAGGGGCAGGCCCGGCTGACGACCAGCCGGTAACGCCCGGCCTCGACCGGCCAGCCGTCCCGGCCGTCGGCGGTGATGCGGTCGGCGAAGTGACTGCGGGAACGTTTGAAGGGCTTGCGGCCGTACGCGGTGTTCCCGCCCTGTGCCCGGTCCTCGTTGTCGCTCATGGTGTTCCCCTCGGGGCGTCGGTGGTGCCGGACGTCTGGACACGTTTCCTTCCCCGCCTGCCCGCCGCGACATCGGCCAGTGCCACGATCAGGGCGGCGAGGACGAACGCGACCGAGACGAGCAGCCCGTGGTCGTAGGCCGTCGCCCAGTCGCCGGGGCCCAGCTGGGCGAAGAAGAGCGATCCCACCGCGGCGATCCCGATGGACGAGCCGACGCGCTGGCTGGTCTGGAGGGTGCCGCCGGCGCTGCCCCCGTTCTCGACCGGCACCTCGGCGAGGGTGAGGGTCTGGTTGGGTGCGATGACGAGTCCGCTGCCCAGGCCTGCCAGCAGCAGCGGAGCCGCCATCGCGAGCCCGGCGCCCCGGCCCGGCACCAGATGCGCGGCCAGCGCGGTCAGCCCGAGTCCGGCGGCCACCATGGTGAGCCCCACGACGATGAGGGGCCGCCCGAAGCGGCCGACCAGCCGGCCGCCGATGCTCGCCGACGCGCCGGCGCCCAGGGCGAACGGGGTGATCGCCAGACCCGCCTCCAGGGCGCTGTAGTGCAGCCCGGACTGCAGGTAGAGCGTGCTGATGAAGAAGATCGAGGTGAAGCCGGCGAAGTACAGGAGGATCATCAGGCAGCCGAGCCAGAAGGACCGGAGCCGGAAGAGTGAGAGGTTCAGCACCGGCTGGACGCCGTGTCGCGTGCAGCGGGACTCCCAGGTGGCGAAAGCGGTGAGCAGGACCGCCGCGACCGCCACGAGCAGCCACTTCTCCTCGCCCGGCCACTGCTGGGCCTGGACGAACGGCAGCAGCAGGGCAAGGACCCCCGCTCCCAGCAGCAGGACTCCGACGGGGTCCAGGTCGCGGGGGCGTACCCGGGTCGCCGTAGGCGTGTCGGGGAGGAGCCGCCGGGCCAGCAGGAGACAGACGATCCCGATCGGCAGATTGACGTAGAACACCCAGCGCCAGCCTTCCTGCGCCCCGGCGCCCTGGATCAGGAGGCCGCCCAGCAGCGGGCCGACAGCGGTGGAGATGCCGACCACCGTGCCGAACATGCCGAAGGCGCGGCCCCGCTCGCGTCCGGAGAACATCTGCTGGATCAGTGCGGAGATCTGGGGTGAGAGCAGTCCGCCTGCCGCGCCCTGGAGGAGCCGGGCGACGACGAGCCAGAGGCTCGACTGGGCGGCCCCGCAGGCGGCGGAGGCCAGTGTGAAGAGGGCCAGCCCCGCCATGAACACCGCGCGCCGCCCCCTCGCGTCCCCCAGGCGTCCGCCGGGGATGAGGACCAGACCGAAGGCGAGCGCGTATCCGGACAGGACCCACTGGAGGTCGGATTCCGGGGTGTCGAGGCCCTCCTTGATGGACGGCAGCGCCACATTGACGATGGAGACGTCCAGCAGCGTCATGAAGCCCGCCACCAGGCAGACGGCCAGCGCATGCCAGCGACGGGAGTCGCCGGGCCGGGTGCCGGAGGAGGCCGTGTCCCGGTTCCCCGTGCTCGCTGCCATGACCCGCACCCTAGGACGCGGGGTCCCGATCGTCACCCCGGGCGCGCCGTACGGTGGGCCGGCGGTCCCCTGTCAGCCGTCATCCGGCCTGTCCGGTCGCTTCGCGGGTACCCGTGGAGGCATGACTGTCGCGAAAACGAGTGTTCTGGTCCTGGACTGTTCCGAGCCCGTGGAGCTCGCCGAGTTCTACGCGGCTCTTCTGGACGCCGAGACGCGCGTCGGGGACGACCCCGACTTCGTCGAGATCGTCGGCCACAGCGGTGTGTGTCTGGCGATCCGCCGCGATCATGGCTACGCGCCGCCGAGCTGGCCCCGCCCCGAGGACTCCCAACAGGCCCACCTGCGCATCCTGGTGGACCGGGGCGACATGGACGAGGCCGAGCGCGAGGCGGTCGGGCTGGGCGCCCGGCCTGTGGAGGCCAGGGACAACAGCGGTCCTCGGGACGTCCGCGTGTACGCGGACCCGGCGGGGCACTCCTTCACCCTGGCCGTGCACCCCGCCCCGGCGCCGTCCGCCCCACCGGCCTCCTAGGAACGGGACTTCCGGGCCCCCGCTCAGGCTGCCGGAGGTGTTCCGCAGGATCCGACCGTGACGGGAACCACGGGCGCGGGGGGTGCCGGGGGCGGCGACGCCCGAGGCAGGCGCGCCGACCGGGACGGAGTGGCTGCTGCGCGGAGCGGCGGCGGCCGGAACACACTGCTGGACGCCCTGGCCGGGAGCAGGCTCCTCGTCCTCGTCGCCCGGCTGCACGCGGACACCCCGGGTTTCACTCCCCCGCCCCCCCACGCAGCCCGGTCCCGCGGCGCCGGGCCGCACGTGTGTCGCGGTGCTGACCTGCGGCGTGCTGCCTCCCTGGCACCCCGGCTGGGTGTTCGAGGCAACCGGACGCGAGGACCTCGCGCGCCGCTGGCCGGACGGGGTGCGGTGGCTGGCGGTCGATCCGGGCACGCCGTACGCCGTCACCCTCGAGGCGGGGCCGGTGCGCCGTCGGGCGTGGCTGAAGGCGTACGCGCGGACCGGCGGTCCGCAGGGCGGCCGGCTGCTGACCCACCGGGCCGGCCGGGTCTCCACGACGGTCGCCTACGACTACGGGCGCGCTGTGAACCTGGCCGGACGAGGGCTCTCCGCCCGCTTCTGCGTCCCGCACGAGGCGGAGCAGGCCATCGTGTACACCGGTGCGCTGAGCAAGTCGGCCTACCGCGCCTGGGAGGAATTCTCCGCGGGGTACGCACTGGGCCGTGTGCTGCGGTTCGACGGTGAGGACTACGGCGACTACCACCAGGACAATGTCACGGCGCACCGCCTGCTGGCGGAGAGCGGAGGCAGCCCCTGGCGGAACCCTCCCTGGCGCTGATCCCTGGCGCCGCCTCCCCGCCCCGGGCCCGGTGCCGGGGAGCCGCTCACCGGGCCGCCGCCGCGGGACCGATGCCGGTGCGGGCGTCACGGATGCCGGCGGTCTCGAACAGCCGGCCGGCCCGGTCAGGCCGTAGTGCTCGCGCAGGGGCGTTCCGGTCCGTCCGGGGCGGGACAGGACCCGCTCCTGGAGGATCTGGACGGCCTTGTCCGCGAACGCCTCCGGTCGGGAGGGGAGCACGGCGGGCATGATGCCGAAGCCGTCGGCGCCCGCCTGACCGCGCGGTGGGCTCCCGGGCCGCGGAGCCAGCCCTGCGCCGGGGCCGTTTCCGGCATGCCGAGGAGCGTCACAGGCCACCGCTCCGGCCGACGGCGCCAGGGCGCCCGTGGCCGGCCGGCGGGCAGGCCCGCACCGGAAGCCACCCCGTCCGGCTCCGAACTGTGGTGCGAGCACGGGGAATGACGCCCGGAATTAAACTCCGGTCTCTTGCCACGTCCGGTCTACGCGCATAGCTTTTGGCCCCTCACTACACTTTCTTGGGGGCAGTTCCCGTGCACATAGCCAGACCCGGCTCCGCCCTGCTGGCCGCCGCCGTCGCCGTGACCCTCTCGGTGACCGCGCTGCCCGCCGCCTTCGCGGCACCGTCGTCGTCGGCCGTCATCTCCGAGGTGTACGGCGGCGGGGGAAACTCCGGCGCGACGCTCACCCGTGACTACATCGAGCTGGCCAACGCCGGCGGGAGCGCCTTCGGCCTGTCCGGCTTCAGCGTCCAGTACCTGCCGGGCGCGCCCTCCGCCGGTTCCCTGTGGCAGGTCTCCGGACTGTCCGGCACCGTCGCACCGGGTGGCCGCTACCTCGTCGCGCAGGCCATGGGCGCCGGTGGGACGGTGGCCCTGCCCACCGCCGACGCGACCGGGGCGGTCGCGATGTCCGCGGCGAGCGGCACCGTCGCACTCGTCTCCGGCACCACCCCGCTGACCTGCAGGACCGCGGCGGACTGCGCCGCCGACGCCCGCATCGTCGACCTCGTCGGCTACGGCTCCGCCGTCGTGCGCGAGGGCAGCGGCCCCGCGGCCGGCGCCTCCGCCACCGCCTCCGTGGCGCGCGGCACGTCCCTGGCGGACACGGACGACAACGCCGCCGACCTGACCGCGGGCGCCCCGACACCCGTCAACGCGGCGGGCGAGATCCCCGGCGGCTCCGGACCGGGCGGACCCGGCGGGCCGGCCGAGCCGGGCGCGGTGCGGGTGCACGACATCCAGGGCACGACCCGGCTCTCCCCGCTCGCCGGGAAACCCGTCACCGGAGTCCCCGGCGTGGTCACCGGCGTACGGACCACGGGTTCACGCGGCTTCTGGATCCAGGACACCGCGCCGGACGGCGACGCCCGCACGAGCGAGGGCCTGTTCGTCTACACCGGCTCCACGGCCCCCACCGTCGCCGTCGGCGACTCGGTGCTGGTCAGCGGCAAGGTCGCCGAGTACTACCCGGCAACCGGTGCCCAGTCGCTCACCCAGATCACGGCTCCGCTGACCACGGTCCTCTCCTCGGGCAACCCGCTGCCGGAGGCGGCCGTCCTGAACGCCTCCTCGGTGCCGGACGCCTATGTGCCGACGGCCGGCGGCGGTTCGATCGAGGCGCTCACCCTCGCCCCGGAGACGTACGCCCTGGATCTGTACGAGTCGCTGGAGGGCGTCCGCGTCACGATGTCCGACACCCGGGTGACGGGCGCGACGACCGCGTACGACGAGGTCTGGGTCACGGTGAAGCCCCGGGAGAACCCGACCCGGCGCGGCGGCACCCTGTACGCCTCCTACGAGGACCGGAACACCGGCCGCCTCAAGGTGATGTCGCTGAACACCGCGCAGCCCGTACCGGTCGCCGATGTGGGTGACGTGCTGTCCGGCTCCACCACGGGCGTCGTCGACTACGCGTCGTACGGCGGCTACAACGTGCAGGCCACCGAGCTGGGCACGCTGAAGGACAACGGCCTGGAACGCGAGGTGACACGCAAGCAGAAGCGCAAGGAACTCGCCGTCGCCACGTACAACGTGGAGAACCTCGACGCGGCCGACGAGCAGGCCAAGTTCGACACGCTCGCCCACGGCGTGGCGGTCAGCCTCGCGTCACCGGACATCGTGTCCCTGGAGGAGATCCAGGACGACAACGGTGCGGTGAACGACGGCACCGTGGGTTCCGAGGCGACGCTGAAGCGCTTCACGGACGCGGTCGTCGCGGCGGGCGGACCCCGGTACGCCTGGCGTTATGTGGCTCCTCAGGACGGCCGGGACGGCGGCGAGCCCGGCGGCAACATCCGTAACGTCTTCCTCTTCGACCCCGACCGGGTCGATTTCGTGGACCGCGCGGGCGGCGACGCCACCACCGCCGTGCAGGCGGTGAAGACGAAGAAGGGTGCCGCCCTCTCCGTCTCGCCCGGCCGGATCAACCCCACGAGCACGGCGTGGGACAACAGCCGCAAGCCACTGGCAGGCGAGTTCCGCTTCCGCGGTGAGAGCGTCTTCGTCATCGCCAACCACTTCGCCTCCAAGGGCGGCGACCAGTCGCTGCACGGCCGCTACCAGGAGCCGGTGCGCGGCTCGGAGACGCAGCGCGTGCGGCAGGCGACGGAGGTGAACACCTTCGTCACCTCGCTCCTGACGGCGGACAGGTCGGCTCGGGTCGTCACACTCGGCGACCTGAACGACTTCGCCTTCTCCCCCACCATGAAGGCGCTGACCAGTGGCAAGGTGCTCAGGCCGCTGATCACGACGCTGCCCGCGGGCGAGCAGTACAGCTACGTCTACGACGGCAACTCGCAGACCCTGGACCACATCCTGACCAGTCCCGCCGTCCGCCGTTTCGACTACGACGTGGTGCACATCAACGCCGAGTTCGCCGACCAGGCGAGCGACCACGACCCGCAGATCGTGCGCATCGACGTGAAGGGGAAGGGCCACCGTCACTGACGCGTCCGGGGCCGGCCCCGGGGCGGGCCGCCGGCTCGCCCCGGGAGCTCACCGGCGTGTGGTGGGCGGACCGGAGCGCGGTGGCGACTCGGGCACTGCTTCCGCCGGGCCGAACGGCGGATCGGCTCACCCGCCCGCTCCGGTACCCGAATCCGCCGGACGTCCCCCGGTGGACGTCCGGATGGGCACGGACCGCTTCCCTGCCCTCGCCGCAACCGGGCCGAGGAGGGCCGGGGCCGCAACAGGGCTCCCTGTGACGGACACCGAGCCGTACACTCCGCGATCATGACCTTCGAAACGGTGTACGCCGGCGCGCCCGGCCCCGGCGGGCCCGCCCTCTTCCCGACGATGTCCACCATGCGCGCCATGCGCCGCCTCAAGCCGGACCCCGTCCCGGACGAGACGATCGACCAGTTGATCCAGGCCGCGGTCTGGGGGCCGAGCGGCGGCAACATGCAGCGCTACGAGTACGTGGTCGTCACCGACCGCGCGGTGATGGCCGAGCTGGCGCCGCTCTGGAAGCGGTGTGTGGACGCCTACCTCGCGACGACGGGCAAGCACGCGCCGAAGGGCATGGACGGCGCGGCGTACGGGCGGATGGTGGCGGCGATCGAGTACCAGCGCGACCACTTCGCGGACACCCCGGCACTGATCATTCCCTGTTACGCGTTCCCGGAGCCGCAGTTCGACGAGGAGGGCCTGGGCGTCTACGCCGAGTCACTCGGCCCGGCGGGCCTGGAGCACATGGCGGATACACAGACCCGTTTCCAGGCCCTCGCGGAGGGCTCCTGCGTCTATCCCGGCGTTCAGAACATCCTCCTCGCGGCGCGGGCACTGGGGCTCGCGGCCAACCTCACCATCTGGCATCTGATGCTGGAGCAGGAGTGGAAGAAGGTCCTCGGGATCCCCTCGGACACGCACACCTTCGCCGCCATTCCGGTGGGGTGGCCGCAGGGCAACTTCGGACCGGTGCGCCGCCGCCCGGTCGCCGATGTGGTCCACCGGGACCGCTGGTAGCCGCATCCGCGTGCCGTCATCCTCCGAGGGGGTGACGGCGCACCCGGGTGCACCTCGGCCGGGCCTCAACTCCATCGGAGTGAAAGCGCTCCGGACACGAGAGCACCTTATTGTCATGCCCAAATCAGATAGGTAGCCTGTGCGGGCTCAGCGGCCCCCGGCCCGCCCCGACCGGTCCGGCGGCCTTCCTCCCCCCACAGACCTGGAGCAGGTATGTCCCGACGCCCCGCCGGCCACACCCGAGGCCGCGCAGCCGTTCTGGCCTCCCTCACCGTCACCGCCCTCGTCGCCGCCGGCCATCCGGCCACCGCCGTCCCCGCCGACGAGAACCCCCTGAACCAGGCCTTCGAACGGGCCGCCGGGAAATTCGACGTACCACGTGACCTGCTCGCCGCCGTCGGCTACGGCGAGACGCACCTCGACGGACACGACGGGCGCCCCAGCCAGGACAACGGCTTCGGCGTGATGCACCTCGTCAGCAACCCCTCCAGTCGTTCCCTGGAGAAGGCCGCCGCACTGACGGGCGAGTCCACGGACGATCTGCGCAAGGACGACGAGACCAACATCCTGGGCGGCGCGGCCGTGCTGCGGAGCCACGCCGACGCGCTGGGCCTGGACAGGGCCGAGCGGGCGGACATCGACGCCTGGTACCCGGCCGTGGCCCGCTACAGCGGAGCCCAGGGCCCCGTCGCCGCCCTCTACGCGGACACCGTCTACACCTTCCTCGCACAGGGGCTGCGGGCCACCGTCGCCGGCGGCGAGCGGATCACGGTCGCCTCACGCCCGGTGTCCCCGGACAAGGGCCCCCTGGCGAAGGCCGACATCGCCGCCCCGAGCCCGGACTATCCTCCGGCCCTCTGGGTGGCCGCCGACTCCGGCAACTTCGCGACGGGCCGTACCGCGGCGGTGGACAAGGTGGTCGTCCACGTCACGCAGGGCTCCTACGCCGGGACCATCAGCTGGTTCCAGAACCCGGCGTCGAAGGTCAGCTCCCACTACGTGGTCCGTTCCTCGGACGGCCAGATCACCCAGATGGTGCGCGACAAGGACACCGCGTACCACGCCAGGAGCGCGAACGCCTCGTCGCTGGGCATCGAGCACGAGGGATTCGTCGACGACCCGTCGTGGTTCACCGACACGATGTACCGCTCCTCGGCGGCTCTGACGAAGTACCTGTGCGACCGTTACGGCATTCCCAAGGACCGTTCACACGTCATCGGGCACAGCGAGGCCCCCGGGAACGACCACACCGACCCGGGTGTCAACTGGAACTGGACCTACTACATGCAGCTCGTCGGCGGCTCCGGCAGCGGGGCCGACGGGCTGAGCTTCGGGTCGTACACCACCCAGCAGAAGGGTTCGACGGGGCCACAGGTGAAGGCCGTCCAGACGCTCCTCAACCGGCAGGGCTACGAGGCGGGTGCCGAGGACAGCGTCTTCGGCACCACCACCGAGAGCGCCGTACGGGCGTTCCAGACCGCGCGCGGCCTCGCCGCCGACGGCAGGGTCGGCCCGAAGACCTGGACGGCGCTGCTCTCCGCCGGCAGCACCCCGGCACTCACCACGGGCGCCTCGGGCGACGCGGTGAAGCGGCTGCAGCGGGCACTGACCGCGGCGCTGGGCAGAACCGTGGCCGCCGACGGGGCCTTCGGTACGAACACCGACAAGGCCGTGCGCGACTACCAGAGCTCACGAAGCCTGCAGGCCGACGGCAGCGTCGGCTCCGGCACCTGGGCCGCACTGCAGTCCGGTCGCTGAGGCAGGAGCGGGGGCGCCGGATCCGGCGCCCCCGCTCCTGCCCGCCGAGCACCGCCGCCCAGTCCCCCGGACGCGTCCTGGGCCTGCCCGGGGGCGGCGCCCCCGGAGGGCCGGAGGGCGCTCGTACACCGTTCGCGCACCCGGTCGAGATGCGGAGCACTCTCCCGGAAGGGCACACTCCGCCGACGGGCGGCGGTGAAGGGCGCCTCCCGGTGCGGCCGGCGCCGGGGGAAGAACTGCCTGGTCCTGCCGCCGGCACCCGGGCGGACCGTGCACCGCCCGGCGCGTTTCGGGCGGCACCCGCCTGCCGCACGCCGAGATGGCCCCGCACCCCGGGCAGGGCGCGGGACCACCTCGACAGGGCTGTTCAGCAGGTCACTTCAGCCCGAAGGCCCTGATGACCTCCTGGTCGACGGTCAGGCCGCCGGGGCCCTCGGCGCGTGCCCTGAGCGAGACGGAGCCGGCGCGCTTCGGTGTCCTGAACTTCGCGGTCCACTCACCCGGCGAGCCCTTGCGCAGCTGCGCCGCGCTCCAGGTCCTGCCTTCGTCGTAGCTCACCGACAGGGAGGCCCTGGCCGCCTTCACCGCACCGTCCAGCCACGCCTGCGTGCCCACCTCGATGCCGACCTCGACCTGCTTGCCGGCCTCGGCGTCACCTGCCAGGTCGGTGTCCACGTCGTAGGCCGGCTGGAGCAGCGGGATGTCGGCCTGCCGCGTGCCCTCGGGCAGAGCACCCGAGACGAAACCCCACTCGGTGTGCGTCCGGGTCGAGGTCTTCCACGTGGCCTCGTCCCGCGCCGAGTCGATGACCAGGCGGTACGGCACCTTCTCGGGCGACAGGTCCCAGGCGTGACCGGCCCGGCCCACGCCCTTCTCGATCAGGGTGTCGCCCTGGTAGAAGGCGTAGGACGTGGTGTCGTACTCGTCCGCGGGCATCGAGCCGGAGTGGCCTTCGCCCGAGTCGGTCCACGGCGTGATGTTGAACTGGACGTCGTTGTACGCGGTGCGGAACGGACCCCAGTAGCCGGTACCGAGGCGGGGGCCGGTCACCGGGGCGAACCAGTCGGCGCGGTAGGTCCGGCCCGCCGTGTAGTCGAGCTCGGCGCTGCGCATCTCGTGCGCACGGTCGGAGGCGTCGGCGTTCAGGACCGAGTGGTTCTCGTACCAGAAGGAGTCACCGGGGAGCGGGGTGACCCACTCGGTGCGGGTGCCCGGGTGCTTCTCGTACTCCTCGGAGCCGAGACCGGGGCCGTAGTCCGGGATGTCGTAGCGGTAGCCGCCGCCGAGCGTCGCCTTGTGGCCGTAGAAGGTGTTCTCCACCTTCGCCAGCCGGCGGACCGACGGGGCGAAGGCCAGCGAGCGGTCCGGGACGGCGCCCTCGTGACGGTCCACCAGGTCGTAGAGGTACGAGGCGAACTCCTTCTGGTCGACGGAGAGCTTCCTGCCGCGCTGCGCCGCCCTGACCAGCGTCTCGCCCGCGGCCTTCCGCACCGAGGCGACCGGGATGGTGGTTTCCTCGCCGTAGGGCGCGTAGCTCTCCATCGCGACTCCGCGGCCGTCGTTGACGACGAAGAGCGCCTTCGCGCCCGCCGCGAGTGCGTTGGCCAGCCGTTCGGCGGGCGGGACGGCCTCACTGCGGGTGACGACGACGGCCTTGCCCTTGGCGCTGCGGCCCTTGTAGTCGGCCGCGGCTCCGTTGCCGGCGAAGACGCCGGTGAGCTTCTGCTCGCTGTCCTCGGCGACGGCCGAGCCGTTCTGCACCGTGACCGGGACGTCGTGGCCGTCGGCACTCAGGCCGATCAGTTCCTCGCTCTGGCGCCAGCGGGTGAGGAAGCTGAAACCGCCCTCGGTGACCTTCTTCGTCGGGCTGACCCACAGCTGGTCATAGGTCAGCGGGATCTGGAAGGCGTCACGCTGGACCACGCCCTCGGGGGACGTGCGCGCCATGTCGTAGCGGAGCTGGCGGGTCTCGGTCTCCCGCGGGGTGCGCACGCTGACCTTGCGGGCCTTCGAGGCGTCGAGGGTGACGGTGGTGGCCTTGTCGAGGATCGTCTCGGGTGCCGCGAGGAAGGCGACGGCCTTCGAGTCGGGGCGGTCGCCGTCGATGTCGGCGGAGGTCCATGCGGTGTAGTTGCCCGGGGGCAGCCGAAGCGTGGTCCCGCCGGAGACCTGGACGAGCCCGAGCTGCGGGTCGCCGAGCGCCGCGAAGACCACGGTGCCGTCCATGGGCCGACCCGCACGGTCGCGAAGGCGGAGCGTGAGGTCGTAGAGCTCCTGCTCCTTGTGCACGGCGAAGCCGGTGTGGGCCACCGTCGTGCCGGACGCGTCGGTGGCGACGACCTGGCCGGAGAACCGGGTGTCGTCCGCGACCTTCGACGGGTCGATCGAGAGGACCGCCTCGGCGGTGGAGCCGGCCGGGACGGTCAGCTCCGACGTGGACAAGGTGTAGGCGGCCGCGTCCGTGTCGGTCGCCAGGTTCAGCGTGACGTCGTCGTCACCGGTGTTGTGGTAGGTGAGGGTGCGCTCCGCCACCGCGTCCTCGGCGCTGTGCGGCCAGTCGTAC
The DNA here is from genome assembly GCF_043088245.1 of Streptomyces sp. NPDC014623. Lineage (NCBI taxonomy): Bacteria > Bacillati > Actinomycetota > Actinomycetes > Kitasatosporales > Streptomycetaceae > Streptomyces > Streptomyces sp. NPDC014623. Next base: position 175,015 of record NZ_JBIBZU010000010.1, on the reverse strand, counting down.
GACGCGACCTCGACGGAGCCGGTGGCCTCGATCGTCGTGCCGATGGCGGCCTTGACGTCGAGGCGCCCGGTGCCCTGCTCGTACGGCGTGTAGCCGGGCAGCCGCTCGGACGAGCTCATCAGCACGTCCTTGATGCGCCGGCCGGACCACTCGGGGTGACGCTGCTTCAGGATCGCCGCGGCGCCGGCGACGTGCGGGGTCGCCATCGACGTACCGGACATCTGCTGGTACATGCCCTCGATGCCGGGGACCGACTGCGAGGCCGCGGCGTTGATGTCGACGCCGGGGGCGGACAGGTCGGGCTTCAGACCATGGGACCGCACGAGCGGGCCCATGGAGGAGAAGGCGGCCCGGCCGTCCTGCTTGTCGACGGCGGCGATGGTGAGCGCGCTCGCGGCGGAACCGGGCGACCCGATGGTGCCCGCGCCGTAGGCGTTGCCCGCGGCGATCACGAACAGCGGACCTCCGTCGGCCGAGAGCGCGTCGACGGCCTGCGCCATCAGGTCCGTACCGTCGTCCGGGATGCTGGATCCGAGGCTCATGGAGACGACGTCGGCCCCTTCGGCCTTCGCCCATTCCATGGCCTCGATGATGCCGGAGTCGGCGCCGGACCCCCCGTCGCTCAGGACCTTGCCGACGAGCAGGTCGGCCTCCGGCGCGACGCCCTTGTCGGCGCCGCCGGAGGCCGCGCCCGAGCCCGCGATGGTGGAGGCGACATGGGTGCCGTGCCCGTGCTTGTCGACGACCTCCTCGCCGGGGACGAAACTCTTGGACCGCGTGATGCGGTCCTTGACGTCCGGGTGCGTCGCGTCGATGCCGGTGTCCAGGACGGCGACCGTGGTGCCCTTGCCGTCGAAGCCGGCGGCCCATGCCTGCGGGGCGCCGACCTGCGGCACGGAGTCCTCGAGGGCCACCTCGGCCTTGCCGTCGAGCCACAGCTCGGCGATGCCGTTGTCCAGCGAACGGCTCTTCTCCGTGGGGGCGATGTCGCTCCAGAAGCCGCGGACGCCGTCCTTGTCGCTCGTGAGCGCCACGCCGTTCACCGACTCGAGCCGGCGGACCGTCTCGCTGCCACGCGGGGCGGCGGGAAGCGAACGCGCCGTGCTCGCGGAGTAGGTGGCGATCAGCGGTATCCCGTCCGAACGCCGGTCGTCGTAGCCCATCTCGACCAGCGCCGAGATGTTGAACAGCCGGCGGTCCAGCTTGTCGGCGGCGATGAGGGTGCTCGCCTCGTCAGGGATGACGAAGATGTCCTCCCCGGCCTGCTGCACGTGCACGCCGCCCTGCGCACCGTCGGGGCGGTCGACGGTGACGGTGTCCTGGCCGCCCGCGCCGTCCGCGTAGTGGACGACGTCACCGGTGACCAGCGTGATGTCGTAGGCGCGGGCCTCGGGTCCTTGGCGGTCCTCGGCGGTCGGTGGCTTCGGGGCGGCGGTGGCGGAACCCGCTGCGGGAAGCATGGCGCCGCTCACCAGGGCGACCGAGGTCGCTATGAGCAGAGCCCTGCGTCCCGCGCGAACGGGTCTCGCCCGGCCGGAAACGGAGGAGAGGAAAAATGTCATGCAGCTGATCTACCGGTAGATCCGGGGCCGCGGACGGCTTCGCCCCTGGCGTGAAACCGCCGTGGCGGCAACCCGCCCGCCGTGATCGGCCGCCGGTGGCCCGGATCAGGCCACCGAGGCCAGCGGGGTGCCGCTCTCGTGGTGGATCGGGGTGTGGGCGCCCTTCAGCGGCAGGCCGCTGCCGCCGCGCCGCACCGCGACGATCTCGGCGGCGATCGACAGGGCCGTCTCCTCCGGCGTACGGGCTCCGAGGTCCAGTCCGATCGGCGAGTGCAGTGCCGCGAGCTGCCGCTCGGTGACACCGGCCTCACGGAGCCGCTCGTTGCGCTCCAGGTGGGTGCGGCGCGAGCCCATCGCACCGACGTAGGCGACCGGCAGCCGCAACGCCAGTTCCAGCAGCGGGACGTCGAACTTGGCGTCGTGTGTGAGGACGCAGAGCACCGTCCGCGCGTCCACCTCGGTGGTGGCGAGATAGCGGTGCGGCCAGTCGACGACGATCTCGTCCGCGTCCGGGAAACGGGCCGCCGTGGCGAAGACGGGCCGGGCGTCGCACACGGTGACGTGGTACCCGAGGAAGCGCCCGGCCCGCACCAGGGCGGCGGCGAAGTCGATGGCCCCGAAGACGATCATCCGGGGCGGCGGGACGCTCGATTCGACGAGCAGGGTGACCGGGCTGCCGCAGCGGGACCCCTCGGCGCCGATGACGATCTCTCCCGTACGCCCGGCGTCGAGCATCGCGCGGGCCTCGGCGGCGGCGCTGCGGTCCAGCTCGGGGTCTCCGCCGAACCCGCCCTCGTACGTACCGTCGGAACGGACGAACAGAGGACGGCCCAGCAGGCCCTCCGGCCCCTCGGTGACGCGGGCGACCGCCGCCGCGCGGCCCTCCGCCGCGGCGGTGAACGCGGCGGCGAACACCGGGCGCGCGGGGTCGTCCGCGCGCACCGGGCTCACCAGGATGTCGATGACGCCGCCGCAGGTCAGGCCGGCCGCGAAGGCGTCGTCGTCGCTGTAGCCGAAACGCTCGCGCACGGTGGTGCCGTCCTCGATCGCCTGCCGGCACAGCTCGTACACCGCGCCCTCCACACAGCCCCCGGAGACCGACCCGACGGCCGTGCCGTCGCTGTCCACGGCCAGGGCGGCGCCCGGCTGCCGGGGGGCACTGCCGCCGACCGCCACCACGGTGGCCACGGCGAACGTGCGTCCCTGCCCGGCCCACCGGTGCAGCTCCTCGGCGATGTCCAGCATGGCGTGTCTCCTTCTGACGGGGTGCGAGGGGGAGCCGGTCAGCTGACGCCCAGCCAGCTCTCGATGGGGTTCAGGGCGAAGTACACGACGAAGACCACCGTCAGGACCCACATGAAGGCGCCGACCTCGCGGCTCCTGCCCTGGGCGAGCTTGATGGCCGAGTACGAGACGACGCCCGCGGCGACACCGGTGGTGATGGTGTACGTGAACGGCATCAGGGCCACGGTGAGGAAGACGGGTACGGCCACGGAGCGGTCGCCCCAGTCCACGTGCCGGGCGTTCTGCATCATCATGGCCCCGATGACCACGAGGGCGGCGGAGGCCACCTCGGCCGGCACGATCGCCGTGAGCGGGGTGAAGAAGAGACAGGCGGCGAAAAAAAGGCCGGTGACGACGGAGGCCAGCCCGGTGCGGGCTCCCTCACCGACGCCGGTCGCCGACTCGACGAACACGGTCTGGCCGGAGCCGCCGGCGACACCTCCGATCGCACCGCCCGCGCCGTCGATGAACAGGGCCTTCGAGAGACCTGGCATCCTGCCCTTGTCGTCGGCGAGTTCCGCCTCCGTGCCGACGCCGATGACGGTGGCCATCGCGTCGAAGAAGCCGGCCAGCACGAGGGTGAAAACGATCATGCCGACCGTCATCACGCCGACGTCACCCCAGCCGCCGAACCCCACGTTCCCCAGGAGCGAGAAGTCCGGTGAGGAGACCGCGCTGCCGCTCAGCTCGGGCGGGCCACTGCTCCACGCCTCGGGATCGATGTCAGCGACGGCGTTGACGACGATCGCGGCCAGGGTGCCGGCGACGATGCCGATCAGGATCGCGCCGGGCATGTTCCGCGCCTGCAGCATGAAGATCAGGAGCAGGGTCACGGCGAAGAGGAGGACCGGCCAGCCGGCGAGCTCACCCGCCGGGCCCAGGGAGAGGGGTGTCGCCGTCCCCTTGTGGACGAAGCCGGCCTTGAAGAGGCCGATGAGGGCGATGAAGAGCCCGATGCCGATGGTGATGCCGTGCTTCAGCGCGAGCGGAATGGCGTTCATGATCATCTCGCGGAGGCCGGTGACGACCAGCAGACAGATCACCAGCCCGTAGATCACGCACATGCCCATGGCCTGCTGCCAGGTCATGACAGGCGCGACCTGCGACGCGAGCACACCGGAGACGCTCAGCCCGGCCGCGAGCGCGAGGGGTACCTTGCCGACGAATCCCATCAGCAGGGTGGTGGCAGCCGCGGCGAGTGCGGTGGCGGTGATCAGCCCGGACCGGCCGAGCAACTGGCCGTCGACGTCCTCGCCACCGAGGATGAGCGGGTTGAGCAGGAGGATGTACGCCATGGCCATGAAGGTCGTGACGCCGCCGCGCACTTCGCGCGCGACGGTGGATCCCCGTTCGGATATGTGGAAGTACCGGTCGAGCCAGGACCGCCCGGCGGGGGCACGCGAGCCGGGGCCCGCGTCCTCCGCGCTCGTCCTGGGTTCCACGGACTGCTGGGTCATGTTTGCCTTACTCCCAAGGTTCACAGGGGCACCCGCGTGGAACTCACGTGACTGCGGGATCTGGGATGACTGCGAGGCGCACGACCCGGGGGACGGCCCGAGACGAACTCTTCGTACGGATGGAGCGGTTGCGCGACGGCTCCGGACGGTGCGCGGCGCGGGGAAGTGCGACGTTCACGGCAGGACGCACCGCCCGGAGGGCCATGGGGCCCGTCAGGTGCCGGTGATGTGCTCGGGGCGCACCGGCGTCCGGTTGAGTTCCAGGCCCGTCGCGTTCCGGATCGCCGCGAGGACGGCCGGGGTGGACGACAGCGTGGGGGCCTCACCGATGCCACGCAGCCCGTACGGGGCGTGGTCGTCGGCGAGTTCGAGCACGTCGACCGGGATGGCCGGGGTGTCGAGGATGGTGGGGATCAGGTAGTCGGTGAAGGAGGGGTTGCGCACCTTCGCCGTCTCCGGGTCGACGATGATCTCCTCCATGACGGCGACACCCAGCCCCTGGGTGGTTCCGCCCTGGATCTGGCCCACGACCGACAGCGGGTTGAGGGCCTTGCCGACGTCCTGGGCGCAGGCGAGCTCGATGACCTTGACCAGACCGAGCTCGGTGTCGACCTCCACGACCGCGCGGTGCGCGGCGAAGGAGTACTGGACATGGCCGTTGCCCTGTCCGGTACGCAGGTCGAAGGCCTCGGTGGGCCGATGGCGCCACTCCAGCTCCACGTCCACCGCCTCACCCTCGAGCACATCGGCCAGCGAGGCGAGCACCTCGCCACCGTCGGTGACGACCTTGCCGCCCTCCAGGAGGAGTTCGGCGGTGGCCCAGGCGGGGTGGTACGTGCCGAACCTGCGGCGGCCGATCTCCAGGACCTGCTCCCGGACGGCTTCGCAGGAGTTCTTCACGGCACCGCCGGTGACGTACGTCTGCCGGGACGCGGAGGTGGACCCGGCGGAGCCCACCTGGGTGTCCGCCGGGCGGATGGTGACCTGGCTGACGCCGAGTTCGGTCCGCGCGATCTGGGCGTGGACGGTGACCCCGCCCTGCCCGACCTCGGCCATCGCGGTGTGCACGGTGGCGACGGGTTCGCCGTTGATGACCTCCATCCGCACCCGGGCGGTGGAGTAGTCGTCGAAGCCCTCGGAGAAGCCGACGTTCTTCAGTCCGACGGCGTAGCCGACGCCGCGCACCACGCCTTCCCCGTGGGTCGTGTTGGACAGTCCGCCGGGCAGGGCTCGTACGTCGACGGAGTCCCCCTCGGCGCCGGCCGCGAGCCACTGCTGCTCGGGAGGCATGGGGCGGGCCTTGACGCGGCGCAGCAGTTCGGCCACGGGGGCCGGCGAGTCGACGGCCTGCCCGGTGGGGAGGAGGGTGCCCTGCTCCATGGCGTTCAGCTGCCGCAGTTCGACCGGGTCCATGTCCAGGGCGGCGGCCAGCTTGTCCATCTGCGCCTCGTAGGCGAAGCAGGCCTGGACCGCGCCGAAGCCGCGCATGGCGCCGCAGGGGGGGTTGTTGGAGTAGAGCGCGATGGCCTCGATGTCGACGTCGTCGACGGCGTACGGTCCGACCGCGAGCGAGGAGGCGTTGCCGACGACGGCCGGGGAGGCGGAGGCGTAGGCCCCGCCGTCCAGCACGATCCGGCACTTCATGTGGGTGAGCTTGCCGTCCTTGGTGGCGCCGTGCTCGTAGTGGAGCTTCGCGGGGTGCCGGTGGACGTGTCCGAAGAAGGACTCGAAGCGGTTGTAGACCATCTTGACCGGCTTGCCGGTGCGCAGCGCGAGCAGGCAGGCGTGGATCTGCATAGACAGGTCCTCGCGTCCGCCGAAGGCGCCGCCGACGCCGGAGAGCGTCATACGGACCTTGTCCTCGGGGAGGCCGAGGACGGGTGCGATCTGCCGGAGGTCGGAGTGCAGCCACTGGGTGGCGACGTACAGTTCGACGCCGCCGTCCTCGGAGGGCACGGCGAGGCCGGACTCGGGGCCGAGGAAGGCCTGGTCCTGCATCCCGAAGACGTAGTCGCCCGTGACGATCACGTCGGCCCGCTCGGCGGCCGCGGCCGCGTCACCGCGGATGATCGGCTGACGGTGGACGATGTTGGGGTGCGGGACATGACCGATGTGGTGGTCGGTGCGGCCCTCGTGGACCAGGATCGCGTCGGGGGCCGTCGCGGACGCCTCGTCCGTGATGACAGGCAGTCCGGCGTAGTCGATCCTGATCTTCGCGGCGGCGCGGCGCGCGGTCTCGGGGTGGTCCGCGGCCACCAGGGCCACGGGTTCGCCGTGATGGCGGACCTTGCCGTGGGCGAGGACGGGGGTGTCCTGGATCTCCAGCCCGTAGTTCTTCATCTCCGCGGGCAGGTCGTCGTAGGTCAGGACGGCGTACACGCCGGGTGTGGCGACGGCCTCGCCGATGTCGATCGAGCGGATCACGGCGTGGGCGACCGTGGAGCGGAGCGTGTGGCCCCACAGCATGTCCTCGTGCCACATGTCCGAGGAGTACGCGAACTCACCGGTGACCTTGAGGGTGCCGTCGGGACGCAGGGTGGACTCGCCGATACCGCCCCGGGTCTCGGAGCCCTGGGTGATCCTGGTGGGGGTGCCGGCCGGTACGGACGCGGCTCGTGGGTGCAGCGCCATGGCTATCGGACCGCCTCTTCCTGACGGGCGGCCGCGAGGCGGACCGCGTCGAGGATCTTCTCGTAACCGGTGCATCGGCAGAGGTTGCCGGAGAGCGCCTCGCGGATGTCCTGGTCGGACGGGGAGGGCCGCGTCTCGAGCAGTTCGTCGGCGGCTACCAGCAGACCGGGGGTGCAGAAGCCGCACTGCACGGCGCCCGCGTCGATGAACGCCTGCTGGACGGGGGAGAGTTCGGTCGCCTCGGCGCTCTGCCCGTCGCCGGGCCTGGCCTGCCACCGCTGGGCGGCGTCGAGCGGGGTACCGCAGGTCCCCGCGGCGCAGCCGGTGCCGGGGTGGGCGTCGTCACGGTGCCTGGCGTAGTCCGCCAGGCCCTCGACGGTGACGACCTCGCGGCCCTCCGCCTGGCCCGCGGCCACGAGACACGAACAGACCGGCACACCGTCGAGGCGTACCGTGCAGGAGCCGCATTCGCCCTGTTCGCAGGCGTTCTTGGAGCCGGGAAGGCCCATGCGCTCACGCAGGACGTACAGGAGGGACTCGCCCTCCCAGACGTCGTCGGCTTCCTGCTTGCGGCCGTTGACCGTGAAATTCACTCGCATGGTTAAGCAGCTCCTTCGAGGGTGCGTCCCGCTCCGCGGTACTGCTCCCAGGTCCAGCCCAGCGTGCGGCGGGCCATGATGCCGACGGCGTGCCTGCGGTAGGCGGCGGTGCCCCGGACGTCGTCGATGGGGTTGCAGGCCCCGGCGGCGAGCTGGGCGAACTGCTTGGCCACGGAAGGAGTGATGGTCTTTCCGCTCTCCCAGAACCCGCCCTCCTCCAGTGCGGCGTCCAGGAACGCCTCCGCCTCCTTCGCCCGCACCGGGGTCGGGGCGGCGGAGCCGATGCCGGTGCGCACGGTGCGGGTCTCCGGGTGGAGCGCGAGACCGAAGGCGCAGACGGCGATGACCATCGCGTTGCGGGTGCCGACCTTGGAGTACTGCTGGGGGCCGTCGGCCTTCTTGATGTGCACGGCCCGGATCAGCTCGTCCGGGGCGAGGGCGTTGCGCTTGACCCCGGTGTAGAAGTCGTCGATCGGGATCATCCGCGTCCCCCGTACGGACGCGGCCTCGACCTCGGCTCCTGCGGCGAGCAGCGCCGGGTGGGCGTCACCCGCGGGCGAGGCGGTGCCCAGGTTGCCGCCGACACCTCCGCGGTTGCGGATCTGCGGTGAGGCGACGGTGTGCGAGGCGAGGGCGAGCCCGGGCAGCTCGCCGCGCAGGTGCTCCATGACGGCGCTGTACGGCACGGAGGCGCCGAGGCGCACGGTGTCCGGGCCCACCTGCCACTCCGACAGCTCACCGATGCGGTTCAGGTCCATGAGGTGGCCGGGCCGCCGGTGGTCGAAATTGATCTCGACCATCACATCGGTGCCACCCGCGATGGGCACAGCCGTCGGGTGCTCGGCCTTGGCGGCGAGCGCCTCCTCCCAGCTGGCGGGGCGAAGGAAGTCCATGAGTGGCTCTCTTCTTCTTGATCGGGTCCGTTCGGGTGGGCTGGGGACGGCCGGCCCTCGATGGCTCGTTCCTGTGTTGTTGACACGGTGTGTGGCCCAGTACACAAGCCTTGCTCCAGTCGGTGCAGTCACCGAAAACATGAAGGAACTGGCTGGTCCCCGTCGCTGTCTTGTAGATTCGAACGAATGGCGGGTACCGGTAACCTCACCGCGTTTCACAGGTCACCCCCGCTGACCCCCGCACCAACGAAGAGATCGGCGGCAATCGACGATGCGGCTGCGCGCACTGCTGGACACCGAGGTACTGGGCCTGCGGCTGCTCGGCGGCGAGGACGAGCTGGACCGCTCGGTCCGGGGTGTCATGACGACCGACCTGCGCGACCCCAGCCGCTATCTCTCCGGCGGTGAACTGGTCCTCACGGGGCTGGCCTGGCGCCGGGACGCGTCGGACTCCGAGCCCTTCGTCCGGATCCTGGCGAGCGCCGGGGTGGCCGGCCTGGCGGCGGGTGAGGCCGAACTCGGGGCCGTCCCCGACGATCTGGCCGAGGCGTGCCTGCGGCACCGGCTGCCCCTCTTCGCGGTCGACGAGACCGTGGCGTTCGCGACGATCACCGAGCACGTGGTGCGCCAGGTCTCCGGTGAGCGGGCCGGCGACCTCGCCGCGGTCGTGGACCGCCACCGCAGGCTGATGACCTCGGGACCGGCCGGTGGCGGCCCCGAGGTGGTCCTCGACCTGCTCACCTCCGACCTGGACCTGCGCGCCTGGGTCCTGTCCCCCACGGGCCGGCAGATCGCCGGAGCGGGCGACCCCCTGCCCCCGCACGTCGGTGCGGAACTGGCGGGCCGGCACCTCGCGGCGGCCCGCACCGGCCGCCCGGGCCCGCACCGGGCGGAGGTGGACGGCGCCGCGTATTCGCTGTTCCCGATCCGGAACACCGGGCGGGGGGCCGTGCCCGCCCCGTCCCGCGATGTGCGGGAGTCCGTGCTGTCGGACTGGCTGCTGGCCGTGGCGGCCGACGCGGGTGACTGGCCGGCCCCTCGGCTGGACCTGCTCCAGGGCGTCACCCAGCTGATCGCCGTCGAACGGGACCGCCGCGACGCGGCCCGCGCGGTACGCCGCCGGCTCGCCCAGGAGGTCCTGGAGCTGGTCCGGACGGGTGCTGCCCCGGCCGAGATCGCGGCGAGGCTGCGGGTGGCCACGCCGGTCCTGCTGCCGGGTCTCGGCACGGCGCCGCACTGGCAGGTCGTGGTGGCCCGGGTCGAGTGGGCGGCGGAGAGCACGGACCTGTCGGGCGGCCGGGCCGCGCAGGCCCTGCTGGAGGAGATCCTCGTCGACCCGGCGGTGGCGGGCCCGGATTCGGCCGACCGGATCGCCGTGGCGCACACGGACGAGGAGGCGGTGGCTCTCGTGCCGCTGGCCTCGCACACCTCACCGGACGTGGACGGGGCCGACACGCCGGAGGAGTCCGCCGCTCCGGAGCGGCAGGCCGCCGCGCTGCACGCCGACGCCCTGCTCGGCACCGTCCGCGCGCCGCTCTCCGCCGGCCTCGCGGAGGACGGCCGCCTGACGCTGGGAGTCAGCGCGGCGGTCCATTCCGCAGAAGGGCTGCGGGGTGCGCTGGAGGAGGCCCGGCACGCCCGCCGGGTCGCGGCGGCCCGGCCGGGCCCGGTCTGCGCGGCGGGTCACCACGAGCTCGCCTCGCACGTCCTGCTGCTGCCCTTCGTTCCGGACGACGTCCGCCGCGCGTTCACCGCCCGGCTCCTGGACCCGCTGCGCGACTACGACCGGCGGCACCGCGCCGAACTGATCGAGACGCTGGAGGCCTTCCTGGACTGTGACGGCTCCTGGACCCGCTGCGCGGCCCGGCTGCACCTGCACGTCAACACGCTGCGCTACCGCGTCGGACGTATCGAGCAGTTGACGGGACGGGACCTTTCGCGCCTCGAGGACAAGCTCGACTTCTTCCTCGCCCTGCGTATGAGCTGATGCCCCGGGCTTATCACAGTCCTCCTGGGCTCCAGGTGATTGTGAAATCTTTCACCTGAGATCGATCCCACCTCTTGGCCCGGTGTGCCATTCCGTGCTGAGATGCGCGCAGACCCTGGCCGCCCGGCTTCCGCCGGCCGGCCTCCACAGCTCGACGGCGCGCTCGGGGAGGGCAATGTGGCGCATACCGCCATGTCTGGTTCCGGAACGACAGCAGATGACGATCCGCCGCTCCAGACCGCGGTATGGCGGCTGCGCTCACGAGCCTGCTGGACGGACGCGGCCGCGCTCCTCGGTCCCCGGGCGGCCACCGACCCCGCGGCCGCTCTCCAGCGGACCTCACTGCTGACCGAGCGGTGCCTCTACACGGGCACCGGCTGGACGGACGCCGAGGACGCCCTGCGCACCGCGGAGGCGCTCGCCCAGGACGACTCCGAGCGCGGGGCGGCCGCCTGTGAGCGCGGATACCTGGCCTACGCCTCGACCCTGCTGGGGGCGCGCGACCGGGCCGACGAGGCCAGCGTGGCGCTCAGCAGGGCCGCGGCCCTGCTCCCGCCCGCGGCCCCCGGCCGGCCCCTGCTGGACTTCCGCCGGGGTCTGATCGCCCAGAACATCGCCGACTCCCCCCAGTCCGCCCGCGCCGCCTACCGCAGGGCACACGCCGGCGCCACGGCCCGGGGGGACGAGCTCCTGCTCTCCTTCACCTGGCGGCACCTCGCCTCGCTCGCCCTGCGCGAGGGTGAGCGGGCGGAGGCGCGGCACGGCTTCGCGGAGTCGCTGCGCATACGGGAGGATCTGGGCTATCTCGTGGGCACGGCTCCGGCGCTCATCTCGCTCGCGGACGCCGAGCCGGAACCCGAGGCGGCCGCCCGGCTGCGCGCCGAGGCCGGCCGGCTGTTCCGGCTGCTGGGCGGCGTACCGACCTGGCTCGCCCCCCGCCTGGAGCCGCCGGCCCCGGAGGCCGTCGAGGCGAACTGAGGGCCCGGTCCCGCCTCGCGGGGCACGAGCCCGGCAGACGGCCGGTCCTGCCGTCTCAGACGTCCGCGCGGTCGAAGTGCTCCCGTACGAGGGCCTGCGCCCCCGGGAGGTCCCGGGCGATGAGCGCGTCCAGCAGCGCGGTGTGCTCCGAGGCGTCGGCGAGCAGGCAGGCCCGGCTGCCGGCCAGGGGCCACTGGGACCGGCGATGGAGGTCCTCGGCGACCGACACGAGCTGCTGGTTGCCGGACAGGGCGAGCGCGGCGCGGTGGAAGGACCGGTCGCTCTCCGCGTACGCCGCCCGGTCGCCCACGGCAGCCGCCGCGACCGTGGCGTCGGCCAGCGGACGCAGCGCGCACCAGTCGGCCGCGGGAACCGTGCGGGCGAGCCGCAGCAGGACGGGGACCTCGATCAGGGCGCGCACCTCGGCGAGCTCCGCCAGATCGCGGGGACCCCGCTCGCTGACCCGGAAGCCGCGGTTCGGTACGACTTCCACGGCGCCTTCGGCGGCCAGCTGCTGCATCGCCTCGCGCACCGGCGTCGCGGACACGCCGAAGCGGGCACCGAGCGCCGGGGCGCTGTAGACCTCTCCGGGGGCCAGCTCGCCGCCCACGAGCGCGGCGCGCAGGGCGTCCAGGATCTGGCCGCGTACGGAGTGCCGCTGGACCATGCGGGCAGCGGACGGCTCGCCGTGGGTGTGTTCGCCACGCGCCTGTTCGGGCACGCGGACGCCCGGCGGGGTGCCCGCGGACGCGTACGGCCGCACGTCCTCACGCGCTCTGCCCTGCTCCACCGGCACCTCCTGCGACTGGCGGGCCGGCTCGCGTGCGCCGTACCCCTTGTGCACGATAAGCGGAGCGGACCCCAGTTCAAACACCGATCACTTCGGGTAAGGTAAGGCTTACCTGCAAAAGATCGTGAATCGGTGGTCCCCGAATGACCGTGCCCGCCCTGCTCACCTCCACCGCCCTGTCTCCGCTGACGGCTGCGTACGCACGCCTGGCCGAGGTCTTTCCCGGGCTGCGCGCCGAGGTGCTCTCCGATGACGTCGCGGCGCCTTCGGGCAGCGGATGGGTCGGCGCCGCCGACCTCGCGGCGGGCGGTGCCGCGCTGGACGAGTTCCTGGCGTGGGACGAGGCGCAGGTGCTGCGGGACTACGGCACCCGGGCCCGCCCCGACGTGGTGGCGAGCTTCGGACTGCACCGCTATGCCTGGCCGGCCTGCCTCCTGGTGACCCTGCCGTGGTTCACGCACCGCCGGGTGCCGAGGATTCCCGTCGAGGGCGTCGCCTTCCACCGGGGTCTGGGCCGGCTGGCCCTCCGCGTGAGCGGGTTCGCCTGCCTGCCCGACGACCCGGCGGCCGGACTGCCCGGCGCCCGGGTCGTCCCCGACGAGTCGGCGCTGCGGGCCGAGGTCCTCGATTCCGTCGCGCAGCACATCGGCCCGGTGCTGGACGGCTTCCGGCCGCGCATGCGGCGCGGGAAGCGGGCCCTGTGGGGCATGGCGACCGACGAGATCGTCGAGGGCCTCTGGTACGTCGCCCATCTGCTCGGCGAGGAGGACCGCGCGATGAGGGAGCTGGAGCTGCTGCTGCCGGGCACCACCGAGCCGTACGTCGGCACGGCCGGCTTCCGTGAGCTGACCGGGCCCGACGGCGAATCACTGCCGACACGCGACCGCGCGAGCTGCTGCCTGTTCTACACCCTTCGCCCGGAGGACACGTGCGTCACCTGCCCGCGCACCTGTGACACCGAGCGCGTGCGGAAGCTGACGCCCGTCTCCTGAGCCCCGTGGCCACTCACACCACCCGGACGGGTGAACTGAATTCGAACGTAACTCGGCTTTCACGTGTGGGAATTCGAAAAGATTCCGCCCAACGATGAGCCCGGCCGACCCGATGGCGTTCACTTGCCCCGAAACTCCTTGAGCACAGCGGTATTTCCGTCACGATGGCGCCCGAAACGCCCTACGTGACGCAAGGGACCGCGCATGAGACTGACCGATATATCGCTTGACTGGCTGCTTCCGGGCGCCGTGCTGCTCGTGGGGGTCATGGCGGCGGTGACGGTGGTCGCGCGCGGCAGGCGCGCCGCTGAGAAGGCCGGGTCCGACGACGGCTGGGAACGCAGTGAGGAGCGCCGCAGGCGCAAGGAGACGCTCTACGCCACCGCCTCGTACGTCCTGCTGTTCTGCTGTGCCGCGGTCGCCGCCGCCCTCTCCTTCCACGGGCTCGTCGGCTTCGGCCGGCAAAACCTCGGCCTCTCCGGGGGCTGGGAGTACCTCGTGCCGTTCGGCCTCGACGGGGCCGCGATGTTCTGCTCGGTGCTCGCGGTGCGCGAGGCCAGCCACGGGGACGCCGCACTGGGCTCCCGGCTGCTGGTGTGGACGTTCGCCGGGGCGGCAGCCTGGTTCAACTGGGTGCACGCGCCGCGCGGAATCGACCACGCGGGCGCCCCGCACTTCTTCGCGGGAATGTCCCTGTCGGCGGCCGTCCTGTTCGACCGCGCGCTGAAGCAGACCCGCCGTGCGGCGCTGCGCGAGCAGGGCCTGGTGCCCCGTCCACTGCCGCAGATCCGGATCGTGCGGTGGCTGCGTGCTCCCAGGGAGACCTTCGGCGCCTGGTCGTTGATGCTCCTCGAGGGCGTACGCACCCTGGACGAGGCGGTGGACGAGGTGCGCGAGGACCGCCGGAACAGGGAACAGGACCGGCGCCGCAGAAGGGACCAGGTGAAACTGGACCGGGCCCGCATCAAGGCCCTGAACCGGCAGAACCGGGCCTGGGGGCGCGGCGGCCGGGCCGGCAGGCAGGTGGACGTCCAGGCCATCGCCCCGGCACCGGTCGGCGGCCCGCCGTCCGTCGCGGAGCCTGCCACGGCGGAGCCGGGACAACTGCCACTGCGTCCCCGGCCGCCCCTGCAGGCCGTGAACGGGTCAGGAGCCGGAAGCTCTTCGGCACAGACCACGACCGGTGATCCCTCGGCCGTCGGCCTCACCGCGGAGGACGACACCCAGGCCCTGCCCCGGCTCGATTCGCTCGAGCGGAAACTCAAGGACCTGGAGCAGCAGTTCGGCTGAGCGTCAGGACGTCCCGGCGTTCAGCTCGAACCAGACCACCTTGCCCAGCGCCTGCATCGTGACTCCCCAGGAGTCCGCCAGGCTCTGGACGAGGAGCAGCCCCCTGCCGTGCGTACCGTCGTCGGCGTTCGGTACGTACGGCGCGGGCTCCTGCCCGCTCACGAAGTCACGGACCTCCACCCGCACCCGTGCGGGCGCGGAGGTCACCGTGACCACGGCGCCGTTCCTCGTGTGGATGAGGGCGTTCGTCACCAGCTCGCTGAGCAGGAGCTCCGCCACCTCGGTCTCCTCGGGACGTCGGCGATAACGCAGGAACTCCCGCAGCGCCGCACGTGTCTCCCCCACGCCTGACAGATCGGCGTGTCCGAGTCTGCGGTGCAACCGCGTCGGTGCACCTTTCTGCCGCTTCGTCATGTCCCCCGCACGCACGTTGAATCGACCTCCCTGAATTCCGTTTCGTCATGTCATGTCTCGAACGCCTTCACGGAATGCATGCCCCACAGCGGGGCTGTCACGCGTCTTCCGGCGTCAACACATGAACGAGCGGTCGCACAACCCGGCGCGGACGATCGGCGCGTCACGTTTTCGTACTCACGGTCAACTTCCCAAAAATTCACTCGTCCCAGCGTTGACGAATGGGGATCTACGCGCGTCATCATGGTGGGCATGCGAATCCCCCCACGGATCACCACGCTCGGCGGTATCGCCGCCGTCCTGTCCGTCCTGTTCGTCGGCGGGCCGGTCACCGCATCGGCCGCGACAGCTCCCTCGACCGCCGCGGTCGGCAGCGTCTGTTACTCCGCGCTGCCGTCCCAGGCCCACGACACGCTCGACCTCATCGATGCGGGCGGCCCGTTCCCGTACGAGCAGGACGGCACCGTCTTCCAGAACCGGGAAGCACTGCTGCCGAGTCAGAACACCGGCTACTACCACGAGTACACGGTCATCACACCCGGCTCCTCGGACCGCGGCGCCCGCCGGATCGTGACGGGTGAAGAAGCCGAGGAGGACTACTACACCGCGGACCACTACGAGTCCTTCGACCTGGTCGACCACGGCTGCTGATCCGCACTCCCCGGGTCCGGCCCGGTCCGCAGCCCCCCACCTGCGGCACGGGCCTCCGGACCGGGGCCGGGGGCCGGGAAAGCCTGCTTGTACCCTCCACGCATGACCGTGACCTATGTGATCGAGGGTTCCCGCATCACCGGCCTGGACGGCTTCTGGGATGCGATCGGCGAGGCGGTGAACGGCCCCGGCGGCTATTTCGGCCGTAGTCTCGACGCCTTCGCCGACTGCCTCGGCGGCGGTTTCGGCACTCCGGAGGACGGCTCCTTCGTCATCGAGTGGCGCGACCACGCCCAGTCGGCCCGCGCGTTGGGCCACGAGGAGACCGCCCGCCGGCTGGACCGCATGCTCCCCCGGGTGCACCCTACGAACAGGGTGCGCGTGGAGCGGGAGCTGGCCGAGGCCCGGGCGGGCATCGGCCCGACGCTCTTCGACCACCTGGTCGAGATCATCACGGACCGGACACCGCCCGGGACACTACGGCTGAGGTGAACCCGCGGCCCCGCTCAGGGACGCGGCACGTTGCGGAGGTTGGAACGGGCCATCTGGAGCATCTTGCCGACTCCGCCGTCCAGGACGATCTTGCTGGCGGAGAGCGCGAAACCGGTGACCATGTCGGCGCTGATCTTCGGCGGGATGGAGAGGGCGTTCGGGTCCGTGACCACATCGACGAGCGCGGGCCCCTTGTGCTTGAAGGCGTCCTTGAGTGCACCCGCCAACTGCTTGGGCTTCTCCACCCGCACCCCGTAGGCTCCCGCCGCCCGCGCGATCGCCGCGAAATCCGGGTTCTTGTTGGCCGTGCCGAACGAGGGCAGTCCCGCCACCAGCATCTCCAGCTCGACCATGCCGAGCGAGGAGTTGTTGAACAGGACGACCTTCACCGGCAGGTCGTACTGGACCAGCGTGAGGAAGTCGCCCATCAGCATGGTGAATCCACCGTCACCGGACATCGACACGACCTGCCGGTTCCGGTCGGTGAACTGGGCCCCGATCGCCTGCGGCAGAGCATTCGCCATCGAGCCGTGACTGAACGAACCGATCACCCTGCGCTTGCCGTTGGGCGTGAGGTAACGGGCCGCCCACACATTGCACATACCGGTGTCGACGGTGAAGACGGCGTCGTCGTCGGCGAGTTCGTCGAGCACCGAGGCGACGTACTCGGGATGGATCGGGATGTGCTTCTCCACCTTGCGGGTGTACGCCTTGACGACGCCCTCGAGCGCGTCGGCGTGCTTCTTCAGCATCCGGTCGAGGAATTTACGGTCGGTCTTGACCTTCACACGCGGATTCAGGGCACGCAGTGTCTCGCGCACGTCGCCCCAGACCGCCAGGTCGAGCTTGGACCGCCTGCCCAGGTGCTCGGGGCGCACGTCGACCTGGACGATCTTCACATCGGTCGGCAGGAAGGCGTTGTACGGGAAGTCGGTGCCCAGCAGGATCAGCAGGTCGCATTCGTTGGTGGCCTCGTAGGCGGCGCCGTAGCCGAGCAGCCCGCTCATGCCCACGTCGTACGGGTTGTCGTACTGGATCCATTCCTTACCACGCAGCGCGTGGCCGACCGGCGCCTTCACCCGCTCGGCGAACTCCATGACCTCGGCGTGCGCGCCCGCCGTCCCGCTTCCGCAGAACAACGTCACCCGCTCCGCCTTGTCGATCATCCGGCAGAGCTTGTCGATCTCCTCGTCACCGGGTTTCACGGAGGGCCGCGAGGTGACCAGGGCGTGCTCGACCGACTTCTCGGGGGCCGGCTGTCCGGCGATGTCACCGGGCATCGAGACGACGCTGACGCCGCCGCGGCCGATCGCGTGCTGGATGGCCGTCTGGAGCAGCCTCGGCATCTGCTGCGGATTGGAGATCATCTCGTTGTAGTGGCTGCACTCCTGGAAGAGCAGCTCCGGATGCGTCTCCTGGAAGTAACCCAGGCCGATCTCGCTCGACGGGATGTGTGAGGCGAGGGCGAGCACCGGGGCCATGGAGCGGTGGGCGTCGTAGAGCCCGTTGATGAGGTGGAGGTTGCCCGGCCCGCACGACCCGGCGCAGGCGGCGAGGGAGCCGGTGACCTGGGCCTCGGCACCGGCCGCGAAGGCGGCGGCCTCCTCGTGCCTGACCTGGACCCACTCGATGGCGGCGTTACGCCGGATGGCGTCGACCACGGGGTTGAGGCTGTCGCCGACGACGCCGTACAACCGCTTGACCCCCGCCCGCACGAGGATGTCGACGAACTGTTCCGACACGTTCTGCTTGGCCATGGGTGCGTGCCCTCTCTGCCTCCGGCTGTCCGTCTCTCCATCAACCCATGACGGGCCCGGTTACGCCTCCCAGACCGCGGCGCCCGTACGGTCGTCGGCGTACCCCTCGATCCTGAGCTGGATGTCGGCCAGATAGGCGGGCAGCCCGGGCGGGCCCGCTGCGGCCCAGCGCCGCGCGAGTTCCCCGGCCAGCGCCGGCTTTTCGCGCATCGGTTCGGCCAGGCCGTTCCCGCAGAGCATCAGGGTGTCCCCGGGCCGGGCGACGGAGGCGCGGAAGCGGAAGGGCTCTGCGGGCGGCTGCGGTGGGTGCCCGGCGTACGGGGGCGTGGTGATCTGCAGGTCCATCGTCAGCCGGTCCCCGCCGGGGCCCACTTCGCCCGCCGCGCCACCGGTCGCGGGGCGCACGGGATCGAGGTCCTGCCAGGCTCCGTCACGCAGGCGGAAGAGGCCGCCCGGCCCGATGCCGAAGAAGACCCGGGTACGGCACTCGGGGTCGGCGGACAGCAGCAGACAGCGCAGGCCGGTGCTGTACGCGGACGGTTCGAGGCCGAGCTCGGCGGCACGGGCGCGCAGCTTGCCGTAGGTGCGGGCGGTCAGACGGTGCAGCCCCGACTTGAGGTCGCCCCTGCGCCCCGCCCTTATGTCGTCGGAGAGCCGTGCATGGCTGCGGGCGACGGTTGCGCCGATCCAGCGACAGGCGTCGGCGGCGGGCCGGGCCGGGCCGGCCCCGGTGCCCCCGCCGGCCACGGCGACCAGGACCAGGGCGCCGTCCCCGTCACCGAAGCGTGCGGTGAGCAGGGCGTCGCGGCGGGGCTCGCCGCACGAACGCGCCGAGTCCCCCCGCACGGATGCGGCCCGCAGGGTGTACGTCCCGTAGCGGGCGCCGTCCAGGACGGTGTCGGGCACCGGGTCCCCGAGGTCGTCGGGGCCGGACGCGGGAAGCGCTGCGGGTTCGGCGTCGTAGGCGGGTGGGCGCTCCCCGAGGTGACCGACGGCGGGGCGCACCGGAGGTTCGGGGAGGGCCGCCACGGCGGGCGGCTCCTGGGACGGGGCCGGCGGCCGTACGGCGAAGGTCTGCGGACGGGAGGGTCCGGCAGGAGCCTCCCAGGGTGCGCGCCCGAGCGGGACGGTGCCCTGGGGCGGTGGTGGCTCCGGCACCCGGTCCGGTCCCTTCTCCGCTTCCGCTGCCGGCGAGCGCGGGTCCGGCAGCGGCACCACCGTGGCCGGGCGGTCCGGGCGGGCCTGCTCCGTGTCGCCCAGGGCATCCGACGCGGAGTCGAAGCGGTCGTCGAGACTGTCGGCCTCGCTGCCCGGCCCGGCGTCCGGCGCGGCCTCGTCGTACAGCCTGCGCCACCAGTCGTCCTCGTGGTCGGCGGGCTTCTCCCCCTGCTGGCTCATGCCCATTAGTGTCGACCGCTCGCGCCTCACGAAACCGGGTCATCCGGAAAAGTGGCCCGGAAGTGGCATCCGCGAGGTGGCCCGCCGGACGTCCCCGCCCCCACGGGAAGGTCGCCCGGCGGGCCGGTCCGTGTATCAGCCCGCCGCCTGTGGGGCGGTCGTCGCTGCGGTGGCGCCGGATGGTCGGAGAGACGGGTGTCACGGGGCATGATGAGCGTGGCGGGTTCACGCCGTGGCCGTTTCCCGCCACGGCGCGCCCCGCCCGGCGCGTGCAGGAGTGCGCGGGCACCGATCCGGGGAGGGCCGAGGATGTTGTCAGCGATAGGTCTCGACGAGAGACAGGAAGCTGCCTACCGGGCACTGGTCACGGCGGGCGCCGCGGAGCTCTCCGATCTCGCGCGGCGGCTGGCCCTTCCGGAGGCGGAGACCGAACGCGCGCTGCGGCGGCTGGAACACCAGGGGCTCGTGGCCCAGTCGTCGTCACGGGCGGGCCGCTGGGTCGCCGCACCGCCCGGAGTCGCCCTGGGCGCACTGCTGACTCAGCAGCGCCACGAGCTCGAACAGGCGGAGCTGGCGTCCGCCGTGCTCGCCGAGGAGTACCGGGCCGAAGCGGCCGAACCCGCGGTGCACGACCTGGTGGAGGTGGTGACGGGAGCGAGCGCGGTGGCCCACCGGTTCCACCAGCTGCAGCTGGGCGCCACGTCCGAGGTCTGCGCGCTGGTCACCGGGAAGCCGATCGCGGTCACCGGGATGGAGAACGAGTCCGAGGAACGGGCCGCGATGCGGGGCGTGTCCTACCGCGTGGTCGTCGAGCGCGACGTTCTCTCGCTGCCGTCCGGGATCGTGGAACTGTCGGCGGCGCTGAGCCGTGACGAGCAGTGCCGGGTGGTCGACCGGGTGCCGACGAAACTGGTGGTCGCGGACGCGGCGCTGGCCATGGTGCCGCTGACCGGCCGGGGGGCCGAGCCCGCGGCCCTGGTGATCCACGCCAGCGGGCTGCTGGAGTCCCTGACGGGTCTCTTCGAGGCGGTGTGGCGGGACGCGATGCCGTTGCGGCTCGGCGGGAGCGGGATCAGCGAGGGGAACGGACCGGGTGCGGATCCGACCGATCTGGAGATCCTCTCGCTGCTGCTCGCCGGTCTGACGGACGCGAGTGTGGCGAAGCAGCTGGACCTGGGGCTGCGCACGGTCCAGCGGCGGGTGAAGGGCCTGATGGAGCTCACCGGGGTCACCACCCGGCTCCAGCTCGGCTGGCACGCGTACGAACGCGGCTGGGTGGCCCGCGCCCCGCGCTGACCGCTCAGCTCCACCGCACCGGCACCTGGGGCCGGCCCACGGCTCCCGCCCGTGGATCCGGCCGTTCGCGGAGCCACGCTGACGGGCGGGACCCGGCGGACTCCGGCACGCTGGTCGGATGAGTGTGTGGCAGCTCGTTGCCGTCGGGGCGGTGATGCTGCTCGGCCTGGTCGGTGTACTGGTGCCGGTCGTGCCGGGGCAGGCGATCATCTGGGCCGCAGTCCTGTGGTGGGCTCTGACCGACCCGGCTCCGGTCGCCTGGGGCGTGCTGATCGGTGCGACGTGCGTGCTGCTGCTGAACCAGGCGCTGAAGGCGCTGATGCCTTCGCGGCGCCCGCACGAGTCGGGGGCGCCGCGCAGGACATTGATGGCCGGCGGCCTCGCGGCGATCGTCGGGTTCTTCGTGATTCCGGTGGTGGGCGGGATCCTGGGGTACGTGGGCGCGGTCTACGGCGCCGAACGCCTGCGTCTCGGCAGCCGTGCGGCGGGGCGGACCTCGCTCAGGTCCGTGATGCGGGCGACGGGGTCCTCGGTGCTGCTCGAGCTCTTCTGCTGCCTGCTGGTGGTGGGGGCGTGGCTGGGCGCCGTCCTCTGGGGCTGAACGCCGCGGGTGTCCGGGCGGCGGCCCGCCGCCCGGACACCCGCGGCCGTAGCCGTCAACGCGTCCTGCCCCGCTTCATCGCCATGGCCGCCCGGCCCTCGGCTCCCCTGCGCTTCCACTCCCGCAGGGTCTCGGTGCGCAGCCGGGCGTCCGTCTTCGCCGCGATGCGGTGGTTCTCGCGGAGCAGCTTGCGGTAGCTGTCGAGACGCCGTGCGGGCAGCGTCCCGCCCTCGATCGCACCGAGCACGGCGCAAGCGGGTTCGGACTCGTGGGCGCAGTCGTGGAAGCGGCACTGCCGGGCCAGTTCCTCGATCTCCGAGAAGACCTGGCCGACGCCGGTCTCCGCGTCCCAGAGACCGACCCCTCGCAGCCCGGGGGTGTCGATGAGGACGCCGCCTCCCGGCAGCACGAGGAGGTTTCGCGTCGTGGTGGTGTGCCGGCCCTTGCCGTCCACCTCCCGCGTCTCGTGCACGTGCATCACCTCCTCACCGAGCAGCGCGTTGGCGAGGGTCGACTTTCCGGCGCCGGAGGTACCGAGCAGCACGCTCGTCCCACCGCCGACGATCGCGCCGAACACGTCGACGCCCTCACCCGTGGCCGAGCTGACGGGCAGCACCTGCACCCCGGGAGCGATGCGCTCGATGTCCTCGACGAGGTGGGACAGCGTGGTGACGTCCGGGACGAGGTCGGCCTTCGTGAGCAGTACGAGCGGGTGCGCTTCCTGTGCCCCGTGCCCGGCGGGCGGGGTCCCGTCGCCGAGCAGAGCGGCTCCGGTGGTGCTGGACATGGCCAGCGCCAGGAACCGTTCCAGTCGTCCGAGGTCCAGCTCGACGGAGAGCGGGACACAGATGACGATGTGATCGATGTTGGTGGCGAGCACCTGCCCCTCGGAGCGCTGCGACGACGTCGAGCGGACGAAGGCCGTACGGCGGGGCAGGAGCGTACGGACGAACTGCGGGTCGCCGTCGGGGTCGACAGCCACCCAGTCGCCGGTGCAGACGATCCGCATGGGGTCACGGGGCACCACGAACGCGGTGTCCGCCCTGATGACACCGTTCGGAGTGACCACATCGCACTGACCGCGGTCCACCCGCACCACGCGTCCCGGCAGGAGTCCCTGCTCGGCGTGCGGGACGAAGGTGACGGCCCATTCGTCGTCCCAGCCGTACGGGGCCAGCGGGTGGGACGAGCTGGAAGTCAGGGAGAAGGAGAAAGACAAGGGAAACCCTTCACGAGGGCGGCCCCGGCACCGCGCTCTCAGGCGCGGAAGGAAAGCGTCAAGGTCAGCCGGCGGCCGCAGGGGTGGGAACGATGCTCTTCGGGTTGTGGGCAGCGCCCACCGCAACGACAGTCATCAATGTCCTCACCTCCTGGTTCCTCGAACTCGGCACACCCTAGCGGGAGCCCACGCTGTGGCTCAACACTTTTTCTTCGACGCGGTCAGCTCCGGTCGCCCGCGGCTTCGGCCGGGGTCCGGGCTCCGGGGACGAAGGCGTTCCGGGGGGACCGGCTGAGCGCGGAGGGCGATGCGGGCGTCTGTTCCCTGTTCCTTGCGGCTTCTTGCCATTCGGCGAGCAGACGGTCGTAAACAGGCGTGTCGGAATCGGTGCGCCAAGACGGGCGGCGGTCGTCGAACTGGTCCATGAAGGCGCCCTACCCCGCGGTACGGGGGGACGTAGCCGCCGTTGCGCCGACCGGCTCAACACGCGCCCGGCCCGTGGACCGCCCGTACAGCGCCGCGGCGGGGAAGCACCGACGACCGCACAGCCCTCGGCTCCGGGACCCTTCCCCGTGCGGGCGGGTCCGGCGCGACGGCACAGCGGCGGACCATTACCCGTACCTACGAAGCGGTTGAGCCGCATGGGCGCCGACGCTCACGCCAACGGCCGCCCGGACCGAGCAAATATTACCGACACGCCCACCATGGGTGTGGATCGTATGAAGTGGGGCGCAATGGGAGGATCGTTAGCTTCGACCTCAACCTCATCCCACTTCCCTGGGGGCATAATGCGTTCCGACATCAGCACCGCACAGGACACCTCCTCGCCGGGTCCCGGCCTGGGCGCGGTGTCACCGGCCGCTGTGCGGGTGGAAGAGCGCACGCTCACCTTCGAAGGGTTCGCGTACCACTGCCGCGTCGTCCATCAGGATCGCCCGCAGACCGAGCCTCTGGTCCTCCTGGGCGGCTCCTCGCAGAACCGGTACGCGTGGCTGCGGCACGAGAAGTGGCTGGCCGACCATTGCACGACAGTCACCGTGGACCTGCCGGGTTACGGTGCGGCGGATTTCCTGCCCGTCCGTCACGGCATCGACTTCCTCGCCGCCAACGTGAGGCACATGCTCGAGGAGCTGGCCATGCCGCGGGTCAATCTCGTCGGCAGTTGCTTCGGCGGGGCCATCGCCGTGCGGTTCGCCCAGCAGTACCCCGGCCATGTGGCCAAGCTCGGGCTCGTCGGGATGACCAAAGTGATCCCGGACGACTACGCCCACGCGGTACCGCGCTGGGCCCGCATGCTGGAACAAGGGGACCGGGCCGGCATCGCCGCCGAACTGGTCGAGCGGTTCATGTCGCCTGCCGGCACCGGCGCCGTCCGCAAACACCAGGTCGTCTCACGGCTCCTGCTGAGGCAGTTCCTGGCGCAGTCGGACGACGAACTCCGGATGTCCGTCGAGCACAACGCGCGCCTGATGAGCCACGACTGGTACCGGGACGAGCCGCTGCCCCCTGTGCCTTCCCTGGTGTTCACCGGCGAGTACGACACCCTGTGCACCCCCGCCATGGGACGTGAAGTAGCCGACGCGCTGCCGGCGGCGGCCTTCACCACCATCAAGGAGGCAGATCATCTGGCCCCGGTGGAAAGGATGGAGGAATTCTCCGACCTCGTCATCAGGTTCTGCACCCACAAGCCGCTGAGCGGGCTGCCGTACTGCAACCCCATCGAAACTCTGGGCACCGCCGTACAGCGGCCTCTCGTCCCCGGGCCGGCCGGCCGGAGCGATGCGGCGCCGACAGTTCGGTGAAGGCCCTCGCCTCGCGTCCGCATACGGATGGCCGGACCCGATTCGGGTCCGGCCATCCGCATCTGCACCGGCTCCCGGCCCGGGCCGGGGCCCCCTCACGCAGGCCGAAGGGGGAGGCTTGCGCCCGGGTCCCGGCCGTAGGGGCTCAGCGCCCGACGGGGGCGATGACCGGGGCGACGAAGCCCTCCGGCGCGGGCGCCGAGTTGGAGCAGTTCACGGTCGGGCCGGCTTCTGTCGTCCCGCCCTGCCCCACGCTGACGCCAGGCTGGTAAACCGTCTCGCGGCTGACCGTCGTGCAGTCCTGCTTCTGATTCAGGTGGTACGTACCGTCCTCGCTGGTGTACGAGGTCTCGCTCTTCTGGACGCACACGAGGTTGCCGTACGCGTCCGTGGAGCAGTCGCCCTGAGGTGTTCCGGCGTACGCCTGAGTGACACCCAGGCCCGTCAGGGCAAGACCGCCCATGAGCATCGAGGCGACCGCGATCTTCTTACGACTGGACATGTGCTGCGTTCCTTCACGATAAGAAAACGGGCCCGGCTGCCGGGCACATGGCTCGGTAACCGGGACCCGCTCTCAGGTGCTTACTCGACTACCGGGTGCTCAGAACGCGTCGTTGCTGCAGTCCTGGGTCGAGCCGAGCTCGGTGGCCTGGGCGCCGGGGTTGCCCTCGCCGCCGAGCAGGTTGCCCGCCACGCCGTTGAGGAGACCGACGTTGCCGAGGACGTCCACGTTCAGGTCGTGCGAGACACAGGAGGTCGACTGCTGAACGTCGAACTCCGGGGCACTCTGCTTGACGACGGGGGCCGGGGCCACCTGCCCACCGGCGACGGCCGTGCCGGCGCCGGCGAAGCCGACGCTACCGAGCATCGCGACCACGACAGCAGCCTTCTGAAGCTTACGCATTCTCATTCTCCGTCTTTCCTCATGGCACGCTCCGCAGTGGTGCGTGCACTCACGGTTACGACCTTACGGAAGCCCGCACCCCGGGCGCCGACGACGCGCCGCAGGGCGAAGCAATGACCGCCGTTCGGCCCAACGCACACAACCCAACGCACCCAGCGGCGCACACCGGGGACGGTGACGCCGCACAGCGAAGCGGCGGGCCGCTCCCCGAGGGGCAGCCCGCCGCCGTGCCGTGAATTGCGGTCAGCTACTGACCGGCGCTCAGAAAGCGTCGTTGCTGCAGTCCTGCGTCGAGCCGAGGCTGGTGCTCTGGGCGCCGGGGTTGCCCTCGCCGTTGAGCGCGTTGCCCAGCAGACCGTTCAGGATGCCGACGTTGCCGAGGATGTCGATGTTCAGGTCGTGCGACTTGCAGGAGGTGCTCTGCGTCACGTCGAAGCTCGGACCCTCACCGGCGACGGCCGTGCCGGCACCGATGAAGCCGACGCTACCGAGCATCGCGACCACGACAGCAGCCTTCTGAAGCTTGCGCATTCTCATTCTCCGTTTTCCCTCATGGCACGCTCCGCAGCGGTGCGTGCACTCACGGTTACGACCTTACGGAAGCCCGCACCCCGGGCGCCGACGACGCGCCGCAGGGCGAAGCAATGACCGCCGTTCGGCCCAACGCACGCAGCGGCACACACCGGGGACAATGGCGCCGCACAGCGAAACGGCGGGCCGCCCCGAAGGGCAGCCCGCCGCCGTGCCGTGAACTGTGGTCAGCTACTGACCGACGCTCAGAAAGCGTCGTTGCTGCAGTCCTGCGTCGAGCCCAGCTCGGTGCTCTGGGCGCCCGGGTTGCCCTCGCCGTTGAGCGCGTTACCCAGCAGACCGTTCAGGATGCCGACGTTGCCGAGGACGTCGACGTTCAGGTCGTGCGACTTGCAGGAGGTGCTCTGCGTCACGTCGAAGCTCGGACCCTCACCCGCGACGGCCGTGCCGGCACCGATGAAGCCGACGCTACCGAGCATCGCGACCACGACAGCAGCCTTCTGAAGCTTGCGCATTCTCATCTCCGTTTTGACTAGTACAACACGGTCCGTTGTTCGCCGCATTCGTACAGTTACGAGATGTTAGTGGAGAATGTCCGTCAGGTCGCAACACCGCGCCGGGTGCGGGAACGGACTGTTGACGTTCGGGTGGAGGGCGGAGCCAACTCGCCCTTGCGGCACAAGGGTTCCACGACGTTGAGGGGCGTCGGGCGCCCCCGGGCAAAGCACCCGTTCGGCTGCATGTCGAGGCGTGTCGCTTCATGAGTGCGGTGCCCCTGCGGCGGAGTTGGAGCCCGGGAAGAGCCTGTCGCCGAATGTCTGGCTCCATGGACGTTCGCAGGCTCCTCGACCGCGGCGCGAGCCCACAGAGGTGACCCGCCGGCCTGGTGTGCCTGTGCCGTGCACTCCCTCGCCTCGATCCGCAGACGAACCTCGACGGGAACCGGTCGGCAACACGTACGCGCCGGGGGAACCGGCGCGTACCTCTCGGCCGACGCGGGACGTCCGCCACGCCCCGTGCCGGACGAAAAGAAACCGCCGCCCCCGGGGAGGAACCAGGGACGGCGGTGACTCGATACGGGGCGCCGGCTGTGCCGGCGGAGAACACCGGCCAGCACCCCGATGCCCTCTTCGGGAGGGAATCGCGCCCTGAGGGCGCGCACCTCACCGTCGTTGTCCGACCGGACGCCATGACGGTCGGCGAACGCGTTGACGAGGATGCGCGCGCAGAGTCGAGAGGGCGATCCGTCTACCCCGACAACGGGGAACGAAATCCTTTTTGCTCTGAACGCCCACTCCGCGCATGCGGGGCGACGTTCACGTGGTGCTACACGGGACTCGGGGAGGAACCGAAGCGAGAAAAATCGGCGGAGCCGAATGAAATCGGTCCTCCGGCACACCAGGTTTTCGCCTGCGGCACAATTCATCCACCGACTTCAGCACCCTGCGCATGGAATGAGCCCAGCCGTAGCACTCCAAGCAGGTGTTCATCAGCCCATGTCTGGCATTTACTGCTGGACGGGGGCCTGGATCACCGTCTGCACCTGGACGGGCGCCTGCTCCAGGTACTGCACCTGGACCGGGGCCTGCTCCAGGATCGGAGCTTCCGCCTGCGCCTGCGCACGCACGGGCGCCGGGGCCGGGGCCTCAACCGGAGCCGCAGCCGGAGCCGGGGCCTCAACCGGAGCCGGAGCCGGGGCGGGAGCCGCAGCCGGGGCGGGAGCCGCAGCCGGGGCGGGAGCCGCAGCCGGAGCCTGAGCCGGAGCCGGAGCCGCAGCATAAGCCGGGGCGGGAGCCGCAGCCGGGGCCTCGACCGGAGCCTGAGCCGGAGCCGCAGCCGGAGCCGCAGCCGGAGCCGCAGCATAAGCCGGGGCGGGAGCCGCAGCCGGGGCCTCGACCGGAGCCGGAGCCGGGGCGGGAGCCGCAGCCGCAGCCGGGGCCGCAGCCGGGGCGGGAGCCGGAGCCGGGGCCTCGACCGGAGCCTGAGCCGGAGCCGCAGCATAAGCCGGGGCCTCAACCGGAGCCGCAGCCGGAGCCGGGGCGGGAGCCGCAGCCGCAGCCGGGGCCTCGACCGGAGCCTGAGCCGGAGCCGCGGCGGGAGCCGCAGCCGGGGCGGGAGCCGCAGCCGGGGCGGGAGCCGCAGCCGGGGCGGGAGCCTCGGCCGGAGCCGGGGCCTCTTCCGCACCCACGGTGTTGCCCTCGATGTCCCACTCGTAGTTGGTGGAGCAGTCCATCTTGTTGGACGCGGTCGATACGACCGGGATCTTCACGGCTTCCAGGCTGAAGCAGGAAAGGATTTGCCCGTTGTTCTCGAACTTGGGAGCGTCATCGGCCTGAGCTGCAGCCGCCCCGATCACCATGAGGGCTGCCGCGGACAGGGAGACGACGGCAGTTCGCTTTGCGAACACGAAGATACCTCTCGTTGTTTGGTCGAACGCTTTCAGCGGGACTCGTCGCCGGAAAACTTTCGCGAGCGACGAGGCCTGCCACTTTCCGTGCCTATCACTGCGGTGAACGAGGGGGATCAGACCGGGTAATGCTGCTGAACGAGTGAAGACCGGTTCCCACGCCGTCGCATGGGGCCCGGACGCCTGCCGCCGAGTGCGCCAGGCCGAACGCGCGGCCCTCCTTCGCCGGTGGCGCACGACAGCGGAGCCGTGGAACCCGTACGCGTAACCCGTACGGAGGATTTTTCGCCGTGACGGCGCCTTCACAGTTTCCCGAGCGCCCACCGCTCGTTATGACCGTCGTCCAAGCGCACTCAAGATGACGATCCGCCGAGGCCCTTCACCTCAGACAGCAACGGCACCACTCGTCACACACGCGTCACTTGCGGGTGCAGTACCCGCTCGGAAATGTTGAGGATGGCCCATTCAATGCGTCAAGTATTGAACAAGAGCATGATCGTCATGGCAGCAGCGTCCGGCATCATCACTGCCGTCGGAGGTCATGCATACGCTGACGCCTCGGCCGACGGCGCCGCCGTCAACTCGCCGGGCGTCGGCTCGGGCAACGTGGCCCAGGTGCCGGTCCATGTCCCGGTCAACGTCTGCGGCAACACCGTGGACGTGGTCGGCCTGCTCAACCCCGCCTTCGGTAATGAATGCCAGAACATCGACTCCGGCAAGGAGCAGCACGCTCAGCACGAAGAGAGCGCCGGCAGCAAGGCGAGCCCCGGAGCCGACGGCGACCAGGGCCAGGACAATTACGACAACCGGAGCGCCGACGGCTACGGCGACGACGCCTATGGTCACGGCTCCGACGGCGCGAGCGCCGAGGGCGTGGCCTCCGGCTCTCCGGGGGTGCTCTCCGGCAACCTCATCCAGGTTCCCCTGGACATCCCCCTCAATGTCTGCGGCAACAACGTCGGTGTGATCGGGGTCCTCAACGGAGCCGCCGAGAACGAGTGCGTCAACGAAAGCGGCCCCGCGAAGCCGCCCGCCGACGAGCCGGAGGGCGACGAGCCGGAGATCGACGAGCCCCCGACCGCCGAGAAGCCGCCGGCCGACGAGCCTTCCGCCGGCACCCCCGCACCGAACGCTCCCGTCGCGCAGCTGGCACACACCGGTGCCGGTGGTGACATCGGTCTGGCCGCCGGTGGAGCCGCCGCTCTGCTCCTGGGTGGTGCGGTACTGATGCGCCGTACCCGCGGTGCGCGCAACTAGTTCCGCTCTCGCGAAAAGGGCCGCCCGGCGTGCTTGCAAGCACGCCGGGCGGCCCTTTCGTGTGTGCTAGACGCGGGACAGGCCCGCCCGGCCCAGGTACGTGGCGATCAGGTTCGTCTCCTCGCCGTCCAGCCGGCGCATCGGCGGGCTCACCACGTTGGTCGCGATGACACCGCGCAGCATCAACGCCGTCTTGAAGGCACCCAGTCCTGCCGCCGTCGCCGAGGCGGTGCCGGGTGCGGCGGCCGTGACGATGTCGAACAGCGCGACGAGCCGGTCCTGTTCGGCCTTGGCGGTGGTCCAGTCACCACGCACGGCGGCCTCGTGCAACCGCACGTAGCCGTGCGGGTCCACGTTGCCCAGGCCGGGTACGGAACCGTCGGCGCCGCTCAGCATCATCGCGTCGACCACCAGCTCGTGGCCGGTCAGGACGGAGAACCCCGTCAGGTCGCGCGCCCCGATGGCCAGTCGGCGGAAGGAACCGTCGTCCCCGCTGGAGTCCTTCACACCCGCGAGCACTCCTTCCTCCGCGAGCGGCAGCAGGAGTTCCGGGTCGAGCTTGCTGTGTACGCACACCGGCACGTCGTACGCGAGGAGCGGCAGGTCCACGGCCGCGGCGATGTCCCGGAAGTGACGGTCGATCTCGGTGGCATGGGTGCGCGTGTAGAAGGGCGCGGTGGCCACGACCGCGTCGGCACCGAGGGCCGCCGCGGCACGAGCCCGCTCGATGGCCCGGTTGGTGGTGGTCTCGATGGCGCCGACGAGGACCGGCACCTGTCCTGCGGCGGCCGACGCGATCACCTTGATGACCTCGTCCTGCTGGCCGGGTGTCAGGTACGCGGTCTCCCCGGAGCTGCCCAGGGCGAAGAGGCCGCTGACACCACCGTCGAGGAGGTGGCCGACGACCCGCTCCAGGGAGACCCGGTCGAGATCGCCGTCCTCGGTGAGCGGGGTGACGACGGGCGGGATCACTCCGGAGTAGGTGGTGGGGGCGGTCATGCGGTGCTCCTTGCGGGCGGTACGGGGGTCCGGCCCCCGGCGGGGGACGCGGAGGTCTGGGGGTGTACGCAGTGCCAGCGGTGCTCGCCGGACCCGAAGGTCTCCGCGGGGAAGACCGTGGAGCACTCGGTGTCGGCCTTCCAGCAGCGGGTGCTGAAGGGGCAGCCGGGTGGCGGGTTGGTGGCGGAGGGCACCGGGCCGGTGAGGACGATGCGTTCCGTCGCCTCCAGCAGGCTGGGTGTCGCGGAGAGCAGCGCCTCGGTGTACGGGTGGCTGGGGCGGCCCGCCACGTCGGCCGCCCGGCCCTCCTCGACGATGCGGCCGAGGTAGAGGACGGCGATGCGGTCGGCGAGGTAGCGCACGGTCTGGATGTCGTGCGAGATGAACACCATGCCGAGGCCCAGGCGTTCACGCAGGTCGACGAGGAGGTTGAGCACCTGGGCGCGTACGGAGACGTCGAGTGCGGAGGTCGGTTCGTCGGCGACGATCAGCTCCGGTTCGAGGGCCAGGGCCCGGGCAATGGCGACACGCTGCCGCTGGCCGCCGGAGAGCTGCCCGGGCAGGGCCGCGAGGGTGTGGCCGGGCAGTCCGACCAGGTCGAGCAGTTCCTCGACGCGGGCCTCACGCGTCTCACGGGTGCCACGCCGGTGCACGTCCAGCGGGTCGAGCAGGATCTGCCGGACCGTGAGGCGCGGGTTCAGGGCCGTGGAGGGGTCCTGGAAGACGACGCCGACGGCCGAGCCGAAGTCGTTGCGCCGTTCGGCGGCCGACATCTCCCACAGGTCGCGCCCGTGGAAGAGGACCTCGCCCTCGGTGGGCTTCTGCAGTCCGGTCAGGACCCGGGCGAGGGTGGACTTTCCGCAGCCGGACTCGCCGACCAGGCCCACGATCTCGCCGCGCTCGACCTCCAGCGTGGCGTCGGTCAGCGCGTGGACGGCGTCGCGGTTGAAGAGGCCTCCGCTGCGTGCCTTGTGGCGTACGTGAACGCCGTCGAGCCTGATCACAGGGCGCTCCCTTCCAGCTTCCTCGTGGCGGCGGCCTCGGCCGGGTGGTGGCAGGCGAAGCCGTGGTCCTTCGTGCTGCCGCGCCCGGTGAGAGCGGGGGTCGTGGTGCGGCAGAGGTCGGTCGCGGCACCGCAGCGCCCGGCGAAGCGGCATCCCGCGCCGAAGCCCTGGGGTGCGGGAACGACGCCGCGGATCTGGTGGAGGCGGTCCGCTCCGGCCTCCAGGGAGACGACGGAGCCGAGGAGGCCGCGGCTGTAGTGGTGGGCGGGGTCGGTGAGGACGGAGCGGGTGTCGCCGACCTCGGCGAGCCGGCCCGCGTACATCACGGCGACCCGGTGCGAGAGGTCGCCGACCAGGGCGAGGTCGTGCGAGACCAGCACCATCGCGAAGCCGAGCTCGTCGCGGAGCCGGATGAGGAGTTCGACGACCTGGGCCTGGACGGTGACGTCGAGGGCGGTGGTCGGTTCGTCCGCGATCAGGAGGCGGGGACTGCGGGACAGCGCCATGGCGATGAGGACGCGCTGGCGCTGGCCGCCGGAGAGTTCGTGCGGGTAGCTGCGCAGGGTGCGCTCGGGCGAGAGGCCGACCAACTCGAGGAGCTCGGCGGGGGTCTTGGTGCCGCCGCGCGAGGTCAGCTGCTTGAGCTGGGTGCCGACGAGCACCGAGGGGTTGAGGGAGGAGAGCGCGTCCTGGTAGACCATCGCGATCTCGGGGCCCATCAGGGCACGGCGTTCCTTGGGCGGGAGCTTCAGCAGGTCCCGGCCGCGGTAGAGGATCTCGCCGCTGACCTCGGCGTTGCGGGCGAGGAGACCCATGACGGCGAGGCTGGTGACGGACTTGCCGCAGCCGGACTCGCCGACCAGGCCGAGGGTCTCGCCCTCGTGGACGGTGAAGTTCAGCTTGTCGACGACGGGGGTGTCGCCGTAGCGGTCCGGGAAGCGGATCGCCAGGTCGCGTACGACGAGGAGTTCGTCGGCGTCCTCACGTACCGGGGTGAGGGCGGGCTCGGTGGCGTTGATGTGCCCGGCGAGCGTGGCGAGGGCGGCGTCGATGTCGACGGTGGCGGCGGCCTCGACCGGGTCCGGCGCCGTCGTGTCGGCGGGCCCCTTGACGGCGCTACGGCCCTTCGGCGCGGCGGAGGCGTCGGTGAGCCCTTCGGAGAGGATGTTGAGCGCGAGGACCGTGATCAGCAGGGCGAGGCCGGGGAAGAAGGTGGCCCACCAGCCGCCGGCGAGGAGGATCTGCCTGCCGTAGGCGAGGACGCTGCCCCAGCTGGGGTCGGGGTCCTGGACGCCGGCTCCGATGAAGGAGAGGCTGGCCTCGAAGATGATGGCCTCGGCCACCATGACGGTCGCGAACACCATGACCGGGGCCATGCAGTTGACGGCGACGTGGCGGAGCACGATGTAGCTGCGCCGGGCGCCGATGACCTTCTCGGCCGCCACGTAGTCCTCACCGTACTGTGCGAGCACGTTGGCGCGTACGACGCGGGCGAGGGAGGGGGTGTAGACGAAGGCGATGGTGAAGATGATCACCGGGATGCTGGTGCCGAAGACGGCGACCAGGACGGCCGCGAGCGCGATCGGCGGGAACGACATGACGACGTCGAGGACGCGCATGACGGACTCGTCGCCGAGCTTGCGCGAGGTGGCGGCGAGCGAGCCGAGGACGGCTCCGGCGACCAGGGCGCAGGCGGTCGCGCCGAGGCCGATGATCAGCGAGTAGCGCGAACCGTGGATGACGCGGGCGAACACGTCGCGTCCCGCCCGGTCGGTGCCGAACCAGTGGTCACCGTTCGGGGCCTGGACGGGGGTGCCCGTGGTCAGCGGATCCTGGGTGAGCAGGGGGGCGAACACGGCGCCGAGGATGACGACGACCAGGACGCCGAGGGCGACGCGGGAGGTGACCGGGAGGGCGCGGAACGCGATGCCCGGTCGGGAGAGCTTGGTGGCCAGACGGCCCGTGGCGAACATGTCACACCGTCCTGATGCGCGGGTTGACCAGCAGGTAGAGCAGGTCGACGATGACGTTGACCACCAGGAAGGCGATGGCGATGGTCAGTACGGTGCCCTGGACCAGGGCTACGTCGCCGCCGGTGACACCTTCGAGGATGAGTTTGCCCATGCCGGGCAGGTCGAAGATCGCTTCGATGACGACGGCACCGCTGAGCAGGTAGCCGACCTTGACGCCGAGCACGGTGAGCGGGGTGACGAGCGCGTTGCGCAGCACCGAACGGACCACCAGGAAGACCGGCAGGCCGTTGCCCTGGGCGGTACGGACGTAGTCGCGGTCGAGTTCGGCGACCATCGAGGTGCGGACGAGGCGGGCGAGCGACGCGGCGACGGGCACGGCGAGCGAGATGGCGGGCAGGGCCATGGTGGTGAGCCAGCCGCTGAACGAGTCGGCGGGGTTGGTGTATCCGCCGGTCGGGAAGACAGGGGTGTTCAGTGCGAACTGCTGGATGAGCAGCACCCCGAGCCAGAAGGACGGGACGGCGACCCCGGCCATGGACAGGACCCGGAAGAGCTGGTCGGGCCAGCGGTCGCGGTACATCGCGCCCAGGACGCCACCGACGACGGCGAGGACGACGGCGAGGAGCAGGCCCAGGAAGGTCAGCTGGAGGGTGAGGGGGAACGCCGCCGTGATCCGGTCGATCACGGGCTGGCTCGGCGGGACGGTCATCCCGAGGTCGAAGTGGAACAGCTGACCGAGGAAGTCGAAGTAGCGGATGGGCAACGGGTCGTTGAGTCCGTTGGCCTCCGCGAAGGCTTCTCTGGCCTCAGGGCTGGCGCTCTCTCCGAGCGCGTTGTAGGCCGGGTCGGCCGGCGAGAACTGCAGCACCACGAATACGAGCAGTGCGATGCCGAGGATCATCACCGGCATCATCGCGACGCGGCGCAGCGCGAGCCGGAGAAAAGCAACCATCGTCGGGTTCCTTGCGGTTTGAGCGGACGGCGGGCCCGGGCCGCCGGGGAGGGCGCCCGGGCCGGTGGGCGTCAGGCGCGGCCGACGTCCAGGAAGGACAGGCCGGTGGTGGGCAGCGGCTCGAAGCCGGGCAGGGCCTTCTCGTTCCAGGCGGTGGGCAGTTTGCGGTGGAGGATCGGGTAGAGCGCGGCCTCGTCGGCGACGATGTCGGTGATCTGGGCCCACAGCTGCTTGCGGGCAGTCTCGTCGGCGGCCTGGGCGGCCTTGTCGAGGAGCTGCTTGACCTTCTTGTACTCGGCGGTCCTGGACCAGCCGTAGCGCTTCTCCGGCCAGAAGCCGTAGTAGAACCAGCGCATCAGGAGGTCCACGTCGTTGCCGAAGACCGAGGGGTCGCCGGGGGCGACGAGGACCTCGAAGTCACCGCTGTCGACCTTGGCGTACTGGGCCGCGGACTGGGCGATGCCGAGGGTGGCCTCGATGCCGGCCGCCGCCCAGCTCTCCTTGAGCAGCGGGGCGATGTCCTTGACCCAGCCGGTGTCGGTGGTCAGGACGGTGAACTTGAGGTTCTTCACCCCCGCTTCGGCGAGCAGCTTCTTGGCCTTGGCCACGTCGTGGGTGTAGACCGTGGCGGCCTTGTGGTAGTCGGGGTGGGTGGTGGGGACGTAGCCCGTGGCGGCCGTCGCGTTCCCGACCATGGCGGTCTTGATGATCTTCTCGGTGTCCAGTGCGTAGTGCAGGGCCTGGCGGACCCGCTTGTCGGCGAACCGCTTGTCGGCGGTGTTGAACATCAGGAAGAGCAGGCCGAAGGACTGCACGGCCTCGGTCTTCGCCACGGCGGAGAGCCCGTTCACGTCGATGTACGGGACGTCCTCGATGGCCTGGACGCGGCCGGACTGCATGGCACTGACGCGGGCCGACTGGTCCGATATCAGACGCCAGATCATCTTCTTGGCCTTGGCCGGGTGCGAGCCGTTGTACGGGTCGTGCTTCTCGAAGACGATCTTGTCTTCGCGGGTCGCCGAGATGAACTTGTACGGCCCGGAGCCGACGGGCTTGGCGTCGAATCCCTTGACGTCCGCCTCGACGATCTTCTTCGGCACGATGCGGGCGACCGCGATGCGGGAGGGGAAGAGCGCGAAGGCGTACTTGAGCTTGAACTCGACCGTCTTCGCGTCGACGGCGGTGATCGTGTCGATGAAGGGCACGAACTGCGCCATCAGCGACGCGTTCTTCGCGTCCAGGATGCGTTCGAAGCTGAACACGACGTCCTCGGCGGTGACCGGGGAACCGTCGTGGAAGGTCGCGCCCTCGCGGAGGGTGGCGCGGTAGGTGGTGGCGTTGATCTTCTTCGGCATCTCGGTGGCGAGCGCGGGACGAGCCACAAGCGTTGCAGGATCGAGATCCACGAGACCCTCGAAGATGTGCATGTTGGCGGCGTACGGCGTGGCGCCCGAGGTGACCATCGGGTCGAATCCGGTCGACAGGGGGTATGACATACCGGCTTCGATGGTGCCGTTGCCGTCGCTCTCACCCGTCTCGCCGTCGGCGGTCGAGGAGGGACCGCCGCACGCGGAAAGGCTTGCCGTGATGGCAGCGGCCGCACCGATGAAACCTGTGTAACGCAGGAACGTACGGCGCTCGACACCGACTGGCCTCAGCTCGGGCACGGGTCCTCCAAGGGACTTTAAGGGGGGAGTAATGGGTGGAGAACAACTGTTCTGACGGCTATCGGGAGACCGAGGAACCATCCAGCATCAGACGTCAGATGTCTGATGCCTTGATAGCGTGGGAACGTAGCTTGACAATCGAGAGGGGTCAAGAGGTGGGGAGTTCACATATGTCCGGCACACGACCCGGCCGCACCCTGTTGCGACAGGAAGTCGTCGAGGGCATCAAGCGCTACATCCTCGACGAGCGGCTGCGCCCCGGGGACCCGCTCCCGACGGAACCGGCCCTGTGCGAGGCGCTCGGCGCCAGCCGTTCCAGCGTCCGGGAGGCCGTCAAGATCCTCGACGCCCTCGACATCGTCGAGGTGCGCCACGGCCACGGGACGTACGTCGGCCGGCTGAGCCTGTCCGCGCTGGTGGAGAGCCTCACCTTCCGCGGCATGCTCTCCCCCGACGACGACTTCCAGGTGATGGCCGACCTCGTCGACGTGCGCGAGCTCTTCGAGCGGGGCATGGCCGACCGGATCATCTCCTCGCTCTCCACCGAGCAGCTCGACGCCCTGGACGCCCTGGTGGCGACCATGCGCGCCACCGGATCGGGCGACGGGCACGGCTTCGTCGCTGCGGACCGGGCCTTCCACGCCCTGCTCGTGGCCCCCCTCGGCAACGACCTGATCGGTCAGCTCTCGATGGCCTTCTGGGACGTCTACACCATCGTCGCGCCGCACCTCGACGGCTTCACGCACGCCGACGAGACGGTGACGGTCGCCGCCCACCAGAACATCGTCGACGCGGCCCGGGCGAACGACGTGCCCGCGTTCCTCAAGGCCCTCGGCGAGCACTACGCACCGGTCAGGAGGCGGATCGCCGAGGCCAGGGCGCGCGGAGCGAACCAGGCCTGACCGCCCCCGCCCCCGCCCCCGAGGCGGGGGCTTCCGCCCCGCCCCGCTCTTGACGTCCCGCCGCGCAGCTCCCTAAGGTCCGGTTGCCACCAGGACATCTGACGTCTTCTGTCCTGTCGCTTCCCGTACCCCTGGAGGGCACAGCCATGCCGTCGGCCGATCTCCCACTCGAGGACTGCCTCGCCTACCGGCCCGAACTCACGCTGCCCGAGGACTTCGACGACTTCTGGTCCGGCACCCTGAGCGAGGCACCCCTGGACGGCGCCCTGGGCAAGCCCCGGTACGAGCAGGCCGACAACGGGCTGACCCAGGTGCGGACGTACGACGTGAGCGTTCCGGGATACGGCGGCCGGCCGGTTCGCGGCTGGCTGCACATGCCCGCCGGCGCCACCGAACCGCTCGGCTGCGTCGTCGAGTTCCTGGGGTACGGACGTGGCCGGGGGCTTCCGCACGAGCAGCTGATGTGGGCCTGCGCCGGATACGCGCACCTGATCATGGACACCCGCGGCCAGGGCTGGTCGGCGGCGGGCGGCGACACCGCGGACACCGACCCCGGGGCCGCGGGGACCGTACCGGGCTTCCTGACGCGGGGCGTCGAGAGCCCCGGGACGTACTACTACCGGCGGGTGTTCACCGACGCGGTCCGCTGCGTGGAGGCGATCCGGGAGCACCCCGAGATCGACCCCTCCCGCGTCGTGGTGACCGGGGTGAGCCAGGGCGGCGGTATCGCACTGGCCGTGTCCGGTCTGGTGGAAGGACTGGCCGGGGTGATGCCGGACGTGCCGTTCCTGTGCAACATCCCCCGGGGCGCGCGGATCGCCGGAGTGCCGCCGTACACCGAGATCGCCGCCTACCTCCAGCTCTACCGCGACCGTACCGAGTCGGTCTTCCGCACCCTGTCGTACTTCGACGCGGCGCAGCACGCCACCCGGGCGGCCGCGCCCGCGCTGTTCTCCATCGCGATGATGGACGAAATCTGTCCGCCCTCCACCTGTTTCACGGCCTACAACCGTTACGCGGGTCCCAAGGACGTACGCGTCTACGGGTTCAACGGGCACGAGGGCGGCGCCGAGCACCACCGGGCGGAACAACTGGCCTGGGTGCGCTCGCTGTTCGCCGGCCTCCCGACCGGGCAGGCCGACCTCTCCTGACCGGAGGAAGCTCCGTGCGCAGACGTTCCATGCTCCTCGCCGCAGGTGCGGCAGCCCTGTCCGCCCCGTCGGCCGGCCGCGCCTTCGCCGCTGCCGGCAGCGGCCCACTGGTGGACCACGGCACGGCCGTGGTCCTGAACGGCAGCAAGCACGTCGACCTGTCGTCCCAGGTGAGGGCTCTCGCCCCACTCACCACGGGGACGATCCTCGTCACCTTCCGCACCACGAGCCACAACGATGCGATGACGCTGATCAGCGCCTCCGACCCGGCCGACCCCTCATCCAACCTCACGCTGAACCTCAGCGGCGGGGCCCTGCAGTTCTCGGTACGGCAGAAGGGCGCCGTCCTTCTGAACTTCATGACCAGGACACGCTACGACGACGGGCGTCAGCACACCGTCGCCGTGACCGCCGGCAGCGTCGGCACCCGCCTGTACGCGGGCGGCCAGGCGGTGTTCGACACGGCGGCCCGCGCCTTCTTCGGCAGTGTGTCCCCGCTGACCGCGCTGACGCTCGGCGCGAACCGGGACAGCGACCATCCGTCCGGTGAATGGTTCTTCACCGGCACCGTCGAGCGGGCCGCGGTCTGGGACCGGGTGCTCGACGCGGGTGAACTGGTCGCCCAGTGCCCGCGTCCCGTCGCCACCGACCACGGCCGGATCTCCACCGTGCTCAACAGCAACACGCCCGCCACCTGGGTGCTCACCGGGGACAGCATCACCCACGGCGCCCTGCACACCAACGGCCGGCGCAGCTACCCCGAGCACTGGACGGAGCGCGTCCGCTGGGAGCTGGGCAAGCCCAAGAACCGTGACTTCGTGGTCGATTCAGGGGTGAGCGGCGCCACGAGCGCGGAACTCGTCTCGTACTTCGCGGAGCGGGTCACCGCCTTCTCGCCGAAGGTCGTCTCGATCATGATCGGCACGAACGACATCGCGACGGCGGGCCTCGGCCTGGAGACGTACCGGGCCAACCTCGTCTCGCTCGTCCGCTCGGTGCGTGCGCTGCCCGGATCTCCGGCGGTCATCCTCCAGGCCCCGAATCCGGTCGATCCGGCCAAGTGGCCCGGCCGGGTGGCCCTCTCGGGCTACGCACAGGTCATGGGCGAGGTCGCGGCGCGGGAGAAGGCCGTCTTCGTCGACCACTACAACGACTGGCTGACCGGCAACGGCGGCCAGGTCCCCCTGTCCCTGCTCAACGACGGACTGCACCCGAACGAGCGGGGTCACCACCGGATCGCCGTGAAAATGATCAAGGACCTGCAGATCTTCGACACCGGCAGCCGGGTGTGCACCCTTTCCGTCCCCTGACGAGCCGGCCGCTCATGCCGCGCTCCGCTTCATCTCCGCACCTCTCCCCCTCAGCAGAAGAGAGACCGTTCATGCAGCGCAGAGTCACCGTCGCCATGCTGTCCGCCGCCGTCATGGTGGCCACCGCGGCCGGCACCGCGCACGGCGCGCCCGCCGCCGGCGAACTGACCTCCCAGGACATAGCGACCCAGGGCGCCGGATCCCCCTACTACCGCATCCCCGCGCTGACCACGTCCGTCAAGGGCACCCTGCTCGCCGCCTACGACTCCCGCCCCACGCTCGGCGACCTGCCCGGCAACCTCGGTATCGTCCTGCGCCGCAGCACCGACGGCGGCACCACCTGGCAGACCCAGCAGGTCGTCCGCAAGGAGGCCGCACCCAAGGGGTTCGGCGACCCGAGCCTGCTCGTGGACCGCACCACGGGCCGGATCTTCGTCTTCTACGCCGGCTCCGTGAACCAGGGCTTCTTCGGCTCGGCCACCGGCAACGACGAGAACGACCCGAACGTCCTCCAGGCCGACTACAGCTACTCCGACGACGACGGCGTGACATGGACGCACCGCCGCATCACCAAGCAGATCAAGAACCCGGCCTGGGCCGGCATGTTCGCAGCCTCCGGCGAGGGAATCCAGGTGCGCAACGGGCCGTACAGGGGGCGGCTGATCCAGCAGTACGCGATCCGCCACAACGGAGCCAACTACGCGGTCAGCGCCTACAGCGACGACCACGGCGCGACCTGGAAGACGGGCAACCCGGTGGGGCCGGGCGGGGACGAGAACAAGACGGTCGAGCTGTCCGACGGCCGGATCATGCTCAACAACCGCTCAGCGCCCTACCGCACGATCGCCTACTCCACCGACGGCGGCGTCAACTACACGCCGTTCACCCAGGACACCAACCTGCCCGACCCGGCGAACAACGGCTCGGTCATCCGCTACGCGCCGGACGCCGCCGCATCCAGCCCGCAGTCCTCGTGGCTGCTGTTCAGCAACACGGAGAGCACCTCCTCGCGGAGCAACCTCACCGTGAAGATGTCCTGCGACAACGGGAAGACCTGGCCGATCCGCAAGGTCGTCAACCCCGGCAGCGCCGCGTACTCGACGCTGACACGACTGCCGAACGGCCGGGTCGGCCTGCTCTACGAGCGCGACAACTACAAGAACATCACCTACTCCTCGTTCGACCTGCAGTGGCTCGGCGGCACCTGCGCGGACATCACCATCACCCCGCCGGCCACCATGAAGGCGGGTACGACCGCGGAGGTCACCGTCCGGGTCGTCAACCGGATGGACGTGACCCGCAGCGCGGGCACGCTCGACCTGACGGTGCCGTCCGGCTGGACGACCAGGCAGGTGACCTTCCCGGCGACGCGGCCGGGTGAGGGCGCGAACATCAAGGTCCCGGTCACGATCCCGGCCGGTGTCTCGGGTGACCACAAACTCACCGTGACCTACAAGGCGGACGGCAAGCAGGCCTCCGGCCACCGGACGGTGACCGTGGCCCCGTGACACCTCGTCACGAGGGAGGTGTTGTCACCCGGCCGCACCCGTTCGGCTGCGACGACGGGGACGGCACCTCCCGGGGCGACGGACAAACGGCATCGGCATGGCGGCGACGTGCTCACGGAGGGGCGTCGCCGGCGGCAGCACCGCCGGGTGCACGGTCGCGGGGTCGCGGGTCTCCGGGCGGGGGCGGACGGCACCGGGTACGAGCGCAGCACGGGCGCCCTCCGCCTGGAGGCGCCGCGTACGTCCGCCTCGCCGCCGAAGCGCCTGCACCACTCCCGTGAGCGCGGCCCGGAGGGGCACGGCTGGTGGAGCGGGCCCGGGCCGGACCGCGATGGGCCAGACCGCTGGTGGCGTGGTGCCGCGCCGCCCGGACGGGCGCGAACGGCTACCCCGACGCGGACGCGGACCGGGGTTCCAGGCGGTTGCGGATTCCGTCGAAGTGGGTGCTCATCGCGCGCACCGCGCGCACTCCGTCGGCAGCCGCGACCGCCTCGACGATCTCGTGGTGCTGCGCGCAGGTGACGGCCGGGTCCTGGTGGCCGTCGTCCATGTCCTCGCGCACCCGGTCCATGGCCGCCCAGAACGCGTCCAGCACCTCGCTGAGCAGGTGGTTGCCGAGCGAGGCGTAGAGCGCGAGGTGGAAGGCCCGGTCGGTGGCGCGGGCGACCCTGCCGTCCCGGGCGGCCTCGCTCTCCATGGCCACGACGAGGGCCCGCAGCACGGCCAGGTCCCCTGCGGGGACGCCGGCGGTGACGACGCCGACCAGCCCGGTCTCCAGCGCCTCTCGCACCTTCATCAGCTCCAGCAGGCCCGGCTCGCCCTGTCCGTGCCGGACGGCGGCCCGGAAGGCCAGCCCCTCGACGAAGGGCGCCAGGGAGAGGGAACCGACGAAGGTTCCGAAGCCACGCCGGATCTCGACGACGTGTGTGGCCTGCAGCGCCTTGAGGGCTTCACGCACCGAGACACGTCCGGCCGAGAACAGTTCCATCAGCTCGGCCTCGGTGGGCAGCGGGTCGCCCGGTCCGAGCCTGCGGTCGAGGATCAGTTCCTTGATCCTCCGCTCGATGTCCTGAGCCATGGTGGGGCGGGCCACAACAGTCCTCCTGGGGTGTCGCCGGCCGTCGGCGCCTCTTGACCGGTCGCCAGGACATCTGCTTAAGGTGAATCTAAACATAAGACATCTTACGTCTCATGTCTCGGTCCTGTCTTCCCATCCGGCGGCGGACCGGCGTCCCGAACGAGCTGGAGCTCCTCACCATGTCCCTGACCGCACCGCTGCACGGCGTCGTACCGCCGGTCTGCACCCCGCTCGACGACCGTGGGGAGGTCGATACGGCCTCCCTCACCCGGCTCGTCGGCCACCTCGTCGACGGCGGTGTGCACGGACTCTTCGCCCTCGGTTCGACCAGCGAGGTCGCCTATCTGACCGACGCCCAGCGCGCCACCACCCTGGAGACCGTGGTCACGGCGGCCGCCGGCCGGGTGCCGGTCCTCGCCGGGGTCATCGACACGACCACCGCGCGTGTCGTCGAGCATGCCCGGGCCGCCGCCGGGCTGGGCGCCGACGCCGTCGTCGCGACAGCGCCCTTCTACACCCGTACGCACCCGAAGGAGATCGCCGGACACTTCCGCAAGTTGCGCGCCGCCGTCGGCCTGCCGCTGTTCGCGTACGACCTCCCGGTGTCCGTGCAGTCCAAGCTCTCCACCGCGCTGGTGCGCGAGCTCGCCGAGGACGGCACCCTGGCCGGCCTCAAGGACAGCAGCGGCGACGAGGGCGGGCTGCGCCGGCTCGTCGTCGAACTCGGCGGGCGCGACGGCCGGGCCGAGGGCCCGGCGCCGCGCTTCAGCGTGCTGACCGGTTCGGAACTGACCGTGGACGCCGCCCTGCTGGCCGGCGTCGACGGGGTCGTCCCGGGGATCGGCAACGTCGACCCGGCCGGTTACGTGCGTCTGTACGAGGCCGCGCGGGCCGGGGACTGGGCGCTCGCCGCCCAGGAGCAGGAGCGGCTCGTCGAACTGTTCGCCATGGTGGACGTCGGCCCGGAGGCGGACATGGGCCGCGGCTCGTCGGCGCTGGGCTCCTTCAAGGCCGCCCTCCGGTTGCTCGGTGTCATCGACAACGGCGCAACCGCCTTCCCGCAGATCCAGCTCTCCGCCGAGTCCGTCGCCCTGGTCGCGGAGCGGCTGCGCGGCGCCGGTCTGCCGCCGGTCCGATGACCACGCAGTCGACCGGGG
Organism: Streptomyces sp. NPDC014623; assembly: GCF_043088245.1. Lineage (NCBI taxonomy): Bacteria > Bacillati > Actinomycetota > Actinomycetes > Kitasatosporales > Streptomycetaceae > Streptomyces > Streptomyces sp. NPDC014623. The sequence goes on along the minus strand of NZ_JBIBZU010000010.1, from coordinate 132,122 downwards.
CCGCGGTGATCGGCCTCGACCTGGGCGGTACGAAGATCGCGGCCGCGCTCTTCGCCGCCGACGGCACCGTGCTGGCCCGGCACACCCGGCCCACCCCCGCCCGGGACGGCTCGGCGGCGGTGCTCGACGCGCTCGCCGACGCGGCCGCCGAGGTGGATCCCAGCCGGCTGGCCACGGCACTCGGCATCGCGGCCGCCGGGGTCGTAGACCCCCGGAGCGGCATGGTCACCAGCGCCACCGACTCGATCAGCGGCTGGGCGGGCACCGCGCTCGGCACCGGTCTCGCGGACCGCACCGGTCTGCCGGTGGCCTGCGACAACGACGTGCGGGCCACCGCGGGGCCCGAGCTCGCCGCCTTGGCGGACAGCCACGGTTCGCTGCTGTTCGCGGCCGTCGGCACGGGCGTGGGCGGCGCACTCGCCGTCGACGGGCGGATGCTGCACGGCACGTCCGGTATCGCCGGCCACCTCGGTCACCTCCCCAGTGCGGAGGCGGCCGGACTGCCCTGCACCTGCGGTGCCACCGGGCACCTGGAGGTCATCGCCTCCGGCCCGGGCATCGCCGCCCACTACGAGCGGCTGGCCGGCGCCCCGGTGGACCGGCTCGAGACGGTCGCCGCCAGGGCGGCCCGGGGCGACGCCGCCGCCGTACGGGCCGTCACGACCGGCGCGACGGCGGCCGGACGGGTCCTCGGCGGCCTCGCCAACGCACTCGGACCGGACCGGGTCGTCGTCGGAGGCGGGGTCCCCCGGATCGGGACGCTGTACGGCGACGCGCTCGCCGCCGCCTTCGCCGCCGAACTCATGCCCCCGCTGCGCGGGCTCGTCCCCGAGCCCCCTCTCTTCGGCCACGACGCCGCGGTGCTGGGCGCCGCGGCCCTGACCACCGCACTCCCCCTCCACCTCCCAGGAGTCCACCGATGACCGCACAGAATCTGGCCGCCGCCCTGAAGGGCCGGCTGATCGTCTCCTGCCAGGCTCCCCCCGGCGACCCGATGCGGGAGACCGCCACCCTCGTGCGTCTCGCCCTCTCGGCCGTCGCCGGCGGCGGCTCCGCGATCCGCGCCAACGAGCCGGAGGTCGTCGCCGCGATCGTGAAGGCCGTGGACCTGCCGGTCATCGGTCTGTGGAAGGACGGCGACACCGGCGTCTACATCACCCCGACCGTCCGGCACGCCCTGGCGGTCGTCGAGGCCGGTGCGGCCGTCGTCGCCGCCGACGCCACCGACCGGCCGCGCCCCGACGGTTCGGCCTTCGCCGAACTGGTCACCGCCGTGCACGCGGCGGGCGCCCTGGTCATGGCCGACGTCTCCACGCTCGCCGAGGGGATCACCGCCGCCGGGCTGGGAGCGGACTTCGTCTCCACGACCCTGTCCGGCTATGTTCCCGGAACCCCGAAGCAGACCGGCCCGGACCTGGAGCTTGTGACATCTCTCTCGGCCGCGGTCTCTGTACCGGTCGTCGCCGAAGGCCGTATCAATACCCCTGAGGAGGCTGCCGAGGCACTCGCCCGCGGCGCCCACAGCGTCGTGGTCGGCACGGCCATCACGGCGCCCACCGCCCTGACGTCCCGCTTCGTCGCCGGCCTCGCCCGGCCCTGAGCAGCCCCCACGCAGCGGGACGGCGACGCGTCGCCGTCCCGCACCATGGAGCGCACCGTGCAGAAAACCTCCCCCACGCTCCCCTGGTACCGCGAGGTGAGCGGTACGCAGTGGAAGTCCTTCTTCGCCGCCTGGATCGGCTACGTCCTGGACGGCTTCGACTTCGTCCTCATCACACTCGTCCTGACCGAGATCAGTGACGATTTCGGACTGAGCACCGTCCAGGCGGCCAGCCTGATCTCCGGTGCCTTCATCACCCGCTGGCTGGGCGGCGCGGTCCTGGGCGCGATCGGCGACCGGTACGGCCGCAAGCTCTCCATGGTGCTGAGCATCCTGCTCTACTCGCTGGGCACCTTCGCCTGCGGCTTCGCCTGGGACTACCACAGCCTCTTCGCCGCCCGGCTCGCCATCGGCATGGGCATGGCCGGCGAGTACAGCGCCAGCGCCACGTACGTCATGGAGAGCTGGCCGGCCCGCCTGCGCAGCCGCGCCAGCGGGTTCCTGATCTCCGGCTTCTCCGTCGGCTCGGTCCTCGCGGCGCAGGTCTACGACTGGGTGGTGCCCTCGCTGGGCTGGCGGTGGATGTTCTACCTGGGCCTGATCCCGATCGCGGTCGCGCTGTGGATGCGCCGGGCCCTGCCGGAGGCGGAGGAGTGGACCGCGGACGTCGCGGACCGGGGCGCCCGCCCCAACCCCTTCCAGCCGCTGTTCCGCTCTCCGCGGCCGGCCCTGGTCAACACGGTCCTGACCGCGGTCGCCACCCTCGCGCTCTTCATGGTCTTCACCCCGGGCGGCGAGGGGATGGTCCCGGTCCTGTCGGTGGTCGCCGGACTCGCCCTCGTGGCGTTCGCGGTACAGCTGGGCGGGGAGCGCGGCCGGCTGCTGTACGTCTCGATGATCGTGACGCTGTTCTTCGCGTTCCTCTACTCCTGGCCCATCCAGGCCCTGCTGCCCACGTATCTGAAGTCCGAGCTGGGCTACAGCACCGGCCAGGTCACCGACGTCCTGTACTTCGCGGGCTTCGGCACCATGGTGGGCTGCTGGGCGGCCGGCTTCCTGGGCGACCGGATCGGCGCGAAGAAGGCGTACGCGCTGACACTGCTGGCCTCGCTGGCCTTCGTCTACCCGGTCTTCGCGGTGCGGGACAACCTGCTGGTGCTCGGCTGTCTGCTGTTCCTGCTGCAGGCCACCAGCTTCGGCGTCTCGGGGCTGCTGCCGCGCTACATCGGCGGCCACTTCCCGACCGCGAACCGTGGGGCCGCGCTGGGCTTCACGTACAACGTGGGGGCGCTCGGCGGTGCCGTGGCCCCGGTCCTCGGGGCGCGTCTGGCGTCCGGGATGGGCCTGGGGCAGGCCCTGGCGGTGCTGACGTTCGCGGGGACGGTGATCGTGGTGCTGCTGGTCGGCTTCGACGTGCCGGCCCGGCTGAACCGGCTCACGGACCCGGACGCGCAGGCGGACCACCTGGCCGTGTCCGGGAAGGTGCCGCAGCCGGAACGTGTGCGGGGCTGAACGGCACCGCCGTACGTCCGGCCCGGCGCGAGGAGGGGGCCGCCGCGCTGGTCGCCGCGGGCCCGTCGAACAGCGACACCGGCGAAGAGCTCTTCGTCTCCCCCGCCACCGCCAAGTCCCGTGTGGCGGCCTCCGGCGCGAGCTGGAGGTCCGCGCCCGCGTGGGCATCGCCGTGCGGGCCTGGCGGACCGGGCTCGCGCCGGCCGGCCAGGGGCGGGCCGTGTCTCCCCTCCCGCCGGGCCCCTACGGGTAGAAGTGCGTCAGCGACTCGGCGACGCAGGCGGGCTTCTCCGACCCCTCCAGTTCGAAGGTGAAGCCCCGCGTCATCTGCACTCCGCCCCGCGCTACCTCGGTCACCTCCGCTACGGACGCGTGCAGCCGCACGCGGCTGCCGACGGGGACGGGCGCCGGGTACCTGACCCGGTTGACCCCGTAGTTGAGCGCGCGTCCCACGCCGCTCACCTGGAGCAGTTCGCCGAACATCGGGATGCCCCAGCTCAGCACCATGTAACCGTGGGCGATGGTGCGCCCGTACGGACCGGCGGCTGCGCGTTCGACGTCGGTGTGGATCCACTGGTGGTCCCCCGAGACGTACGCGTAGGCGTCGATCAGCTCCTGGGTGACCTCCTTCCACTCCGAGCGTCCGAGGTCGCGCCCGCCGAGGGCGAGGATCTCCGGGATGCCGTGCGCGGTCAGCGGCATGGGCGTACTCCGTTCTGCCGTACGGGCGGTCAGGCGCTGACGGGCGCGGTGCGGGGGACGGCGACGGGCTCGGCGGCCTGCTCGTCGTGGTCGGGGCGCTTGAGCAGGAGGAGCATGCAGCCCAGGGTCAGCGCCACCTGGAAGACGGCGTACGCGATGACGGCGGTGATGGAACCGGTCCGGTTGAGCAGGAACTGGCCGACGATCGGGGTCGTGCCGCCGAGCAGGGTCCCGCAGAGCTGGTAGCAGAGCGAGATCCCGGTGTAGCGCAGGTGGGCCGGGAAGCGGCTGGCCAGCATGCCGGCGAGGGCCGCGTAGTAGAGGCAGTGCGGAATCGTGGCGACAGCGACACCGAGCATCGCCAGGCCGTAGTTCTCGGTGCTGATGAGGACGAACATCACCGGCATGAGGACCAGCTCGGGAACCAGCATCACGGTCACCGCGCGGGACCAGCTCCTCATCCGGGTGGCGATCAGAGCGCCGAAGGGCTGGACGATGATCTGGGTGATGTTGGCGACGAGGATGATCGTCAGGAACGAGCTGCGGTCGAAGCCGAGGGACGTGGTCGCCCAGGACAGGGCGAACGTCGACTTGAAGTACGTCGCGGACAGGCCGATGGTGCAGGCCCCGATGCCGAGGACGATCAGCATGGGGTGGCTGCGGAGCACCTCGGTGAGCGGGAGCCTGACGACTTCCTTCTTCTCGATGAGCTCGGCCATGGCCGGGGACTCGGCGACCTTCAGCCGGACCAGCAGCCCGACCATGACGAGTGCGGCGGAGGCGAGGAAGGGCACCCGCCAGCCCCAGGAGACGAAGGCGTCGTCGGGCAGCTGGCTGATGGCGAGGAAGCTCACCGTGGAGAGGGTGTTGCCGACCGGGGAGCCCTGCTGGGCGAACGCCGCGTACAGCACCGACTTGCCCTTGGGCGCGTGCTCGGAGGCGATGAGGACGGAGCCGCCCCATTCACCGCCGAGGCCGATGCCCTGGATCATGCGGATGCAGACCAGCAGGATCGGGGCGGCGATGCCGATGGAGGCGTAGCCGGGCAGCAGGCCGATCGCGGTGGTCGAGACGCCCATCATCAGCAAGGTGATGACGAGGGTCTTCTTACGGCCGAGCCGGTCGCCGTAGTGACCGAAGACGATGCCCCCGAGGGGGCGGGCGAGGAAGCCGACCCAGAAGGTGGCGAAGGCGACCAGAGTGCCTATGGGGCCTTCGAGTTCGGGGAAGAAGACCTTGTCGAAGACCAGCGCCGCTGCGGTTCCGTAGATGTAGAAGTCGAACCATTCGATGGTGGAGCCGATGAAGGCTCCGAACCCCGCGCGGTTGGCGGCTTTCGTTCGCTCGCGTGCGGTTGCGGTGGTCGCGCTCATGGTGGCTCCCGGACAAAGTCGGTCAAGCGGATGGAGGCACGGCTGACCCGGCGTCGCCCGGGACGCCCTGGTCGCGTGGTGGAGAGGGGACGGAGTCCTCGAAGGGGGCGGGGTCTCAGGAGGCGATGCGTTCGAAGACCGCGGCGAGACCCTGTCCCCCGCCGATGCACATGGTCTCCAGCCCGTAGCGCGCCTGACTGCGGTGCATCTCCCGGCTGAGCGTCGCCAGGATGCGTGCGCCGGTGGCACCCACCGGGTGGCCGAGCGAGACACCGGAGCCGTTGACGTTGATCCGCTGCTCGTGGTCCTTCTCGCCGAGCCCCAGCTCCCGGGTGCAGGCCAGGACCTGGGCGGCGAAGGCCTCGTTGATCTCGATCAGGTCGAGGTCGGCGAGGGTGAGACCGGCACGGCCGAGGGCCGCGTGGGTGGCCGGGACGGGGCCGATGCCCATCGTCGCGGCGGGGACGCCCGCGCGGGCGAAGGAGACCAGCCGGACGAGCGGGGTGAGCCCGAGCCGTTCGGCGGTGGCGGCGCTGGTGACGAGGCAGGCGGCTGCGGCGTCGTTCTGCCCGCTGGCGTTGCCCGCGGTGACGGTGGCCTCCGGGTCGGTCTTGGCCATGATCGGGCGCAGTGCCGCGAGCTGCTCGGCGGTGGTGTCGGGGCGGGGGTGTTCGTCGGCGGTGACGACCGTCTCGCCCTTGCGTGTTTTCACCGTGACGGGGACGATCTCCGCGTCGTAGCGCCCCTCCCGGACGGCGCGTGCGGCGCGGGCCTGCGAACGCAGGGCGAGGGCGTCCTGGTCGGCGCGGCTGACGGAGTGGGCGCGGCGCAGGTTCTCCGCCGTCTCGATCATGCCGCCGGGTACGGGGTGGTGGACGCCGCCCGCGGTGACCCGGCCCCGGGCGAGGGAGTCGTGGAGCTGGAGGCCGGGGCCCTTGATGCCCCAGCGTCCGTCGTGCGTGTAGTAGGGGGCGGCGCTCATGACGTCGACGCCGCCCGCGATGACGACGTCGCTGAAGCCGGCCCGGACCTGCATGGCCGCGTCGAGGACCGCCTGCAGGCCGGAACCGCAGCGCCGGTCGGTCTGGACGCCGGTGACGGTGTCGGGGAGCCCGGCGTCCAGCGCGGCGACCCGGCCGACGGCGGGGGCCTCGGAGGAGGGGTAGGCGTGGCCGAGGATCACCTCGTCCACCCGGCCCGGGTCGATTCCCGTGCGGGCGACGACCTCGGCGATGACGCGTGCGGCGAGCGCGGCCGGGGTCTGCTGGGCGAACGCGCCACCGAACCGCCCGATGGGTGTGCGCAGCGGTTCGCAGATGACGACATCGGTCTGGTCGGGCACAGCGGGGCACCTTTCGGCGGGTTCGGATGTGTGGGGCGACCTTCGCACCGGACCACTGAGTCGGTCCAATATCGAATTACCTCATCTTCAAGACGTCATGCGTCTCAATCGGAGGAGTCACGGGGTCGGCAGGGCCTGCTCGGCGACCGCGAGCACCGCGCGGAGCGCTGCCGAGGGGTTGTCCGTGCGCCAGGCCAGCGCCGCCTGGCGGCGGATGGGCGGGCCGGCGAGGGGCCGGTAGACCAGCCCGTTCTGCTGGATGTGGCGGACGGAGGAGACCGTGAGCGTGACGCCGACACCCGCGGCGACGAGGGCCAGGATCGTGTACGAGTCGGGGGCCTCCTGCACCACGCGCGGGTTGAAGCCGGTGGCTTCGCACGCCTGGACCATCGCGTCGCGCACCGTGGAGCCCGCGTTCGCCGGGAAGGAGACGAAGGGCTCGTCGGCGAGGACCCCGATGGGGACCCTCTCCAGGCGGGCCAGCCGGTGGTCGGAGGGCAGTGCGCACAGCAGCTCCTCCTCGTCGATCACCCGGCAGGCCACTTTGGGCTGGGTGACCGGGAGCCGGACGAACCCCAGGTCGAGGGAGCCGTCGGCGACCCGGGACAGGGCGACGTTGGCGTAGGTCTGGCCCTTCATGACCAGCTCGATCCCGGGGTGGGCGGCACGCACGGCCCGGGTCAGCAGGGGCAGCGTCTCGTGGCTGGAGGCTCCCGCGAAGCCGATGGTGACCCGGCCGTACTCCCCGCGCCCGGCGGCCTTGGCCGCCCGTACCGCCGTGTCGAGATCGGCGAGGACGGTGCGTACGGGCTCCAGGAAGGACTCCCCCGCGCTGGTGAGCCGCACCGAGCGGGTGTTGCGCTCGAAGAGCTGGACGCCGAGCTCCTTCTCCAGCTGCCGGATCTGCTGGCTGAGCGGGGGCTGCGCCATCTGGAGCCGCTTGGCGGCGCGGCCGAAGTGCAGCTCCTCGGCGACGGCGGTGAACGCGGTCAGATGACGCAGTTCCATCGGGACTTCCATTCATTAACCACAGGTCTTGATCCGACCTTAATTCGGTATTGGACAGCAATCAATGGCCGCTGACACGGTGAGGGCGACCAGCACGCACTCGCCCGAGGAGCACCGTGGAACGGACGGATACGGCCGACGGGGCCGGCAAAGTCATGTCGATGAAGGAGGCCGTCGCCTCCTTCGTGCACGACGGGGCCACTGTCAGCCTCGAAGGGTTCACCCATCTCGTCCCCACCGCGGCCGGGCACGAGATCATCCGGCAGGGCCGCAAGGACCTCACCGTCGTACGGATGACGGCGGACATCGTGGTGGACCAGATGCTCGCGGCGGGCTGCGTCTCGCGGCTGGTCTCCTCCTTCGTGGGCAACTCCTCCGCCGGTTCCCTCGGCGAACTGCGGCGCAGGATCGAACGCGCCGACCCGGCCCCGCTCGCCTTCGAGGAGTACAGCCACTACGGGATGGTGTGCCGCTACCTCGCCGGATCCCAGCGGCTGCCGTTCTACCCGCTGCGCAGCTACGGCGGCAGCGATCTGCCGGGGGTGAACAGCGACCTGCGCAAGGTGACGTCGCCCTACCCCGGGCCCGGCGGCGAGCAGGAACAGATCTACGTCGTGCCGCCGGTGAACCCGGACGTGACGATCATCCACGCACAGCGGGCCGACCGCCGGGGAAACACCCAGATCTGGGGGCTGACCGGCATCCAGGCCGAGGCGGTGTACGCGGCGGACAAGGCGATCGTCGTCGTCGAGGAGATCGTCGGCGACGAGGTGGTCCGCTCGGACCCCAACCGCACGCTCGTCCCCTCCCACGCGGTGGACGCCGTCGTCGTCTGCCCGCGCGGCGCGCACCCGTCCTTCGCCCAGGGTTACTACGACCGCGACAACGCCTTCTACCGGGCCTGGTCGCACATCAGCAAGGACCCGGAGCGGCTGCGGGAGTGGCTGGGCGAGTGGGTGTACGGAACGGCCGACCACGCCGAGTACGTCGCCAAGCTGGGCGAGGACTTCTGGGCGGGGCTCGCGGTGGGCGAGGCGCTCAGCGAACCGGTGAACTACGGGCGGCGGCTGTGAGCGCGCCCCAGGGGAAGGAACGGCACATGACCACCACCGCACCGGAGACCGTCACGTCGTCCGAGCTGCTCTCCGTCGTCGCCTCCCGTGAACTGGCTTCCCGCCGCACGGTGTTCGCCGGCATCGGGCTGCCGACGCTCGCCACCGAGCTCGCCCGTCTGACGGTCGCGCCGCAGATCGAGGTCGTGTACGAGTCCGGGGTCTGCGGGGCGCACCCCTCGCATCTGCCGGAGACCATCGCCGACGCGGTGCTCATCTCGGGCGCGGAGGCGGTGCTGTCGATGCCGGCGCTCTTCGGCTGTGTGCTCCAGGGCGGCCACATCGACGTGGGCTTCCTCGGTGCCGCGCAGATCGACCGGTGGGGCAACCTCAACACCTCCGTCATCGGCGACTGGGAGAGTCCCACGGTGCGGCTCCCCGGTTCCGGCGGCGCGGTCGAGGTGATGGCCAACTCCCATGAGGTCTTCGTGGTGATGCGCCGTCATGACCCGCGCTCCTTCACCGGGGCCCTGGACTTCTGCACCACCCCGGGCCCCGACCGCGCGCTCGCCGAGGGCATCAGGCCACTGGGCGCGGGAGTCACCCGGGTCATCACCGAACTGGGCATCCTGGCCCGCGAGGGCGTCGGTGAGGAGCTCCGGCTCGTCGCCGTCCACCCGGGCGTGACGGCCGGGCAGGTCCGGGAGGCGACCGGCTGGGACCTGAAGGTGTCCGCCGCGGTCGGCACCGTGCCGCCGCCGACCGCGGCGGAGCTGCGGCTCCTCCGCGAGGACGTCGACCCCGGCCGCGTCTATCTTCGCTGAGGGCGCTCACCTGATCCCGGTGAGCACTTCCCCGATCCCCACCCCGAGAGGACCGTAACTGCCATGCGTATCAGGATCGTCGGCGCCGGAGCCATGGGACGCGGTATCGCCCAGTGGGCGGCGGCCGGCGGACACACCGTAGAGCTCTGTGACGTCCGGCCCGAGGCGGTGACGGAGGCCGTGGACTTCGTACGGTCCATGCTGGAGCGCGCGGTCCACAAGGGCCGGATGTCCGCCGGGGACTTCGCCGCGGCCATGGAGCGGCTGGTCCCGCTGGACGACCCGTGGGCGCCCGGCCCGGAGGTCGAGCTGGTGATCGAGGCCGTACGGGAGGACCTGGACACCAAGGCCGAGGTGTTCGGGAAGCTGGAGGAGGTTCTGCCGGACTCGGCGGTCTTCGCGACCAACACCTCGTCCCTGCCGGTGACCCGGATCGGCGCCTCACTACGGGACCCGGGGCGGCTGGCGGGGCTGCACTTCTTCAACCCCGTACCGCTGATGAAGATCGTCGAGGTCGTACCGGGCGCCGCCACCCGTCCCGGCATCCCGGCGGCGCTCACGGAGCTGGTCGAGAGCTGCGGGCACCGCGCGGTCACGGTCGCCGACACTCCCGGCTTCCTGGTCAACCACGCCGGCCGGGGGCTCGTGACGGAGGCGCTGGCGCTGCTGGAGGAGTCCGTCGCGGATCCGGCGGGCATCGACCGGATCGCCCGGGACGTCCTGGGGCTGCGCATGGGCCCGTTCGAACTGATGGACCTCACGGGGCTCGACGTCACGGCCGCCGTCATCGACTCGATCTGGCAGGGCTTCCGCCACGAGGACCGGCTCCGCCCCTCCTATCTCACCCCGAACCGGGTGACGGCGGGTCTGCACGGCCGCAAGACCGGGCAGGGCTGGTTCGCGTACGGCCCCGAGGCCCCCGCCCCGGCTCCGGAACCGCCGGTGACGGGTGACGCGGACCGGCCGGTGTTCGTCGCGGGCGGCGAGGGCGCCGAAGGACTGCGGACCGCGCTGACCGCCGCCGGAGCCACGGTCGGGAGCGGTCCGTCACCCACCGGCGAGGCACTGGTCCTCGTCCCCGTCTGGGGTACCACCGTGGCAGCGGCGGTGGCCTCCCTGGGCCTGCCCGCCTCGCGCACCTTCGGCGTCGACCCGCTGCCCCCGGCGGGCCGGCGCCGGGTGCTCGCGGTGACGCCCGCGGCCGTCCCGGCCGCAGCCCGGGACGCCCGCGCGGTCCTGGCCCGCGCGGTGGACGGGGAGGAGCCCTGGGCCGTGTCGGTGGTGCGGGACACCGCGGGTTCGGTGGCGCAGCGGCTGCTCGCCTCGGTGGTCTCGGTGGCCGCTTCGATCGCGGAGCGCTCGCTGGCCACGCCGGCGGACATCGACCTCGCGGTGAGGACCGGACTCGGTTACCCGGCGGGGCCGCTGGCCTGGGGCGACCGGATCGGCGTCGCGCGGCTGCTGGACCTGCAGCGTTCCGTGTACGCCACGACCGGGGACCCGCGGCACCGGCCGACCCGCTGGCTCACCGAACGCGCGCAGCTGGGTCTGCCGCTGACCGAGCCCGGCACCTCGCCCGCGGCCTGCGCGTAAGGGGGACCGCACCGGGCCGTGACCGTTTCGTACAAGACCCGGTCACGGCCCCGGCATACGGTCGGCCCATGACTCCACGACTCGACGCGATCTCCGTCACCACCGCCGACCTGGCCGCTTCGCTCGCCTTCTACCGCAGGCTCGGCCTCGACATCCCCGCGGGCGCCGAATCGGCCCCCCACGTCGAGGTGGTGCTCCCCGGCGGGCAGCGCCTGCTGTGGGACACCGAGGACGTCGTCCGCTCCTTCGAGCCCGACTGGCAGGGGTCCGGGGGCGGCGAGCGCCTCGGACTCGCCTTCCTCTGCGACAGCCCGGCAGAGGTCGACTCGGTGTACGCCGACCTGACCGGTGCCGGCTACCGGGGACACCTGAAGCCCTGGGATGCCGTCTGGGGGCAGCGCTACGCCGTCGTCCTGGACCCCGACGGCTGCGCGGTGTCCCTCTTCGCCCCTGTGCCGTAGGCGTTCCTGACGGGATCCGGCGGCAGCCGTTCGGCCGGGTGGCCGGCTCCGCGCCTGCCGTCGGCCGCTTGTCACGTGACACCCCGGAGAACGGGAGAGGGAATGGGCGCTCAGCGCGGCGAGGCACTGGTCACGGGAGCCTCCTCGGGCATCGGAGCGGCATATGCGGCACGGCTGGCCGCCGGGGGGTGGGACACCGTCCTGGTGGCCCGGCGGGAACAGCGGCTCGACGACCTGGCGGTACGGCTGCGCGGGGGGATCGGCCGTGGAGACCCTCGTGGCGGATCTGTCGGACCCCGGTGGTCTGGCGCGTGTGGTGGAGCGGGCGGGGCAGGGCGACATCGGTTTCCTGCTCAACAACGCGGGGACCAACGGGTACGGCCCGTTCGGTGAACTGGAGGCCGCGCTGATGGCGAAGGTCGTGAACGTCAACGTGCTCGCCGTCACCGCGCCGGCACGGTCGTCAACGTGGCCTCCCAGTCGGCGTTCGCCGGCTCGCCGCGGCCGCTGCCGCTGCCCGAGCGTGCCGTGTACGCCGGCACCAAGGGGTACGTGGTCACCTTCACCCGCACCCTCTCCGCCGAACTCCCCGGCTCGCCCCTGCGTCTTCAGGTGCGGTGCCCCGGCCTGACCGCCACCGGATTCCATCGCTCGCGCGGCGAGGAGCCCGTCGGCGGACGTGAGCAGTCCGTGCACGAGGACGGCGGCATGCCCGTGGACAGGTGGTCGACGCCTCGCCGGCCGCGCTGGAGGACGGCCGGGTGGCGTGCGTGCCCGGGCTGCCGGACGCGGCACCGGTCGACGGCCTCGCGGCGGCGGAGCTGGCGATCCGTACGGCGGCCCGCGGCGGTCGCGGCTGAACGGCCGGGCCCCCCTCGGGCGGCGGCGGTCCGGACGGCACGGCTACGCCGTGCCCGCGAGGCCCCGTGCCGCCAGGTAGCCGCCGAGCGTCGTGCCGGCCAGGTCCCGCATCTCGCGGGCCAGATGTGCCTGGTCGGTGCAGCCCGCCGTGTACGCGGCCTCGGCGTACGGCGTGCCCGCCCGGACGAGGGCCAGGGCACGCTGCAGCCTCAGGACTCTGGCCAGCGTCTTGGGGCCGTAGCCGAACGCGGCCAGCGAGCGGCGGTGCAGCTGGCGTGCCCCTAGCCCCACGGCGTGCGCGGTGGCGGCGACGGACCGGCCCTGCCGCAACTGCTCGGCGACGGCCGCCATGAGCGGGTCCGGGGGCCCGGCGCCGGCCGCCCGGCGCAGGGCGATGCCCTCCAGCGCGGCGGCCGGGTCGCCGGCCGCGCCGAGGCGCTCGGTCAGCCCGCGGACCTCCGGCCCCGGCCAGAGGGCGTCGAGCGCGACCCGCCGGTCACGCAGTTCGTGCGCGGGCACGCCCAGGAGTGCGGGGGCCGTGCCAGGGGCGAAGCGGATGCCCGTACAGCTGCCGGAGAGCGCCGCGGCCGGGGTGAACGCGTGGGTGTCGGGACCCGCCACGAGCAGCCGGCCGCCGGCCCACAGCAGGTCCATGCAGCCGTCGGGAAGCACCGGCCGGGAGGGCTCGCGCGGCCCCCTCCAGGCCCATAGGACCGCGCCGCCGAAGCGCGATGCCCGCTCCTCGTACCGCGCGCCCCTGGTCGCCATGGCTGTCGGGCCGGCCCTCACGGGGCGTCCTTGTCCCGGTTCCCGTGCAGGCGGGACTTCACGTCGTCCGGGGGCAGGAAGCGTGACCAGCGCTCGGGGAACTCGGAGGGCATGGACACGTCCTCCTCGTCGTCGTCCGCGTACGCGCCCCAGTTCGCCGCCCGTGCCACGAGTTCCGCGGCCTGGGCGGCCTTGATCCGGTCGCTGGCGGCGCGGGCCGCCGCGGTGGCGAGCGAGGGCCAGACCCGGTCGATCGCCGCGTTGACGGCGGCGCCCACGAGGACGGCGAAGGCGGAGATGCCGATCCAGAGCAGGACGGCGATGGGCGCGGCCAGTGAACCGTAGATGGTCGGTCCTTCGACCGTGCTCGTGAGGTAGATGCGCAGCAGGAAGCTGCCCAGCACCCACATCCCGAGTGCCACGAGTGCCCCCGGCACGTCCTCCAGCCACGGCGAGCGTACGGGGACGGACACGTGGTAGAGCGTCGTCAGGAACGCGATGGACAGCAGTATGACCAGCGGCCAGTACATGACGGCGAGCACCTCGGTGCCCCACGGGACGAACTCCACGACCCGGTCGGGACCGACCACCAGCAGCGGCAGCACCACCGCGCCCAGCAGCAGCGCGACCACGTACAGCAGGAAGGCGAGCAGCCGGGTCTTGACGATGCCGCGGTGGCCGTCGAGCCCGTACATCACGGTGATGGTGTCGATGAAGACGTTCACCGCGCGTGAACCGGACCAGAGGGCGATCGCGAAACCGATGGAGATGACATCGGGGCGCGCGCCGGTGGTGACGTCGGCTATGAGCGGCTTGGCGATGTCGTTGACGCCCCGTTCGGACAGCACCGTCTGCACCGCCCCCAGGATGTTGCGCTCTATGGAGGCGACCGTGGTGGTGGACGTCCATTCGTCGACGTAGCCGAGCAGCCCGATCAGGCCGAGGAGCAGGGGCGGCAGGGACAGCAGGGTGAAGAACGCCGCCTCGGCGGCGAGGCCGAGGATGCGGTACTCGATGCACGAATTGACCGTGTCCTTGAGCAACTGCCACGCCATCTGCCGCTTGGACACGTTGCGGTAGAGGACTCGAGCCCGGTGGAGCCGACCCGGTGGCCGCTCGGGTGTTTCGTTTGCTGCCTGCACCTCCTTACCGTATCGGCATGGCACCTAGCACCCACACAGTGACCAACCAGGTTCCGCCGCTGGTCGGCTATGACGTCTTCGCCGGTGACCGGGCGCTGGCGGAGGCCGTGGAGCGGCATCTCGAGCCCGGGATCCTCGACGAGGCCCGGGAAGAACTCGGCTCGCTGGGCCGGTCCGCCGGTTCCGCCCAGGCCCAGGCGTGGGGGGCGCAGGCGAACGAAAATCCGCCGAGGCTGCGCACGCACGACCGCTACGGGCACCGCCTCGACGAGGTCGAGTTCCACCCGTCCTGGCACCGGCTGCTGGGGCACGCGGTCACGGCCGGGCTGACGGACGCCTGGGGCAGGCGGGGCGGCCATGTCCGGCGCGCGGCCGGGTTCCTGGTCTGGACGCAGGCCGAGGCGGGCCACGGATGCCCGCTGTCGATGACGCACGCGGCGGTCCCGGCGCTGCGGACCGATCCGGCGCTGGCCGCGGAGTGGGAACCGCTGCTGACCTCGCACGTGTACGAGGAGGGGCTGCGGCCCGCGTCGCAGAAGGCCGGTGCGCTCTTCGGCATGGGCATGACGGAGAAGCAGGGCGGCACCGATGTGCGGTCCAACACCACCCGGGCCGAGCCGCTGGCCGGCGAGGGGGAGTACCTGCTCACCGGCCACAAGTGGTTCTGCTCGGCACCCATGTCCGACGGTTTCCTGGTGCTGGCGCAGGCGCCGGGCGGGCTGAGCTGCTTCCTCGTGCCGCGGGTCCTGCCGGACGGTGCCCGCAACGTGTTCGCGATCCAGCGCCTCAAGGACAAGCTGGGCAACAGGTCCAACGCCTCCGGCGAGGTCGAGTTCGACGGGACGTGGGCCCGCCGGGTCGGCGAGGAGGGGCGCGGGGTGCGCACCATCATCGAGATGGTGGCGGCGACCCGGCTGGACTGCGTGGTCGGTTCGGCCGCGCTGATGCGCCAGGCCGTGGCGCAGGCGATCCATCACAGCGCCTACCGCAGCGCGTTCGGCGGTCTGCTGATCGAGAAGCCGCTGATGCGCAACGTACTGGCCGACCTGGCGCTGGAGTCGGAGGCGGCGACGACGCTCGCGCTGCGGCTGGCCGCCGCGTACGACGCGGACACCGAGGAGGAGCGGCCCTTCCTGCGGATCGCGGTACCGGCCGCCAAGTACTGGGTGACGAAACGGTGCACGGCGGTGGTCGGCGAGGCACTGGAGTGCCTGGGCGGCAACGGGTACGTCGAGGAGTCCGGGATGCCCCGGCTGTTGCGGGAGGCCCCGCTCAACTCGATCTGGGAGGGTTCGGGCAACGTGCAGGCGCTCGATGTGCTGCGGGCGCTGCAGCGTGAACCGATGGCGCTCGACGCCTTCCTCCGTGAGGTCGGGAAAGCGCGTGGCGCGGACCACCGGCTCGACGCGGCGATCAAGGACCTGCTGACGGAGCTGGCGGATCTGGACGCCGTCGAGGCGCGGGCCCGGCGGCTGGTGGAGCGGATGGCCCTGGTGCTGCAGGGCTCACTGCTGCTGCGCTGGGCGCCGCCGGAGGTCGCGGACGCGTTCTGCGCCTCACGGCTGGGCGGGGACTGGGGCTCGGCCTTCGGGACGCTGCCCCACAGTCTGGACCTGGCCACGGTCGTGGAACGCGCACGGGCCCAGGAGGGCTAGAAGCGAACGACGGAGGGTGGTGCTGCGCCGACACGGCACCACCCTCCACGCTTCTGCACCACCGTACGGCGGTCGAGGACCCCGCACGGTGTTCCGTCACTCTCGTACGACCCGGGGCCTGTCACCAGAGTTGCAAGGGGTTGCAACCATTGCGTGGAGTGCGAGCCGGCGGGACCCTCACACGGCAGGATGGGTCCTTCGGGCCGGGTTTCCACCTTCCTGGCCGGTCCCACGCTTTGTTGGGGGAACTTGTCATGGGATTACACCCTGTCGCGCGGAAGCGGCCGGAAATCGCCTCGCGCCCAGCGGTGACCGAACGTCTGGTCCACCGCGCACGGGAGGCCCGGCTCGCGGGCGAGCGTACGGGGGCGGCCCCGCGTGCGGAGATCGGCGCGTCCTGGGACCGCGTACTGCGCAGCGGGATCGACCCCGAGCAGTCACCGGAGAGCAGGCTGCTGGACACGGACGAGATCGAGCACCGGCGCAGGGGCACGGCGCTCGGCGAGGTCATGCCCCTGCTGCGGGAGGGACTGGCCACGATCGCGGACGCCTCGCAGCAGATCATGGTCGTCACGGACGCCGAGGGCCGGGTGCTGTGGCGTCAGGGACATGCGGCGGTGATGCGCCGGGCCAAGGACATCTGCCTGGAGGAGGGCGCCGCCTGGGCGGAGTCGGCGACGGGGACGAACGCCATCGGTACCGCGCTCGCCGCGCGCACACCCGTCCAGGTCCATTCCGCCGAGCACTTCATCCGCGCCCTGCACCACTGGACCTGCGCGGCGGCCCCGGTGCGCGACCCCCGGGACGGCCGGCTGATGGGCATCGTCGACCTCAGCGGGCCGGCCTCCACCTTCCACCCGGCGACGTCGGCGCTGGTCGCTTCGGTGGCTTCGCTGGCGGAGAACGAGCTGCGCAGCCGGCACCTGGTGGCGATCGAGCGGCTGCGCTCGGTCGCCGCTCCGATCCTGTGCCGGCTGGGTGGCCGCGCGCTGGTGGTAGACCCCCACGGCCGGCTGGCCGCCGTCACCGGGATGCCGCCCGTGGACCGGCTGCCGCTGCCGAAGTCCCTGGAACCGGGCACGGTGTGGCTGGCCTCGCTCGGGATGTGCCGGGTGGAACCGCTGCCCGGCGGCTGGCTGGTGCGGATCGCGGAGGGCCTGCAGGAGCGCTCGACGCGCAGGGTGGTGCTCGACCTGAGCCGGGAGCGGGAACTCGCGGTCCATGTGACGGGTCCGCTGGGGAGTTGGACGCGCCGGCTGTCGCCCCGCCACGCGGAGCTGCTGTACGCGCTGGCCCTGCGCCCGGAAGGGCGCACCGCGGCGGAGCTGGCCGGGGACGTCTTCGGTGACGTGACCAGGACCGTGACGGTGCGGGCCGAGATATCGCGGATGCGGCGCCATCTCGCGGAGGTGCTGGCGCACCGGCCGTACCGGTTCCGCCAGGGGGTGGAGGTGGAGGTGGTCCACCCGGAGGTGCCGGCCGATCTGCTGCCCCGCTCCACGGCTCCGGTGGTACTCAGGACGCGCAGGCCCGCCGGGACGGTGTGACCCGGTTTCGGGGGGCGGCCCGAGCCGTGGTTCTCTGACCCCCATGAGCAATACCACGCGTTCCGCCACTCCTGCCCCCGACGTGACCGTCTGGTACCTGGAGCAGACGTCGCCCGCCGACCTGAGCCCCGCCGCCGCCCCCGAGGGGCCGGTCACGGTCGTCCGGTCGGAGACACCGCTGCCGGAGTTCAGCCGGTTCCTGTACACCGCGGTGGGCGGTGACATCCGGTGGACCGACCGGCTGGGCCTCACGTACGCGCAGTGGCAGGAGATCCTGGAGCGGCCGGGGGCCGAGACCTGGGTGGCGTACGAGAGCGGGACCCCCGCCGGGTTCATCGAGTTCGACCCCCAGGAGGGCGGGGCGGTCGAGATCTCCTACTTCGGTCTGGTCCCCGCGTTCCGGGGGCGCCGGATCGGCGGGCACCTGCTGTCGTACGGCGTGGCGCGCGCCTGGGACCTCGCGGACCGCCACCCGGAGCGGACCCCCACCGAACGGGTATGGCTGCACACCTGTTCCGATGACGGCCCGCACGCGATGGCCAACTACCTGCGGCGGGGATTCCGGCTGTTCGACACCAGGACCGAGCAGGGCTCCGCGGTCGCCACCCCCGGCCCCTGGCCCGGTGCGCACTCCTGATCACCCGCCCCTTTGTCACCTTGTCGACGTCCCCGGCGTGATCGATGCCACAGCGTCTCATACTTCGGGACCATCGCGTCCACATATTGGATCGTGGTGGACTGGTCCGAGATCCGCGTGACACGCTTCCGTCATGCCTGGAACTGGAATTGCCTTGGTGAGTCGGCGGCACGTCGACCTCGGCCGCATGTCCAGCGCCATCTGTCCGGTCCGCTGAGAGTCTCCAGCACCGCGATCCCCTGATGTTCCGCCTCACCCCTGCGCACCGCCGCGCTTCACGCGAGTGTGCAGTTCAGAGCCGCCCTCCTGCAGTCCCGAAGGACGTATTGCCATGGCCGCCAGCCCCGAGAAGCCTGCTACCGCCACGCCCCGCCGCAAGGCGGGACGTCACCGTGGTGAAGGTCAGTGGGCCATGGGTCACTTCACCCCGCTGAACGGGAACGAGCAGTTCAAGAAGGACGACGACAGTCTCAATGTGCGGACACGCATCGAGACGATCTACTCGAAGCGCGGATTCGACTCCATAGACCCGAACGACCTGCGCGGGCGCATGCGCTGGTGGGGGCTGTACACCCAGCGCCGGGCAGGTATCGACGGCGGGAAGACCGCCGTGCTGGAGCCCGAGGAGCTGGAGGACCGCTACTTCATGCTGCGTGTGCGCATCGACGGCGGGAAGCTGACCACCACCCAGCTGCGCGTCATCGGCGAGATCTCGCAGGAGTACGCGCGGGGCACCGCCGACGTCACCGACCGGCAGAACGTCCAGCTGCACTGGATCCGCATCGAGGACGTCCCGGCGATCTGGGCGAAGCTCGAGGCCGTGGGGCTCTCGACCACCGAGGCCTGTGGTGACTGCCCCCGCGTGATCATCGGGTCGCCCGTGGCGGGCATCGCCGCCGACGAGATCATCGACGGCACGTCCGCGGTCGACGAGATCCACGAGCGGTACATCGGCAGCAAGGAATTCTCCAACCTGCCCCGTAAGTTCAAGACCGCGATCTCGGGTTCACCGGTCCAGGACGTCGTCCACGAGATCAACGACATCGCCTTCGTGGGCGTCGACCACCCCGAGCACGGTCCCGGCTTCGACCTGTGGGTCGGCGGCGGACTCTCCACCAACCCGCGTTTCGCCGAGCGTCTGGGCGCCTGGGTGCCGCTGGACGAGGTCCCCGACGTCTGGGCCGGTGTCGTCGGGATCTTCCGCGATTACGGCTACCGTCGGCTGCGCAACCGTGCCCGGCTGAAGTTCCTGATGGCCGACTGGGGCCCGGAGAAGTTCCGCCAGGTCCTCGAGGACGAATACCTCAAGCGCCCGATGCTGGACGGCCCGCCGCCCGCCCAGCCCTCCTCCCGCTGGCGCGACCACATCGGTGTGCACCCGCAGCAGGACGGCCGCTTCTACGTGGGCTTCGCCCCGCGCGTCGGCCGGGTGGACGGCTCCACCCTGGCCAAGATCGCCGACCTGGCCGAGGCACACGGCTCGGGCCGGGTGCGCACCACCGTCGAGCAGAAGATGCTCGTCCTGGACGTGGAGCAGGATCAGATCGAGTCCCTGTCCGCCGGCCTGGAGGCACTGGACCTCCAGGTCAAGGCGTCCCCCTTCCGACGCGGCACGATGGCCTGCACCGGTATCGAGTTCTGCAAGCTGGCGATCGTCGAGACCAAGGCGCGCGGCGCCGCGCTCATCGACGAACTGGAACGCCGCATGCCGGACTTCGACGAGCCGCTGTCCATCAACATCAACGGCTGCCCCAACGCCTGCGCCCGCATCCAGACCGCGGACATCGGCCTCAAGGGCCAGCTCATGCTGGACGACGACGGCAACCAGGTCGAGGGCTACCAGGTGCACCTCGGCGGCGCACTCGGCCTGGAGGCCGGCTTCGGCCGCAAGGTGCGCGGCCTGAAGGTCACCTCGGCCGAACTCCCGGACTACGTCGAGCGGGTGCTCGGCAACTTCCAGGAGCAGCGCGAGGACGGCGAACGTTTCGCGACGTGGGCGGCGCGCGCCGACGCGGAGTCACTGTCATGAGCGAGCGAGCCGCGCCGTTCCACTGCCCGTACTGCGGCGACGAGGACCTGCGCCCGCACGAGGCAGGCCACGGCGCCTGGGAATGTGCTTCCTGCAACCGCGCGTTCCAGCTGAAGTTCCTGGGTCTGCTGACCCGGGGGCTCCAGCGCGACGACGCCGAAGGGAACGGGACATGACGGACACCCTGCAAGCGGCCGGACTCACCGACGAGGCCCTGAAGGACCTGGCGGTACGGGCCGGGCGCGAGCTGGAGGACGCCTCCGCGAGCGACATCCTGAAGTGGGCGGCCGACACCTTCGGCAAGCGCTTCTGCGTCACCTCCTCCATGGAGGACGCGGTCGTCGCGCACCTGGCCTCCCGGGTCTTCCCCGGCGTGGACGTCGTCTTCCTGGACACGGGCTACCACTTCGAGGAGACCATCGGCACGCGGGACGCGGTGGACGCCGTGATGGACGTCAGCCTCATCACCCTGACCCCGCGTCAGTCGGTGGCCGAACAGGACGCCGAGTACGGGCCGAAACTGCACGACCGCGATCCCGACCTGTGCTGCGCGCTGCGCAAGGTCAAGCCCCTGGAGGAGGGGCTGACGGCGTACGCCGCCTGGGCGACCGGGCTGCGCCGCGACGAGTCCCCCACCCGGGCGGACACCCCGGTCGTGGGCTGGGACGAGAAGCGCCGCAAGGTCAAGGTCTCTCCCATCGCCCGCTGGACCCAACAGGACGTGGACGCCTACGTCACCGAACACGGCGTGCTGACCAACCCGTTGCTGATGGACGGTTACGCCTCCGTCGGCTGCGCGCCCTGCACCCGGCGGGTGCTGGAGGGTGAGGACGCACGGGCCGGCCGCTGGGCCGGACGCGGCAAGACCGAATGCGGGCTGCACGGCTGATGACGACTGATCAGGAGATATCGATGAGCGTGACGGAGACGGGAGCCACCGTCTGGCTCACCGGTCTGCCGAGCGCCGGCAAGACCACCCTCGCCTACGAGCTGGCGGGACGGCTGCGCGCCGAGGGACACCGGGTCGAGGTCCTCGACGGCGACGAGATCCGGGAGTTCCTCTCCGCGGGCCTCGGCTTCTCCCGCGAGGACCGGCACACCAACGTCCAGCGGATCGGCTTCGTCGCCGAACTGCTGGCCGCCAACGGTGTGAAGGCCCTCGTCCCGGTCATCGCGCCGTACGCCGACAGCCGTGACGCGGTGCGCAAGCGCCACCAGCAGGAGGGCACCGCGTATCTGGAGGTGCACGTCGCGACCCCGGTCGAGGTCTGCTCCGAGCGCGATGTGAAGGGGCTGTACGCCAAGCAGGCGGCGGGCGAGATCAGTGGGCTCACCGGGGTCGACGACCCCTACGAGGCTCCTGCGTCGCCGGATCTTCGGATCGAGTCGCACCAGCAGACCGTGCAGGAGTCCGCAGCGGCGCTTCGTGCGCTGCTCACCGAGAGGGGCCTGGCGTGAGCACTGTCGCCACCGTGCCGGAAGGCACTGCCAATCCGTACGCGCTGAGCCACCTGGACTCCCTGGAGTCGGAGGCGGTGCACATCTTCCGTGAGGTGGCGGGTGAGTTCGAGCGGCCGGTGATCCTCTTCTCCGGCGGCAAGGACTCGATCCTGATGCTGCACCTCGCGCTGAAGGCGTTCGCCCCGGCCCCCATCCCCTTCACGCTGCTGCACGTGGACACCGGGCACAACTTCCCCGAGGTCCTCGAATACCGTGACCGCACCGTCGAGAAGCACGGGCTGCGCCTGCACGTCGCCTCCGTCCAGGAGTACATCGACGCCGGCAAGCTCCGTGAGCGTCCCGACGGCACCCGCAACCCCCTGCAGACGGTCCCGCTCACCGAGGCCATCCAGCAGCACCGCTTCGACGCCGTTTTCGGCGGCGGGCGGCGTGACGAGGAGAAGGCCCGGGCCAAGGAGCGGGTCTTCTCGCTCCGCGACGAGTTCTCCCAGTGGGACCCCCGCCGCCAGCGCCCCGAGCTGTGGCAGCTCTACAACGGCCGCCACGCCCCCGGCGAGCACGTCCGCGTCTTCCCCATCTCCAACTGGACCGAGCTCGACGTCTGGCAGTACATCGAGCGTGAGGGCATCGAGCTCCCCGGGATCTACTTCGCCCACGAACGCGAGGTCTTCAGCCGTTCGGGCATGTGGCTGACCGCGGGCGACTGGGGCGGCCCCAAGGACCACGAGAAGGTCGAGACCCGTCAGGTGCGCTACCGCACCGTCGGTGACATGTCCTGCACCGGCGCCGTCGACTCCGACGCCACCACCCTGGAAGCGGTGATCACCGAGATCGCCGCCTCCCGGCTCACCGAGCGGGGCGCGACCCGGGCCGACGACAAGATGTCCGAGGCCGCGATGGAAGACCGCAAGCGCGAGGGGTACTTCTAAATGAGCATCACCACCGAGCAGTCGTCGGCCACCACCCTGCTGCGGTTCGCCACCGCCGGGTCCGTCGACGACGGCAAGTCCACCCTCGTCGGACGTCTCCTGCACGACTCCAAGTCGGTCCTCACCGACCAGCTGGAGGCCGTCGCACTGGCCTCCACCAACCGTGGCCAGCAGGCGCCGGACCTGGCGCTGCTGACCGACGGGCTGCGGGCCGAGCGCGAGCAGGGCATCACCATCGACGTGGCCTACCGCTACTTCGCCACCCCGCGCCGCCGTTTCATCCTCGCGGACACCCCGGGCCACGTGCAGTACACCCGCAACATGGTCACGGGCGCCTCGACGGCCGAGCTGGCCGTCGTCCTCGTCGACGCCCGCAACGGCGTGGTCGAGCAGACCCGCCGCCACGCCGCCGTCGCCGCCCTCCTGCGCGTGCCGCACGTCGTCCTCGCCGTGAACAAGATGGACCTCGTGGACTACGCCGAGCCCGTTTTCGCCGCGATAGCGCAGGAGTTCACCGCGTACGCCGCCTCGCTCGGCGTCCCGGAGATCACCGCCGTCCCCATCTCGGCGCTGGCCGGCGACAACGTGGTGGAGCCCTCCGCCCACATGGACTGGTACGGCGGCCCGACGGTCCTGGAGCACCTGGAGACGGTGCCGGTCAGCCATGACCTCACCGAGTGCCACGCACGTTTCCCGGTGCAGTACGTGATCCGCCCGCAGACCGCCGAGCACCCCGACTACCGGGGGTACGCCGGCCAGATCGCCGCCGGCGTACTGCGGGTCGGCGAGACGGTCTCCGTACTGCCGTCCGGACGCACCACGACGATCGAGGGGATCGACGCGCTCGGTGAGAGCGTCGACATCGCCTGGGCCCCGCAGTCGGTGACGATCCGGCTGGCCGACGACATCGACGTCTCGCGCGGTGACCTGATCGCCCCCGCGGACGACGCTCCCACCGTCACGCAGGACGTCGAGGCGACCGTCTGCCACGTGGCCGACCAGCCGCTCACGGTGGGCCAGCGGGTGCTGCTCAAGCACACCACCCGCACGGTCAAGGCGATCGTCAAGGACATCCCCTCACGGCTCACACTGGACGACCTCTCCCAGCACCCGGCTCCCGGGCGGCTGGTGGCCAACGACATCGGCCGGGTCGTCGTCCGCACCGCCGAACCCCTGGCTCTCGACGCGTACGCGGAGTCGCGGCGTACCGGCTCGTTCCTGCTGATCGATCCCGCCGACGGCACGACCCTCACGGCCGGCATGGCGGGCGCGTCGTTCGCCGCCGTCGACGGCGCGGAGACGGACACCTCCGCGGAGGACGCGGAGTGGGACTTCTGATGGCCAGGGATTTCTTCTCGACCTTCGCGAAGGAGGGCGGCCGGGTCGGCAGCGGCGCCCTCGGCAGCGGACAGGGCGGGGTCGGGCGATGTGCGTGATGACGTACGCGCACCGCCTGCGCGCCCGCCTGAACCGACCGCACCACCAGTCCGTACGAAGACCTGCCGACTTCCCGGCCACGCCGCCCGACTCCAGGAGGGCGTGAGCACCGGGCCGACGAGAGGAAACCCTCCCGTGCCTGCCACCCGCACCACGCTCCGCCGCAGCCTGGCCACTGCCGCCGCCCTGCCGCTGCTCGCCGTGGCGCTCACAGCCTGCGGCTACGGCTCCCAGGCCGAGGAGAACGACACCGAGAACCCCTCCGCGGGCGGCAAGAAGCTCTCGGCGGACACCGTGAAGATCGGTTACTTCCCGAACCTCACGCACGCCACCGCCCTGGTGGGTATCCAGGAAGGCCTCATCGCCGAGGAACTGGGCGGCACCACGCTCAAGCCCTCGACGTTCAACGCCGGGCCCTCCGAGATCGAGGCGCTCAACGCGGGCGCGATCGACATCGGCTTCATCGGCCCCTCCCCCTCGGTCAACGGCTACAGCAAGTCCAAGGGCCAGAGCCTGCGGATCATCGGCGGCGCGGCCTCCGGCGGCGTGAAGCTCGTCGTGAACCCCAGGAAGATCAAGACCCTGGACGACCTCAAGGGCAAGAAGATCGCCACCCCCCAGCTCGGCAACACCCAGGACGTGGCGTTCCTCAACTGGCTCTCCGACAAGGGCTGGGAGGTCGACGCCCAGAGCGGCAAGGGCGACGTCTCCGTGGTCCGTTCGGACAACAAGGTGACCCCGGACGCCTTCAAGGCCGGTTCCCTGGACGGCGCCTGGGTCCCGGAGCCGACCGCTTCGAAGCTGGTCGCCGAGGGCGGCGAGGTCCTGCTCGACGAGTCGACGCTGTGGCCGGACGACAAGTTCGTCATCACGAACATCATCGTGTCGCAGAAGTTCCTCTCCGCGCACCCGGACGTCGTGGAAGCCGTGCTGCGCGGCACCGTGAACACCAACAAGTGGATCAACGCCAACCCCGACAGGGCGAAAGTCTCCGCCAACGCCGCTCTCGAGGAGCTGAACGGCAAGGCCCTGCCCGCCGAGGTCCTCGACCCGGCGTGGGAGTCCATCCGGATCACCGACGACCCGCTGGCCGCTACGCTCCAGGCCCAGGCGGACCACGCGGTCGAGGCCGGTCTGCTGGAGAAGCCCGACCTCAGCGGCATCTACGACCTGAGACCGCTGAACAAGATCCTCAAGGCCGCAGGCCGGCCCGAGGTCGCCGATGCCGGTCTCGGCGTCAAGTAACCCCCCGACCGCACCAGGATCCCTGAAGATTCCCAGGAGGTGACGACCATGGCGACCACCACCCTCACCAAGGCCGAGGACCGTACAGCGGTCGAGCACGCCGCTCGCGTCGAACACGTCTCCAAGTCCTTCACCGGGCCCACGGGGCAGCAGCTCGTCCTGGACGACATCACGCTCGACGTCGCGCCGGGGGAGTTCGTCACCCTCCTGGGAGCTTCCGGGTGCGGCAAGTCGACACTGCTCAACCTCGTGGCCGGACTCGACCGCCCGACCGCGGGGTCCATCGAGACCCCCGGCGGGCGGCCGGCCCTGATGTTCCAGGAGCACGCTCTCTTCCCCTGGCTGACCGCGGGAAAGAACATCGAACTGGCCCTGCGGCTGCGCGGGGTCCCGAAGCCGGACCGCCGCCCGGAGGCGGAGCGGCTGCTCGAACTCGTACGCCTCGGCGGGGCGCACGGGAAGCGGGTGCACGAACTCTCGGGCGGGATGCGCCAGCGGGTCGCGATGGCGCGTGCTCTCGCCCAGGACAGTCAGCTGCTGCTGATGGACGAGCCGTTCGCGGCACTCGACGCCATCACCCGCGACGTGCTGCACGACGAACTGACCCGGATCTGGCGGGAGACGAACGCCTCCGTCCTCTTCGTCACCCACAACGTGCGCGAGGCGGTGCGGCTCGCCCAGCGCGTCATCCTGCTGTCGTCGCGTCCCGGCCGGATCGCCCGGGAGTGGACGGTCGACATCGAGCAGCCCCGCCGCATCGAGGACACCGCCGTGGCGGAGCTGTCCGTCGAGATCACCGAACAACTGCGTGGGGAGATCCGCCGACATGGCCAGCACTGAATCGAAGGCCGACGACCTGGCGGGGCTCGAGGCGGGCCTGGACGCGCTCGACGCCGTACAGGTACGCAGGACCCCTGCCCGCGAGATCCTGACCGGCAAGGTCCTGCCGCCGGTCGTCGCCGTCGTCCTGGTGGTCCTTGTCTGGCAGATCCTGGTCTGGGCGAAAGTCACGGACGACTACAAGCTGCCGCCGCCGGCCGAGGTCTGGAACAGCCTGAAGGACATGTGGCTGCAGGGCACCCTGCTGGAGGTCGTCTGGACCAGCGTGTCGCGCGGTCTGCTCGGTTTCGTGATGGCCGTCGCGATCGGTACCCCGCTGGGCCTGCTGGTCGCACGGGTCAAGCTCGTCCGGGCCGCGATCGGCCCGGTCCTGTCCGGGCTGCAGTCCCTTCCTTCCGTGGCGTGGGTGGCGCCGGCCATCATCTGGCTCGGCCTCGACGACAGGACGATGTACGCGGTGATCCTGCTCGGCGCGGTACCCTCCGTGGCCAACGGTCTGGTCTCCGGCGTCGACCAGGTGCCGCCCCTGTTCCTGCGCGCGGGCCGCACGATCGGCGCGACGGGGCTGCGGGGGACGGTCCACATCGTCCTGCCGGCGGCGCTGCCCGGCTATCTGGCGGGCCTGAAGCAGGGCTGGGCGTTCTCCTGGCGCTCGCTCATGGCCGCCGAGATCATCGCCTCATCGCCCGATCTGGGCCTGGGGCTGGGCCAGTTGCTGGAGAACGGCCGGAACAACTTCGACATGCCGGGGATCTTCCTGGCGATCCTCCTCATCCTGTTCGTCGGTATCGCGATCGACCTGCTGATCTTCAGTCCGCTGGAGCGGCGGGTCCTGCGCAGCCGCGGCCTCCTCGTCAGGAGCTGAGCCTCCGTGTCCGCCCCCGTTCTCCTCGTCATCGCCCACGGAAGCCGTGACCCGCGGCACGCGGCGACCGTGCACGCGCTCACCGCGCGGGTCCGGTCGCTGCGGCCCGGGCTGCGCGTGGAGACGGGCTTCCTGGAGTTCAACGCCCCGTCCGTCCCCCGGGTCCTGGAACGTCTGGCCGCGGAGGGGGCGGACGAGGTCGTCGCGCTCCCCCTGCTGCTGACCCGGGCCTTCCACGCCAAGTCGGACATCCCCTCGGTGCTGCGCGAGGCCCGCGCACGGTTCCCCCGGCTGCGGATCGGCCAGGCCGACGTCCTGGGACCGTCCCCGCTGCTGAACGCGACAGTGGAACAGCGGTTGTACGAGGCCGGCGTGAGCCCCGGTGACAAGGGCTCGACCGGGCTGGTCCTGGCCTCGGCGGGCTCCACGGACCCGGAGGCGATCGCAGTGATCGCTGAAATCGCGCGGGAGCTGCGGCACACCGGTTGGTGCGCCGTGCGGCCTGCGTTCGCCTCCGCTGTAGTTGCCGGCGGCTTCTCCCGCACCGCCGACGTCGTACGCGCCCTGCGGGCCGACGGCGTACGGCGGGTCGCGGTGGCGCCGTACGTCATCGCCCCCGGCCGGCTCCCCGACCGCATCGCCGCGGGCGCCGGGGAGGCCGGGGCCGATGTCCTGGCCGGCGTCCTCGGGGCGTCCCCCGCGCTCGCCCGGCTGCTGCTCACCCGGTACGACGGGGCATCCGCCCCGGTGGACAGGGCGATGAGCGCCTAAGGGCTCAGTTAGCCACCCCCGGGGGTGGTGAGGTGCGGCCCGGCGCATGGCCGCCGGCCCGGTAGGGCGTTCGCCCCCGCGGAAAGCGGACACGGCAACGGGCCGCGCTCGAGGAGCGCGGCCCGTCGGCAGGTGGGTCCGGAGGAGGTCCTAGAAGATGCTGACGCCGTAGGCGCTCAGCGCCTCGGTGACGGGCTGGAAGAACGTGGTGCCGCCCGAGCTGCAGTTACCGCTGCCGCCCGAGGTGAGGCCCAGAGCCGTGGTGCCCGCGAAGAGCGAGCCGCCGCTGTCGCCGGGCTCGGCGCAGACGTTGGTCTGGATCATGCCGTAGACGACGTCACCGCCGCCGTAGTTCACCGTGGCGTTGAGGCCGGTGACGGTGCCGCTGTGGACGCCGGTGGTGGAGCCGCTGCGCTTGACGGCCTGGCCCACGCGGGCGCTCCCCGCAGAGGTGATCTCCTGGTAGCTGCCGTTGTAGAGGTAGACCCGGCCGTCCGCGGCGCCGGAGTTGGCGTGCCGGATGATCCCGTAGTCGTTGACGGGGAAGCTGGAACCGGTCCTGGTGCCGAGGGTGGAGCTCTGGCTGGAGTTGGTGTACCAGGTGCTGCCGATCTCGGTGCAGTGCCCGGCGGTCAGCGCGTAGTAGGTGCTGCCGCTGCGGACGTTGAAGCCGAGGGAGCAGCGTCCGCCGCCGGCGTAGATGGCCTGTCCGCCCGCGATCAGCTTGTTGAACGTGCCCGGGGTGCGGTTGATGTCGGCCTTCGCGCCGGAG
Source organism: Streptomyces sp. NPDC014623 (assembly GCF_043088245.1). Lineage (NCBI taxonomy): Bacteria > Bacillati > Actinomycetota > Actinomycetes > Kitasatosporales > Streptomycetaceae > Streptomyces > Streptomyces sp. NPDC014623. The sequence continues at coordinate 103,696 of NZ_JBIBZU010000010.1, read as the reverse complement.
TCGGTGACCGACTTCTTGATCTCGGCGATCTCGGCGGCGGTGACCGTGCTGTCGACGGTCACGACGACCTTGCCGGTGCTCGCTTCGGTGTACCAGGCGGTACCCGCGATGTCGGCACCGCGCACGGCCGAACTGGCCGAGGCCAGTTCGGCCTTCGTCACGGTGGTGTCCGGGGCCGCCTGGGCGACCGCGGTGGGTGCCGCAAGCGCCACGGCGGTGACCAGACCTGAGGTCGCGGCGATGAGGCGAGCACGTCTGGAGATCGAGCCGAGGGGAGCGAAGCGCTTGAAGGTCACAGGATCCTCCGTCTTTGGGGGGTGTCCGGCCGCTGGGTGGGCGGGCCGAGGGTGTGCGGCTGTCCGTGACCATCGGGTACTGGTCGTGGACCTGCCAACCGCACGCCTCGAATCCTTGACTTCGCTCGAACAGGTGACAAGGTCCTCTTCCGGACCACGGCGGACAACGGACCGTGAACTCCGATATGCGTGCGGATGACCTCCGGGCAACGGCATCCGCTCACCGAACGGAAGCGATCAGCGAATTGCAGCAAAGCCCGGAACGAGGGGCGGACGTCGGCCGCTGTCCGTACACATCGCTTTCCCACACGCCGCCCTTGCCCGGGAAGGACGTGCGTGCGGGCACCGGCGGTCCGGGCCGGACCCGTCGGGCCACGGCCTCTTCGGGTGGCTTACCGGCGTTTTGCCCAGGTGCTCCGAGTGGCCGGAATCAATCCTTCCGGCGAGATCCGGCCGGACTCCGGGGCCGGATCAGACCGGGGCGGCGCTCTTGCGGCGCCACTCCGGGATGTGCTGCCGGGCGATGCCGGGGAGCCGCGGGTCAGACCTCGGCGAACGGGTCGTCGATGAAGGGCGTGGCCTGGTGGAAGTAGAGCAGCCAGCCGCTCCCGGTCAGCCGCCACAGTGAACTGCGGTGCGAACGCAAGCCCTTGGACTCGGTGTCGAAGGTGAGGTGCACCAGGTCCACCGCGAGCTGGTCGCCCCGCATCCGCGACGCGGTGAGCGGACCGGGGCGTGGTGCGTCCGGGGCTGTGAGCATCGCGATGATCGTGTCCCGCTCCCAGAGCCGGCCACTGGTGCCGATCTCCCGGAAGTCGGGGTGCAGCAGAGAGGCCAGCATGTCCTCCGAGGCCCGCACCACGGGATCGAGGAGCCGGAGCTCCCCCTCGATGGCTGCGGCCACGGCGGGCGAGGGCTCAGTCACGCGTCATCTCCACGAGCTTGGCCACGGTGTTCCAGTTGCGGCTGGTGGCGACGAGGCCACGGGTGAAGGCGGGCCGCCCGAGCGCCACGGCGAGCTTGGAGCGCCCGAGCCCGTCGGGCGTGTACAGGTAGAGGGCACGGTCCCCCAGGCGGAACTCCTCCGGGCGGAAGGCGTCCGCGTCGAGCGATGCGAATCCGGCGGAGTCGACGGCCTTGTCGAAGTACGTGACGTGCACCTGCTTGCCTTCGAGTTCGGCGGCCGGGAACGGACAGGCGCCGGCCACACCCGCGAGGTAGGCGCCCGACCGCACGAGACAGTCGACCGGAAAGCCGAACCGTTCCTCGATCGCCCGCTCCAGCCCGGCGGCGAGGGCGCTCTCGTCGCCCGTCGCACTGCGGAACACGGCGTTCCCGCTCTGCAGATACGTGGCGACGTCCTCGTGCCCCAGCTCTTCGAGCAGCGTCCGGAGTTCCGCCATCGGGACCCGGCGGTGCCCGCTGACGTTGATCCCGCGCAGCAGCGCCGCGTACATCGTGCTCATGGGCCCTACCTTAGAGCTCTCCACAGGCGGCGGCCGCCGCGCCCCGTGGGGGGAGGGCGCGGCGGCCGCCTGTCCGTTCCGGTCCGCCTACTCCACGATCTTCAGGAGCTTGTTCGCCGTGCCCTCGGTCGCGTTGGAGATGACGTCCGGGGTGGCCCCGCCGGTGAGCGCCGTGGCGACCTCCTCAGGGGTGGCGTCCGGGTGTCCGCCGAGGTAGACGGCCGCGGCGCCCACGACGTGCGGGGTCGCCATGGACGTGCCGGAGATGGTGTTCGTGGCGTCGTCGCCGTCCTTCCAGGCCGACGTGATGTCCGAGCCGGGAGCGTAGATGTCCACCACGGACCCGAAGTTGGAGAACGACGACTGCTCGTCGTCCACCGTGGACGAGGCGACGGTGATGGCCTCGGGGACGCGGGAGGGGGAGCCCGCACCCGCGTCGGCGGCCTCGTTGCCCGCGGCGACGCCGAAGGTGACACCGGAGGCGATGGCCTTCTGCACCGCGGCGTCGAGGGCGGGGTCCGCGGTTCCGCCGAGACTCATGTTGGCGACGGACGGGCCCTCGTGGTTCGCGGTGACCCAGTCGATCCCCGCGACGACCTGCTCGGTGGTGCCCGAGCCCGCGTCGTCCAGGACGCGGACGGCCACGATCTTCGCCTTCTTGGCCACCCCGTGCGAGGCACCCGCGATGGTCCCGGCCACGTGGGTGCCGTGTCCGTTGCCGTCGTCGGCGTCGTCGTCGTCGTCCACGGCGTCGAAGCCCGAGGTGGCCCGGCCCTCGAAGTCGCTGTGGGTGACGCGGACACCGGTGTCGATGACGTACGCGGTGACGTCCCCGCCCGCGGCGTCCGGGTAGGTGTACGCGCCGTCACCGGCGGTTTCGGACTGGTCGACCCGGTCCAGCCCCCAGGACGGCGGGTCGTCCTGGGTGGCGTCGATGTGGAATTTCTTGTTCTGGACGACCTTGGAGACGGCCGGGTCGGCGGCGAGCCGCCTGGCCTCGGTCTCCGAAAGCCCGTCGGCCGAGAAGCCGTTGATGGCCGACTTGTAGGTCCGCCGGAGCTTGCCGCCGTACTCCTCGGCCAGACCGGCCTTGTCCGCCTTCTGGTCCAGCATCACGATGTAGCTGCCGGCGACGGCCGTCGCCGCGTCCGCGCCGTGGACGGTGCCCATCGCGGGCGCCGTCGCGGCCCCGGCGAACGGGGTGCTGAGCAGGGTGACACCGGCGGCCGCCGCCACCGCGGTTATCGCGGCGGTGAGCCTGAGGGAGCGTGCGCGCTTGTGCATTGCCATGAAGAGGGGTCTCCTCGTCATTCTTTGTGGGGGGATCGGCCCTCGGCCGGAAGATCTCCGTGGGCTGGCTCGAAACACTGCTCGATTGACGCGCCCAGATCAAGACCTTCATGTAGCCGTCACGCACTCGGCAAGCTTCCGCCACAGAAAACCGGTGCACTCCCCGCCATGTCGGGCAAGCGGCCGGCCCTCTCCCGGACCTCTGGGCGCACATGACTTCCGGGCAGGTGGACTTGACGCGTCCGGGCGCCCTCGGCGCCAGCTCCTCGCCCGGCAGGGCGGAACGGAATGACATGACCCTGTTTCCGTACGGCGAAGGGCTTCCTCAGGAAGCCAGTTCGGCCTCGATGAGGTCGGCCGCCCGCTTCGTCCCGCCCTCCCCCGCCATCCGCTCCTTGATCGCCGCCAGCCTCGCGGCGACCTCCGGATCGTCCGCCAGGGCGAGGACCGCGGCGCGCAGGGACGCGGCGTCGGCCTCCTCCTTCGGGAGGTGCCGGGCGACACCGAGGGCCTGGAGCATGTCCGCGTTGCCGAACTGGTCGACGGCCTGCGGGACCGCCACCATGGGGGTGCCGGTGGCGAGCCCTTCCTGACTGCCACCCGCACCCGCATGGGTGATGAAGGCGTCCGCCTGCTTCAGCACGGACAGCTGGGGGACCCAGGAGTGCACCTCGACGTTGTCGGGTACACCGCCGAGTTCGGACGGATCGACGTGCGCGCCGATCTGGAGCACCACGTGCCAGTCCGGCAGGTCCCCGAAGGCCTTGAGGCACTCGCGGTAGAACGCGGGCTCGTCGGTGTACGACGAGCCGAGCGAGACCAGCAGGACCTTTCCGGCGCCGGCCGGCCGCTTCCACTCCCCCTGGTCGGCCCGCTCGCCCTGGCACGCGCCGACGAAGGTGAACCGGGCGTGGTCCACGCGGTCGGCGTTCGGCTGGAGCGCCTCGGGGATCAGCACCAGACCGCGGCGCGGCCGGGCCACGAAGTCGTCCGCCGAGAGGCCGCCCAGGCCGTTCTCCGTGAGCCAGGCCGCGAAGCGTCCGAAGTACGCCCGGCCCTGCTCGGTCTGCTTCAGTTCGGCGTTCGCGGGGTCGCCGACCTCTTCCGCGTACCCCTCCCAGGGCACCAGGTTGGGCCAGAGCTGGACGGCGGGCACGCCCCAGCGGTGGGCGAGGACGCGGGCCGGGTACGCGGTGATGTCGTGCAGGACGAGGTCCGGTTCGTCTCCCTCGAAGGCGTCGACGAGCTGCGGGAGTGCCTGGACCGCGTCATCGAGGAACGGCTCGATGTAGTCGATGGGTTCGCTGCCCCAGTCCTCCGGAGCGGTGGGCAGCGTGGAGGTGTAGATCACCGGCTCGGCTCCGGTGGCGGCGACCTTCTCGGCGAAGGAGGCCGGAATGGCGTAGCTGACGCGGTGCCCGCGGGTGACGAGCTCCCGGATCACTTCGAGGCTCGGGTTCACGTGCCCGTGGGCGGCGATGGAGAACATGGCGAGGTGGGCACGGGGAGGCGCGGCATGCGGGCGCGTTGTCATGCCGCCAACGTATGCGAGACGAAACGTCTCGTCCAGTTATTTTCCGGCCCGTGTCCGGCCGGCTCAGCGCTGATAGCGCGCCAGGACCCGGTTACCGTCCTCGACCAGGCGTTTCCTCAGCTCCTCGGTGTCGATGGCCCCGCTGTAGTACTCCTGGAGCGCGGGCGTGGCGACCTTGTCCTTCCACTCGGGATAGCCGCGCACCGACTGCGCGGGGGCGGGGTGCAGTGTTCCGGCAAGAGCGGTGCCCGTCGCCCAGCCGTTCTCCTCGGTGTGCAGCGCGGGATCCGCCAGCGCCTCGGTGCCGGTCGGAAGCATCCAGTCGCCCCTGGCCAGCCGCACCATGTTCGCGGGGCGCAGCAGGAAGTCGATGAACCGCACGGCCTCCTTCTTGTGCGGGCTGTCCTCGGCGACCGAGAGGGTCTGCGGGCTGACCCCCTGCGCGAGTCCGCCACTGCCGGCCGGGGTGGGCAGCACCGTCCACCCGAAGCCCTCGGGCGCCTGCTCGACGACTTGCTGACGGTAGGAGAAACCCAGCGGGACCATGGCGTACCTGCCGCCGAAGAAGCCGGGGAGTGTGTCCGAACCTCCCATACCGAGCGCTGAACGAGCCGCGCTCCGGGCGGAGTTGACCTGGTCCCGGACCGTACCGGGCATGACCCGGTCACCTTCGTGGAACCGGACGGTCACTTTGCCGTCCGCACCGCGGTGGAAGAGCTGCCCTCCGGCGGAAAGACCCAGGTTCAGGGTGACGGAGACCGGCTCCTTGAGCGGCCAGGCGACCCCGTACGTCCCTTTCTTGGTCAGTTCCTCGGTGACCTGCCGGAATTCCGGCCAGCTCCAGGGGTCCCCGGGGGTCGGGATCCGCACGCCCGACGATTCGAGGATCTTCGTGTTCGCGATCAGGACCTTGGGCTCCTGGAGGAAGGGGACGCCGTAGACACCGCCGCCGAAGGTGGTCGCGTCCCAGGACCGCTGCGGAATGTCCCCGGTCAGCCGGTCCGGCAGCAGGGCCCGCAGATCGGCGAGGTAACCGCCGTACGCGAAGTCCGCCAGGTCGTCCGAGGCGTCGTGGATGACGTCGGGCGCCTCACCGCCCTCGAAGGAGGTGAGCAGCTGGTCGTGGACGTTGTCCCAGCTGCCCTGGACGTAGTCCACCTGGATGTCCGGGTGGGCGGCGTTCCACTCGCGCACGAGCCGCTTGTTGACGTCGACCGACTCCTTCTGCCAGGCCAGCGACTGGAAGCGGAGCCGGATCGTGCCGTCCTCGTCCCGTTCGCCCTCCCCCGAGCAGCCGGCCAGCAGGAGGGCGAGCGCGGTCACCGCGGCGCAGAACCCGGGCAGCCGGCGCATCAGTCCTTCACCGCCCCGGCCGTCAGACCACCCGTGATGCGCTTCTGGATGACCGCGAAGAGCACCAGTGAGGGGAGGGTGGCGAGGAACGCGGCGGCGGCGAGCGGCCCGAGGTCGGCCACGCCCTCCGCGCCGAGGAAGTGCGTGAGCACGACCGGCAAGGTCTGCTTCTCCGGGGTCTTGAGCAGGACGAGCGCGAAGAAGAACTCGTTCCATGCGGTGATGAACGCGAAGAGCGCGGTGGCGACGATCCCCGGGGCCAGCAGCGGCGCGGTGACCGAGAGGAGGATCCGCCCTCTCCCGGCCCCGTCGACAGCGGCGGCTTCCTCCAGTTCGGGTGGCACGGCCCGTACGTAACCGGCCAGCATCCACAGGGCGAAGGGCAGCGACCAGACGACGTACACCAGGATCAGCCCCCACAGCGAGTTGATCAGATGCAGGTACTTGAGGACCAGGAACAGCGGAATGATCACCAGGACGAAGGGGAACGCCTGGCTGACCACGACCCATCCGGTGGCGGCGGTGGAGAGCCGGCCCCGATGACGGGCCATCACATAAGCCATGGGTGTCGCGATGAGGACCGCGACGAGAGCGGCGCAGAGCGCGGCGGTGAGCGAGTTGGCCGCGGCCCGCAGCAGCGGCTGTTCGTCGAAGGCCTGCCGGAAGTTGTCCGTCGTCGGGTCCTGGGGGATCCACGTCGGGTGCAGCGAGCCGAGCTCGCGGGCCGGCTTGAAGGCGGTGGAGATCAGCCAGAGGAAGGGGAACGCCAGGAAGACCAGATAACACAGGAGGGCGGTGTACTGTCCGGCGCGCGCGATCCTGCCCGTACGGAGGCTCATGCGTCCTCGCCTCCCCTGAGCCGGCCTACGAGGTGGACGGCGAGGAGCACCGAGATGACGGCGACCATCACGCATCCCATCGCGGCGGCGTAACCGAACTGTCCGTAGCGGAACGCCTCCTCGTAGGCGAAGAGCATGGGCAGACGGGTGCGGCCTCCCGGTCCGCCGCTGGTCAGGACGTAGACCAGGGCGAAGGAGTTGAAGTTCCAGATGAGGTTGAGCGCGCTGACGGCGAGTGCCACGGGCCGGAGGGCGGGCCAGGTGACGGCACGGAAGCGGCGCCAGGCCCCGGCTCCGTCGAGGGCGGCCGCCTCGTGGAGTTCGTGCGGGGTGTTCTGCAGCCCGGCCAGCAGCGCCACGGTGGTCTGCGGCATGCCGGCCCAGATGCCGACGATCACCACGGCGGGCAGCGCGGTGGCGAGTCCGGTCAGCCAGTCCCTGCCGTCCCCGAGGCCGAGATCGCGGATGGTCTCGTTGAGGATGCCGGCGTCGGGGTTGTAGACCAGGCGCCACATGATGCCGACGACGACCTCGGGCATGGCCCAGGGGATGATCGCCAGCGCCCTGGCGAGCCAGCGCATCCGCAGGTTCGCGTTGAGCAGCAGGGCGAGGCCCAGGGCGAGCACGAACTGCGGGACCGTGACCCCGACCGCCCACAGCAGGCCGATCCGGAACGAATCCCAGAACAGGGTGTCGTGCAGCAGGTCCTGGAAGTTGAGGACGCCGACCCACTGGGTGGAGCGGGTGCGGCCCGACTGGGCGTCGGTGAAGGCCAGCACGATGCCGTACAGCAGCGGGCCGACGCTCAGGATCAGGATGGGGATCAGTGCGGGCAGCACCAGGAACCAGGCGGCGCCGTCCCGTCGGCGGCCTTCGCCCCGCCCGCCCTGCGGGGCCTTGCGCCCGGACCGCGTCATCGCGGTCGCCGGTGTCATGAATTCGACCCCTTTGTCCTCTTGGATCGGTTTCATTCCTGTATTGCCGCTCCGGTGGCCCCCGTCATCGTGCTGACGGGCCGCCCGTTCGTCAAGGTGGCCTGCGGAGATGAGAAAATCGGGTCATGGACGACATGCGTGCGCGCGAGGTACTGACCGCCGCCGGACTGCCCGCCGGTGCGGAGCTCCTCGCACTCGGCGAGAACGCGGTGTTCGCCGTCGGTGACCTGGTGGTCAAGGTCGGCCGGGACGCCACGCACCACCCGGAGCTGCGGGAGAGGGCCGAGCGCGAGGTGGCCGTCGCCCTGTGGCTCGCCGACTCGGGCGTGCCCGCCGTACGGGCCGCCGAACCTCTGGCCCGCCTGGTGGAGGGGCACCCGGTGACCCTGTGGCACCGGCTGCCCGAGGCCGTGCGCCCGACCGAGCCGCGCGATCTGGCCCCGTTGCTCACCCTGGTGCACGCGCTGCCCGCTCCTGAAGGCTTCGCCCTGCCGCGCCGTGAGCTGCTCGGCGGGGTCGAGCGGTGGCTGCGGCTCGCGGGCGACGCGATCGATCCCGCCGACGCGGACTATCTGCGCGGCCGGCGCGACGGCTTCGCGAAGGCCGCCGCGGCCCTCACCCCGCACCTGCCGCCGGGCCCCGTCCACGGCGACGCCCTTCCGCGCAATGTCCACGTCGGTCCGGACGGGCCGGTGCTGGTCGACCTGGAGACCTTCTCCGCCGATCTGCGCGAGCACGACCTGGTGGTACTCGCGCTCTCCTGCGACCGGTACGGCCTGCCCGCCCCCGCGTACGACGCGTTCACCGAAGCGTACGGATGGGACGTACGCACCTGGGAAGGGTGCGCGGTGCTGCGCGGTGCCCGCGAGACGGCGAGCTGCGCCTGGGTCTCCCAGCACGCCCCGGCGAACCCCAGGGCTCTGGCCGAGTTCCGGCGCAGGGTGGCGTCACTGCGCCAGGACGACCCCGAGGTTCGCTGGTACCCCTTCTGAGCCTCACGGCCATCCGGCCCGCACGGATCGTTGCTTCATGGGGCTCTTCGGCAAGATCACCGGAACCAGGCACCCCGAGGGCGGGATCACGCCACGCGCAGCCGGGGGGCTGCGGACTTCCCTGTTCAGCCTCAACCAGCCGGACGTCCCCTACGTCATCCGCGACGACACGGCGCATGATGCCGGTCTGGCGGCGGAGTGGCGGATCGCCGAGCCGGCCCGGCAGACCTTCTTCATCGGATCCCAGCTGACGCACGCCCCCCGGATCCGGATGCGCCTGGTCGAGGAGAGCCCCCAGGTACGTGCCGCCGAGGAGCAGGGGGAGGTCACGCGGGCCGGGAATCCCCCGCGGCTCCCGGCTTCGGCGGAGCACTCGCGCGGCTCGGGCAGGGCGGTCTCCCGGCGCTGGACGCTCCGCGCGTGAGGAGGACGGCCGCCTCGAAGCGGCGGAGACCTTCGGTTTCGGCAGTGTGCGACCGGCCGGCCCCCCGCGGAGCACCGCCCCCGAGTCGGGCTGGACCTGGCGCGGAGCGGTCTTCGGCAAGCCGTGAGGGCCGACGGGGCCGTTTCGTGGTGCCGCGTGTCCTTCCGCCGTCTGTCTTGATCATCCGAAACGGGGCCCTCAGGACCACAGTCCGCGTGGCCGCAGCGAAGTGGGGCCTCTCGGCCGTGGCCGCCGGTGTGCTGCTCGTGGGCTGCTCCACGCCGGCCGACGTCAATACGTCCGAGCCGAAGCTGTCCGCGGACAAGCCGGCCACCACCGTCTCCGAGAAGCTCGCCGGCACGACGGGCCAGCCGAAACCGGACCTCACCCGCCCCGAAGACCTCGCCGGGAAGGCCGGCACCACCACCCGTTGCAAGCTCACAGCGGGCGACGGCAGCACTCTGGGCGTGGTGGTCGAGATCACCTCGGTCGAAGGAAAGCAGATCAGCTTCGCCATCAAGACCGACGAGACGGCTTCACCGGCTCCGAACCGACACCCCCGGGCCGCCTTCCTCCGCCGGCCGCCGCCTCCGGGGAATGAGCGGCCAGGCCGGTTCGACGACGGCCGCCGGATCCGCGGTGCGCCGCAGATAGGCCTGCAGGGAGAGCGACTGCTCGGCTGCCGCGTCCGTCTGAAGGCTGTGCAGGTCCTCCAGCGGCATCACTGCGACCTGCTGGTGCCTCTCCCCCATGCGTCGCACCACGCGGGCAGCGGCGACGGCATCGGCCCTGGCATCGTGCGCGTCGTCGAGCGGCACCCCGTAGTGGGCACACAGCGCGTGGAGGGCCCGCTTCCCCTTCCGGTACCTGTCGACGTGCTTGTCGATCACCAGTGGGTCGATGACGGGCGAAGGAGTGCCCCCCAGTCGCTCGCTGACCGACTCCACCGCGTACCGCAGGCATTCACGGTCCAGCAGGGACAGGTCGTAGCGTGCGTTCATCACCACCAGCGGCGTCCCTGAGCGCAGCCCGTCGGCGACGGCACGTGTGATCTCCTCGATCGCGGCCGCGGCCGGCGCCCCGTGCTCGCGGGCACGCTCCGTCGAGATGCCGTGGATCGCCGAGGCCTGCTCGGGTATGGCCACGCCGGGATCCAGCAGCCAGGTCCGCTCCCGCGACACGGATCCGTCCGCTTCCAGCCGGACGACCGCCGCCGTCACGATCCGGTCGGTCTCGACGTCCGTTCCCGTGGTCTCCAGGTCGAACGCCAGCAGCGGCCCGCTGATCCAGCTCATCCCGTACCTCCTTCTGTGGTGCTTTCCCCCAGGTGCTGACCACCTTCGCACGCACCACTGACAGCAACAGGGGCACCAACGCCGGAAGAGATGTCAGGAGACGGGCCGGGAATCCGTCCAGACCGACTCGAACTCCTCCCGGTACGTCTCGAAGAGGCCGTGCTCACTGTCCTGCCCCGCCCTGACGACCGCACGCCCTCCGCCGCGCAGCACCAGCACGGGCGCCTCCATACCGCGTGCGCGCCGCAGATACGGCTGGACGACACCGACCGCGCCGGGGCCGTCGCCGTCCACCAGGTAGGCCGTGAAGCGCGGAGTCTCGTCGAAGACGTGGATCTGGAAGGCGCCCGGGTCGCGGAGCTTGGAGCGGACCCGGCGCATGTGGAGGATGTTCATCTCCACGGAGCGGCTCAGTTCACCCTTCTTGAGGCCCAGTTCCCGCTCCCGGCGTTTCACCGCGCTGCTCGCCGGGTTGATGAACAGCAGCCGGACCCGGCATCCGGACTCCGCGAGGCGGACGAGCCGGCGCCCCGAGAAGTTCTGCGTGAGGAGGTTGAGCCCGATGCCGATCGCGTCCAGCCGGCGCGCCCCGCCGAACAGGTCCTCGGCGGGCAGCTGCCGCTGCAGCCGGACCCGGTCCGGGTGGACGGAGACCACGTCGGCATAGCGGTCACCGACCAGCTCCTCCACCGCGTCCACGGGCAGCCGGTCGGCCGACGGGACCGCGGCCCCGCTGCCGAGGATCTCCAGGAGCCGCGCGGAGGCCCGCTCGGCCTGCGCCAGGACCGCCTCGTTCAGCGCACGGTTACGGGAGACGACGTTGCGCGCCACCTCCAGCTCGTCCAGGGCGAGCTCCACCTCGCGGCGGTCGTCGAAGTACGGCTCGAAACACGGCCAGTGCTGGACCATCAGCTCACGCAGCTGCGGCAGCGTCAGGAAGCTCAGGACGTTGTCGTCCGCCGGGTCGAGCAGGTAGCCCTTGCGACGCGAGACCTCCCGGACCGCGACGGCGCGCTGCACCCACTCCTGCCCCGCGGGTCCGGCGGCGGCCACCACCCAGTCCTCGCCGTGCACCGGCTCGTAGATGGGCCGGACCACGGCGGAGACCACGGCTCGCAGCCTCTGTTCCACCAGATTCAGCCAGATGTACGCACGCCCCGCCCGCTGGGCCCGTGTGCGCACCTCGTTCCAGGAGTCCGCTCCCCAGTCCAGCGCAGCGCCGATCTCCATGGGCTGTGCGAGGGAGACAGCCCCTGGCGGGGCATCGGTCGATTCCCCCTCGTGACCTGCGTCACCTGGGGGCAGCTCGAACCCTCCCGAGCTCACCCGTGTACCGCCTTCCAGTCCCCCCCACCAACGATCAAGGAAGGGTACTCCGGCAGTGGGAGCCGGTGCAGCCGGATGCACAGGCTCCTCACTCAACTCCCCGATGTGGCGGGCCCGTTCCTTGCGGTGAGATCAGATGGAGTGAGATGGTTCATAGCGATTGCGCACCCCCTGGCAAGGGTCGCACCGGACGGAGGAGCTGCCCGGCGGCCCGGGCCCCCCGTCCGGGCGACACCCCGGTGTCGCAGGTTGACCGGTCCGGCGGGATCGCACGACGGCACCCGGCCGCACCGGCCGACGTACTAGGTACAGGACCGCCTTTCGGGGAGTATCGGGTCGAAAACCCCTGAACCCGGATCAGAAGTGGAAGAATCCTATCTATGCAGGTCTGGCCGGGACACGCGTATCCCCTCGGCGCCACCTACGACGGCGCCGGAACCAACTTCGCGGTCTTCTCGGAGGCCGCCGACCGAATCGAGTTGTGCCTGCTGCACGACGACGGTTCGGAAACGGCGGTGGAGCTCCGTGAGACCGACGCCTTCGTCCGTCACGCCTATCTGCCCGGCGTGATGCCGGGGCAGCGCTACGGCTTCCGGGTGCACGGGCCCTACGAGCCGCAACGCGGGAAGCGCTGCAATTCGGCGAAGCTGCTCCTCGATCCGTACGCCCGTGCGATCTCGGGGCAGATCCAGTGGGGCGAGGCGGTGTACGGCTATCCGTTCGGCAAGCCGGACGAGCGCAACGACCTCGACTCGGCGCCGCACACCATGAGCTCGGTCGTGGTCAACCCCTACTTCGACTGGGGCGACGACCGCCGCCCGCGCACGGACTACCACCGCACGGTGATCTACGAGGCCCACGTGAAGGGCCTGACGATGCTCCACCCGGGCCTGCCCGAGGAGCTGCGCGGCACCTACGCGGGTCTCGCGCATCCCGAGATCATCGCCCATCTGACGGAGCTGGGTGTCACCGCGATCGAGCTGATGCCGGTGCACCAGTTCGTCCAGGACCACCGTCTCGCCGACGCCGGCCTGGCCAACTACTGGGGTTACAACACCATCGGTTTCTTCGCCCCGCACAACGCGTACGCCTCCTGGGGTGACCGCGGCGAACAGGTGCTGGAGTTCAAGCAGGCGGTGAAGGCGCTGCACCAGGCCGGCATCGAGGTGATCCTCGACGTCGTCTACAACCACACCGCCGAGGGGAACCACCTCGGTCCGACCCTCTCGTTCCGGGGTCTCGACAACGCCTCCTACTACCGCCTGGCCGACGACCAGAAGTACTACATGGACACCACCGGCACCGGGAACTCCCTGCTGATGCGGTCGCCGCACGTCCTGCAGCTGATCATGGACTCGCTTCGGTACTGGGTGACCGAGATGCACGTGGACGGTTTCCGCTTCGACCTGGCGGCGACGCTCGCGCGCCAGTTCCACGAGGTGGACCGGCTGTCCTCCTTCTTCGACCTCGTGCAGCAGGACCCGGTGGTCAGCCAGGTCAAACTGATCGCCGAACCCTGGGACGTGGGCGAGGGCGGATACCAGGTGGGTAATTTCCCGCCGCTGTGGACCGAGTGGAACGGCAAGTACCGGGACACGGTGCGGGACCTGTGGCGGGGCGAGCCCCGGACCCTCGCGGAGTTCGCGGGGCGCCTGACGGGCTCCTCGGACCTCTACCAGGACGACGGCAGACGCCCGCTGGCCTCGATCAACTTCACCACCTGCCACGACGGTTTCACCCTGCACGACCTCGTCTCGTACAACGAGAAGCGCAACGATGCCAACGGCGAGGGCAACCGGGACGGCGAGAGCCACAACCGTTCATGGAACTGCGGGGTGGAGGGAGAGACCGAGGACAAGGAGGTCCTGGAGCTGCGCAGCCGCCAGATGCGCAACTTCGTCGCCACGTTGATGCTCTCCCAGGGCGTGCCCATGCTGAGCCACGGCGACGAGTTCGCGCGGACGCAGCGGGGCAACAACAACGGTTACTGCCAGGACAACGAGCTCTCCTGGGTCCACTGGCCCGATCCGGCCGCCGCGTCGCACGCCGGGGACGGCGAGGAGGACGCGGGCGGCACCGACACGAGTCTGCTGGAGTTCACCCGGGCGATGGTCTGGCTGCGCCGCGACCATCCGGTCTTCCGGCGCAGGCGTTTCTTCCACGGCCGACCGGTGGAGGGCACGCACGACGAGCTGTCCGACATCGCGTGGTTCACTCCCCGGGGGGAGGAGATGACCCAGCGGGACTGGCAGGCCGCTCACGCCAAGGCCATGACGGTCTTCCTGAACGGTCGTGCGATCTCCGAGCCGGGCCCGCGCGGTGAGCGGATCACCGACGACTCGTTCCTGCTCATGTTCAACGCGGCCGCGGAGAGCCTGGAATTCACCGTCCCGATGAACCACGGCAAGCGGTGGCAGGTCGTCGTGGACACCGCCGTTCCGGACGGGGTGCCGCCCGGTGCGGGGCCCAAGGTGTCCGCGGGCGAGCGGGTGACGCTGGTCGGGCGCAGTCTGACCGTGCTCAAGCGTCCGGCGTAGGCCGATGAGGTGAGGGGCACCGGCCGGGCCGCCGCCGGGCCGGTGCCGGGTGGCCGGGAAGGTGGGAGAGAGGCGCCCGGCTGGGTACGTACGCATTCATGACGCCCACTGCCACGTACAGGCTGCAGCTCCAACCGGATTTCCCGTTCGCCGCCGCTGCGGACGCCGTGCCGTATCTCGCCGAGCTCGGCGTCTCCCACCTGCACCTGTCCCCCGTCCTGGAGGCCGTGCCCGGTTCCGGACACGGTTACGACGTCGTCGACCACAGCAGGGTGCGGGCCGAGTTCGGGGGCGAGGAAGGCTTGCGGGAGCTGGCCGCCACGGCACGCGCCCACGGCCTCGGGCTGATCCTGGACATCGTGCCGAACCACATGGCCGCCGTGCCCCGGCACAATGTGCCGCTGTGGGAGGTCCTGCGTGAGGGCCCCGGGTCCCCGTACGCCCGCTGGTTCGACATCGACTGGGCGGCCGGCGGCGGGAAGGTGCTGCTGCCCGTGCTGGCGGGACGCGTCGGCGAGGAGAGCGGCGGCCTGGAGCCGGGCACCAGGGACGACGGCACGCCCGTGCTGCGCTACGGCGACCTGGAGTTCCCCCTGCGCGCGGGTACGGAGGGCCTCGCGCTGCCCGAGCTGCTGGCCGCCCAGCACTACCGGCTCGCCTGGTGGCGGCTGGCCAGGACCGAGCTGAACTACCGGCGGTTCTTCACCATCTCCGATCTGATCGGTGTCCGGGTGGAGCACCCCGAGGTGTTCGACGCCACCCACGGCAAGATCCTCGAACTGGTCCGCGACGGAGTCGTCGACGGGCTGCGCATCGACCACCCGGACGGGCTGGCCGATCCCGCCGCGTATCTCGGGCGGCTCGGTGAAGCCACGGGCGGGCGGTGGACGGTGGTGGAGAAGATCCTCACCGGTCCCGAGGCGCTGCCGGCCGGCTGGGCGGTCGCGGGGACGACCGGATACGACGCGCTGCACCGGATCGACGGCGTGTTCACCGACCCGATGGGTGCGGCGGATCTGCTCGGCCGCTACCGGGACTTCGCAGGCCCTCCCGGGGACCGCGGCGGCTACTGGACAGCGACCGTCCGCCGCGCGGCGTACCGCGTGGTCACCCATGAGCTGGCCGCCGAGACGGAATGGCTGACCCGCCTCGCCGTCGAGGCGTGTGCCGGGGATCCCGCGCTGCACGACCACGCGCCGTGGGCCCTCCACACGGCGGTGCGCGAGCTGCTGGTGCGGGTGCCCGTGTACCGGCCGTACGTGACGGCGGGCGGCCCGCTCACCGGGATCGCCGAGGCGGCGCTCCCCGCCGGGGCGGTGCGGGACGCCAAGGCGGTCTTCCCGGTCCCGCAGGAGGCGGAGGCCGTCGATGTGGTGCGCGACCTCGCGCTGGGCCGGCTCGGGGACGGACCGGAGCACGCGGCGTTCTGCGCCCGGTTCGCGCAGACCGCGTCCGCGCTGCACGCCAAGTCCGTGGAGGACACGGCGTTCTACCGTTACGTCCCGCTGGTCTCGGCGACCGAGGTGGGCGGTGATCCGGGGCAGCCGGCGGTGAGCCCGGAGGAGTTCCACGCCTTCTGCGCCCGCCTCGCGAGGGACTGGCCGGCGACCGGCACGGTGCTCACCACCCATGACACCAAGCGCAGCGGGGACGTGCGGGCCCGGATCGCGGTCCTGTCCCAGTGCCCCGGACGGTGGTCCTCACTGGTGGCGCGGCTGTCCCGGGCGACGTCCGTGCCGGCCCCGGATCCGCAGCTGGCCTGGCAGGCGTGGCAGTCGGCGTACGGCTGCACGGGGCTGCCCGCCGGGGAGGCGGCGGGCCGGCTGGAGCCCGCGCTGCTGAAGGCCGTGCGCGAGGCGGGCCTGTTCACCAGCTGGACCGAGCCTGATCCGGCGTACGAGCGGGCCGTGGCCGACTTCGTGGCGGCCGGCCCGGGCAGCGACGCGGGCGAGGCACGGTCGATGCTGACCAAGTTCGCGGAGACGCTCGCCCCCTTCGTGCGGGCCAATGTGCTGGGTGCCGCGCTGGTGCATCTGACGATGCCCGGGGTCCCCGACCTGTACCAGGGCACGGAGCGGGAGTACATCGCGCTGGTCGACCCGGACAACCGGCGGCCCTTCACGCGGCCCGCCGGAGGCGTCGGCGAGAAGGCCGTGCTGACCACGGCCGCGCTGCGCCTGCGCCGGGATCGCCCGGAGCTCTTCGGCGAGTCGGGCACCTACGCCCCGCTGGCCGCGCAGGGTCCTGCGGCCTCCCACTGCCTGGCGTTCTGCCGGTCCGGCGAGGTGGTCACGGCGGTGACCCGGCTGGCGCTGCGACTGGACGAGGAGGGTGGCTGGCGCGATACGGAGCTGACGCTGCCCGACGAGGGCCCGTGGACCGATCTCCTGTCGCCCGGAAGGGAGTTCACGGGACCCACGGTCGGTGTGGCGCGGCTCTTCGCCGATCGGCCGGTGGCGCTTCTGTCGCGGGCGCGAGCGGTTTCCGGTCGCGGGTGAGGGGCCGCACCGGTCTTGGCCCCGCCCGTGCCGGTTCGTGGAGGGAGTCGGGCGTAGGAAGGGGCGGCCTGCGCCACGGGAAGCGGTCAGCGTTCCGCGGCGGGTCCGAACTTCCGGGGCGCGAGGGTCGCCAGCAGCGAGTTGACCACGAGGTCGGTCGAGGCCGCCATGTCCACGGTTCCGGGTGAGAGGAGCCACTGCACCTGGAGTCCGTCCATGACCGCGATGATGGCGTCGGCCGCGGTCTCGGCCCGGTCCCCACGGCCGGCGGGAAGGTCGCAGGCCTCGCGCAGGGCGTCGGCGACGAATGCGCGCAGTCCGCTGTAGCGGTCACGGAAGTAGGCCTGGGCGGGGTGGTTGTCCGTGACCGACTCCGCGGACAGCACGGCGTACAGCCGGACGATGCCCTCCCGTTCGGCGTTACGGAGCGCGGTGTCCACCAGGTGGCGCAGAAAGTGGAGGCCCTGGGGCCGGTCGGCCCCCAGCTGTTCGATGTCCGCCTGGTCGCGCAGCTCCAGGACGCTGGTGAGCAGGAGGGCCTTGGAGCGGAAGTAGTGCAGGACGCCCGCCTGGGTCAGACCGGCCTGTTCCGCGATCTCGGCGAGTGAGGCGTTGTTGTAACCGCGGGCACCGAAGGTGTCCATCGCGATGTGCAGGATGCGCTGCTGCCGCTGCTTGGCCTCCGCGCTGCGCGGGGTGCGGGGACGGGCCTTGTGGGCGGGTGTGCCCGCTGAAGGGTTGCTCACCCGCGCAGCCTAATCCCGCGCGTCCTCTCGACCGGTGGTCTCACCGCACGCCGCCGAATAAGTGACTCACATCACTTACTAACCACTCAGTGAGTGTGTTTTCATATCGACGTCCCTGAACTCCCCCTCATCGAGCGGCGCTTGACCACCGGTAACGCGATCGTCGGCCCGAAGTGGGACCGATGGGCCACCGGCCCCGTGCGCACCACCCCTTCAGGTAAGCCGCCGGCCCGCGCCTCGCCGAACACCACGGCGAGGCGCGGGCCGGCGAACCACCCGTACAGGTACGAACCGAAGGAGCCGCACCATGTCACCAGTCAGTCCCGCCCGCCGGCGGGCGGGAGCCGCGGGCGCCGCCCTGGCCCTGGCCGCCACCTGCCTCGGTCTGTCCGGCCCGGGCGCCGCCCAGGCCGCCGATCCCACGGCCCGGGTATGGATCACCACGCCGGACGGCAGCAGGAAACTGGCCGCCGAGGGCCCCATCCCCTTCACGGCCACGCCCCAGCCCGTCGACATACGTATCGACAGCAGCAGCAAGGGCCAGAAGTTCACCGGTGCGGGCGCCTCGGTGACCGGAGCCTCCGCGCACCTCATCCGGAGCCTTCCGCAGGACAAGCGTGACGAGCTGATGAGATCGCTGTTCTCCACCAGTGACGGCATCGGGCTCAACTACCTGCGTCAGCCGCTGGGAGACTCCGACTTCAACGCCACCGCCGGTTTCCACAGTTACGAGGACACCCGCGGCGCCTTCTCCGTCGCCCGCGACAAGAGCGAGATCATCCCGGTCCTGAAGCAGGCCGCCGGCATCAATCCCGCCATCCGCTTCATGGGGTCCCCCTGGTCCCCGCCCGCCTGGATGAAGACCAACAACTCGCTCATCGGCGGCAGCCTGAAGACCGGGAGCTACCAGGACTACGCCGACTACCTGGTCAAGGCCATCCGGGCGTACGGGCAGGAAGGGATCGGCCTGACCGATCTGACCGTGCAGAACGAACCGGAGTTCGCCGCCGGCTATCCCTCGATGACCATGACCTCGGGCGAGCAGGCGGCCTTCTTCAAGGTCCTCGACCGCACCCTCACGGCCGCGGGCCTCCCCACCAACCTGCTGGCCTACGACCACAACTGGGACCACCCGAACTACCCGGTCGAGGTCTTCGACGGGACCCGGGGCATCAACCGGGTGATCGGTGCGGCCTTCCATTGCTACGGCGGGACTCCCTCGGCCCAGCAACAGGTCGTCGACGCGGGCGAACGCGTCTTCTTCACCGAGTGCTCGGGGACCGACAGCGCGAACCCGGCCACGACCTTCGCCGACACACTGCGGTGGCACGCCGAGAACCTCGTCGTGCAGAACATGCGCCACGGCGGCGAGACCGTCATCAACTGGAACCTCGCTCTCGACCGGAACGGCGGTCCTCACCAGGGAGGTTGCGGCACCCGCTGCAACGGCGTCGTCGACATCGCGAACGGTGACGTCAGCCGCAACGCCGAGTACTACGTCCTCGGCCACGTCACCAAGTTCATCGAGGCCGGTGCCGACCGCATCGGTTCCACCAGCCAGGGCAGTGGCGGTGTGCAGAACGTCGCCTTCCAGAACCCCGACGGCAGCAGGGCCGCCTACGTGGTCAACACCGCTGCCGGTGCCCAGCGGTTCTCACTGACCGACAACGGCAGGTCCCTCGTCTACACCCTGCCCGCCGGCGCGGTCGCCACCTTCGTCTGGGACGGCACCACCACACCGCCCGCCGGCCCGATCGACCCGAACACCTGGTACCAGGTCAGGAACAGCAACAGCGGGGCCTGCCTGGACGCCGCCGACTGGGGCACCGCCGACGGCACCGCGCTCCAGCAGTGGGCCTGTGGCACCGGCGCCAACCAGAGCTGGCAGTTCCGCCCCACCGGCGACGGCGACTACCAGGTCGTCAACCGGCACAACGCCAAGGCCTGGGACGTCGACGGCGGCCCCGGTGCGACCGGTGACGGCGTCCGGGTGCACCTGTGGACCTACGCGGGCGGAAGCAACCAGCAGTGGAAGCCCCAGGCCGCCGGCACCGGCGGACAGTACCGCTTCACCGCCCGCCACAGCGGCAAGTGCCTGACGGTGGAGGGATCTTCCACGGCCGACGGTGCCAAGCTCTCGCAGCGGCCGTGCGACGGGTCCCCCGCCCAGGCGTTCACCCTGACCGGGTGACGCACAGGCGCGGCGGCCGGCGGCCTCGCCCCTGAAGAGGTGCCCGTCCGGGGGAGGCGCCCACGGCCCGCCGTGACGGGCCTGTCAGGAGAACGACGCCGTCTCCCCGCCCGGCCGGGCGGGAGGCGGCCTCTCTCAGACCGGGGGCACCGGCAGCGACGCCGTGAGCCGGAAGGCCATCCGGCCGAAGCTCACCTGGTCGCCGTCACGCACCACGACCGAGCCGACGACCCGCTGGCCGTTCACGCACGTGCCGTTCGTCGAACCGAGGTCACGCAGAACCCATCGGCTCCCGTGCGCGGTCAGTTCGGCGTGCGTCCGCGACACCGTCTCGTGGCTGAGCCTGAGCCCGTTGCCCGGGTCGCGGCCGATGCGCAGCGGGTGCGGCCCCGGCACCGGCAGCAGGAGTTTGGGCAGCCGCTCGGACTGCCACGCCCTGCGCACCCGGGCCGGAAAGGCGGATACTTCCTCCACCGCGCGGAACAGGCCGCGGGACCAGCGCCCGCCGGAGTCCAGATCGGAGGTGAGCGCCGCGAGTTCTTCGGGGCGCCGGGCTGTCAGGGCCAGTTCCATACGTCGCAGGAAGGTGTCGTGGGAGAGCTTTCCCTGCGCGGCACCGTCTCTGAGCACACCGAGCACACGGTCGCGCTGGGCGTCCGACAGCCGCGCGGGGTACGTGTAGGACTCGAAGGAGGACGTCACAGCACCGATTGTCGGGCCGACAGGCCCGAGGTGTCCAGACGGTGCCCGTTTCCGGCCGCCCTGATCAGGGCGGCTGTGAGCAGGTGCCCTCCCCTGCCACCGGGACGTCGTCGCCCTCGCGCGTTGCCCGGTGCCCGCGTCACGCCCCCTTCGAGCGCGCCTTCGATCGTGATCCGGACCAGCCGTGGACCGGCGGGGAGGGCGCCGCGGACGCCGTGCTGTCGGTGCCCCACGCGCCGGAAGCCTTCAGTGATCGCTGCGACCTCGCGGCAGACCTGGGCCCAGCGCCCGATGGGCACGAGAGCGCCTGCTCCCTGGAGTCTGTGCCACCCGTCATGCCCGCCGCGGGCCCGCACCGCCCGTCCGTCGCGTGACCTCCGGGCGGCGGAGCGCTTCTGGGTCTCGGGGCTCGGTCTCGAGGTCCTGTACCGGCAGGAGGCGGACGGTACTCCTGGCCGGCACTCGCTTCTCATGGTCGGCCGGCCCGATGCCACCTGGCATCTGGAACTCGTCCACGATCCCGCTGTCCCCGTGGATCCGCGGCCCACCCCGGAGGACCTGCTGGTGGTCTGCCCCGGCGAGCCGCTGCCCGGCTCTCTGGTGGAACGGCTCGGAAGGCAGGAGAGGAAGCGGGTGTCTGCTCGTAATCCGTACGGGGACCCCTGGGGTGTGACTCTCCAGGACACGGACGGGTATCCGCTGGTGCTGTCCACCCGCGCCTGGTCCAATCCGTAGAGCCCACCGCATGTGCTGGTCCCAGCCACTCGTCGACGGCAGCGACGAGCACGGTTGCCTCGTGACGGACCGCGCGCTCGTCGTGTCCCGCCGAATCCCTCCCGGTGGCCGCCGCGTTCGCCGCCGGCCGGTGCCGGGGCTCACACGGGCCGGCCACCGCGTCCCCCAGGAGCGCGTTCACCTGGGGTGAGTGCCGTTTCGTGCGTGCCGCCCGTGCGCTGCGCGCGGATGACGTCGCGGTACCAGGCGTAGGACTCCTTGGGGGTGCGCCGCAGGGTCTCGTAGTCGATGTGGACCAGACCGAACCGCTTGCTCGCGCCCTCGGTCCACTCGACGTTGTCGGTCAGTGACCAGGTGAAGTAGCCCCGTACGTCGACGCCCGCGTCGATGGCCGTGCGCAGTGCCTCCAGGTGCCCTTCCAGGAAGGTGATGCGGCGGCCGTCTGCGACGGGTTCGTCGACCGCACAGCCGTTCTCCGTGATGTAGACGGGCGGCAGCCGGTCGCCGAACCGGTCCCGGAGCCGGCCGAGGGTCTCCGCGAGCCCCTGCGGGACGACCGGCCAGCCGAAGTCGGTCGTGTCGTAGCCCTCGATCTCCCTGATGCCGAAGGGAAGCCCGGCGGGCATCGGGTAGCCGGAGAAGGAGTCGAGCGCTTCCGGCCTGGGGGCACCGACGAGGGTCGGGTTGTAGTAGTTGACGCCGTACCAGTCGAGGGGCGTGGAGATGGTCCTGAGATCGTCCTCGACCGGTCCCGGCATCAGGGCGGCGAATCCGTCGTCGGGGTAGCGGCCGGTGAGGACCGGGTCGGCGAACAGCCAGTTGGCCAGGGTGTCGTAGAGCTCTGCGCCCGTGCGGTCCTCCTCGGTGTCCCCCGCCGTCCAGACGGGGGTGTGGGAGAGCGCGATCCCGATGTTGCCGGCGCCCGCGGCGCGCAGAGCCCGTACGGCCAGGCCGTGGGCGAGCAGCTGGTGGTGGGCGGCCGGGAGGGCGTCGAAGAGGAGCGTGCGTCCGGGGGCGTGCTCACCGAGGGCGTAGCCGAGCATGGTCACCTCGGCGGGTTCGTTGATGGTGATCCACATGGGCACCCGGTCGGCGAGGTGTTCGGCGACGATGCCCGCGTACTCGGCGAAGCGGTAGGCGGTGTCCCGGTTGAGCCAGCCGCCCGCCTCGTCCAGCGGGAGCGGGGTGTCCCAGTGGTAGAGGGTCGGGGCCGGGGTGATGCCGTGGGCGCAGAGTTCGTCGACGAGGCGGTCGTAGAAGTCCAGCCCGGCAGGGTTGAGCGAGCCGCTGCCGCCGGGGACGACGCGGGGCCAGCTGATGGAGAAGCGGAAGGCGTCAGCGCCCAGTCCGGCGAGCAGGGCGACGTCCTCACGGTAGTGCTCGTGGAAGCCGGTGCCCCGGGTGGTGTCCGTGCCGTCCTTGATCCGGCCGGGCTGGGCGGCGAAGGCGTCCCACCCCGAGAGCCCTTTGCCGTCGGTGTCGAAGGCTCCCTCCGTCTGGAAAGCGGAGGCGGAGGCACCCCACAGGAAGCCGGGTGGGAAGGTCGGCACGGTCATCTCGGCCTCCAGCAGCCGTGGGAGGAACCTCGTGTTACTGCCCGGGTTCACCGCGAATGAGCAGAACCCGGTAGGGCAATGATCAGGACCAGACCTTAATCGCCAGTTACGGGCTCGCTCCAGTGTCCCGGGGCGGTGCGTGCGAATTCCGCTGATCATGGGGCTTCTGGCGGGGCATCCGGTTCATGGACGAGGAGTGATGGATGCAGTTCGAGGTGTGGGCCCCTGAGGCCGGTTCGGCCGCGCTGTGCACGGCGGGCGGCCGCAGGCCGATGGAGCGCGACCCGCTGCGTGCGGGCTGGTGGACGGCCGAGGCCGAGGCGGCGGACGGTGACCGTTACGGCTTCGCGCTCGACGGCGGGCCCGTGCTGCCCGATCCGCGTTCCCGCCGCCAGCCGGACGGGCCCCACGGCGAGAGCGCCGTCGTCGACCACGCCGCGTACGCCTGGCGCGCCGAATGGGCCGGGCGCGGGCTGCCGGACGCCGTCCTGTACGAGCTGCACATCGGCACGTTCACGGAGGCGGGTACCTTCGACGCCGCGGCCGAGCGGCTCGGCCACCTCGTGGACCTCGGCATCACCCATGTGGAGCTGATGCCCGTCTGTCCCTTCCCGGGCACGCACGGGTGGGGCTACGAAGGAGTGTCGCTCTGGGCGGTGCACGAGCCCTACGGCGGTCCGGAAGGGCTCAAGCGCTTCGTCGACACGGCGCACGGCCTGGGGCTCGCGGTCGTCCTGGACGTGGTCCACAACCACCTGGGTCCCTCGGGCAACTACCTGCCGGTCTTCGGCCCGTACTTCACGGACACGCACCACACCCCCTGGGGCTCGGCGGTCAACCTCGACGCCCCTGGATCGGACGAGGTGCGCGCCTATCTGCTGGGCAGCGCTCTCGCCTGGCTGCGGGACTACCGCCTCGACGGGCTGCGCCTGGACGCCGTCCACGCGCTGGCCGACGGTCGCGCGCTCACCTTCCTGGAGGAGCTCTCCGGCGCCGTCGACACCCTCGCGTCGGAACTCGGCCGTCCGCTCAGTCTGATCGCGGAGTCCGATCTCTGCGATCCGCGTACGACCACTCCGCGCACGGAGGGCGGTATCGGTCTGCACGCCCAGTGGAACGACGACTTCCACCACGCCCTGCACACCGCCCTCACCGGCGAGTCCCAGGGCTACTACGCCGACTTCGCGGCAGCCCCGCTGGCCGCCCTGGCCAAGACCGTGACCAGAGCGTTCTTCCACAACGGTACGTACTCCAGCTTCCGGGGGCGGACGCACGGCCGCCCCGTCGACGTCACCCGGACGCCCGCCCAGCGTTTCGTCGGGTACGCCCAGACCCACGACCAGATCGGCAACCGTGCCCTCGGCGACCGGCTCGCCGCCGGGCTCTCCCCCGGGCTCCAGGCGTGCGCGGCGGCGCTCGTGCTCACCGGGCCCTTCCTCCCGATGCTCTTCATGGGCGAGGAGTGGGGGGCCCGCACCCCGTGGCAGTTCTTCACCGACCACACCGACCCGGATCTCGCCCGCGCCGTACGCGACGGCAGGCGACGGGAGTTCGCGGCGCACGGCTGGGCCGAGGGGGACGTTCCCGATCCGCAGGACCCGGCCACCCGGGCCCGCTCCTGCCTCGACTGGGGCGAGCCTGAGCGCGAGCCCCACGCCCGGCTGCGCGCCTGGTACCGCGAGCTGATCGCCCTGCGCCGCGCGCTTCCGGACCTCTCCGATCCGGATCTGGCCTCGGTGCGGGCGGCGTACGACGAGGAGGCCCGCTGGATCGCGTACCGCAGGGGCGATCTGCGGATCGCGGTCAACCTCTCCGGGAAGCCCGCCGCCGTCCCGCTGGGCGCCGGCCGTCACCGGACAGGCGGGGGGAGGGTACTGGCCGCGTGGGAGCCGGCCGTGGCTCCGGGCGCCGGCGGAGTGCTGCACCTGCCGCCGGAATCATGTGTCGTGCTCGCCGACGACTGAGCAACGCCCTTGCGTTCGTGTGCATTTCAGCTCCTGTGGTCACCGGCGTCTACCGGGGATCAGGCGGAGGGGGATCCATGAGGCAGCGTTTTCCGGGGCGTGCGGGGCTGCGCGTCAGCGAGCTGCGCCCCGGCACCCTGGTCAGGGCCGGAAAGGTGCGCTGTCTCGGCGCGAGCAACCTGTCCGCCTCCCAGCTCCGGCGCTCCCAGGACCTGGCGCACCGCAACGGCTGGGAGCCCTACGTCAGTCCCCAGCCGCTCCACGGCCTGCCGGCGCGCGAGACCGGAGGGGAGCCGGTCCCGGTGAGCCCGGCGGAGGGCATCGGTGTCATCCCCGTCAGCCCACTCCAGAGGGCTGACGGGGAAGTACCGGCGGGGCGCGTGACCGCTGCGGAGCCCGGCATCCGAGAGCCCCACCAGCAGGAGCCGGGCCGTGAAGCCTGGCGGGAGAGGGACGACGAGGAGACGTGGCGGGTCGTCGCGGTCGCGGAGGAGACCGGACGGACACCGGCGCGGGTGGCTCCGCGCCGGCTGCTCGGACGCCCCGGTGTCACGGCCCCGATCGCCGGGGCGCGCACACCCGGGCAGCCCACCGGCAGTCTCGGCGCCACCGGCCGGGAGCCGGCTCCGGAGCGGACGGCTCGCCTCGACGCGGCGAGCGGGCGTCCGCTGCCTCGTCCCTACGACGTGCCGCACCGGTTCCGCGGCCGCGAGCCGCAGGACCGAGGACAGGTGCTACTCGACGATCGCCAGTTCACGCGCGGTGGTGTTCAGTCGCCTGCCCCCGTTCTCCGTGACCGTGACGATGTCCTCGATGCGGACGCCGAAGCGACCGGGCAGGTAGATGCCCGGCTCGACGGAGAAACACATCCCGGGGACCAGCGGCTGCTCCTCGCCCTCGATCATGTAGGGCGGTTCATGGGTGGTGACGCCGATGCCGTGGCCGGTGCGGTGGATGAAGCGCTCGCCGTAGCCGAATTCGGTGATGACGGCGCGGGCCGCCCGGTCGATCTCCTGGCAGGCCACCCCGGGCCGCACGGCACGGCAGCCGGCCTCCTGCGCCTCCCGTACGACGTCGTGGACCCGCCGCTCCTCGGCGGTGGGTTCGCCTACGTGGACCGTGCGGGAGGTGTCGGAGCCGTAGCCGTGCATCAGCCCGCCGAAGTCCAGGACGACCATGTCCCCCTGCTCGATGGTGCGGCCGCCCGCCTCGTGGTGCGGGTTCGCGCCGTTCGGGCCCGAACCGACCACGGTGAAGTCGACCTGCGAATGCCCGTGTTCGGTGAGGAGCGCGGCCAGATCGGCGGCCACCTCGCTCTCCCGGCGGCCGGAGAACCGGACCTTCAGGATCTGCTCGTACGCCGCGTCGGCGGCGGCCCCCGCGGCGGCGAGCCTCTCCAGCTCGGCGGTGTCCTTGACGGCACGCAGCATCGGCAGGACCTCGGTGAGCGAGGCGTAGGAGGTGTCGGGGAGAAGCTTGTGCAGTGCCAGCAGGTGCAGTGCCCAGGCGTTGTCGCTGATCCCGAACCGGCCCTCGGTGTGCAGCAGTCCGGCGGTCAGGGTGTACGGGTTCGCGGCGTCGGTCCAGTCCCGCAGGGTGAGCGCGGGGGCGCCCGCCGCGCGCTCGGCGTCCGCCGCCTCGAGGGCGGGGACGACGAGGACGGGGTCGTGGCCGGCCCTGAGGACGAGCAGGGTGAGACGCTCGGTGTCCGCCGTCGGCCGGTAACCGGTGAGGTGGTCCATGTCGGGCCCGGGTGCCACGAGGACACCGGCCAGGCCCGCGGCTTCGGCGGACTCGGCCGCGCGGGTCATCCTGGCCCGGTAGTCGTCGGCGGTGAAGGGCACGGGCTGGTCGTCACTGGGCATGGGAAACCTCCTGGCGGGACGCGACGCGGCACTCAGCATCCTGCCCGTCGGCGCGGACGGACGCGAGCGGGATACGGGAACGCGCCGGGCGTGCTCAGCCGAGCCGTACGACGAGGTCGGCGCGGTCGCGGTGCCGCTCGACCAGCCGGGCGTTGCGCTCGTCGGAGCCGGCGGCCCAGCGCTCGGCGTACGGGCGGGGCTTGCCGAAGCGCACGTGCCGGTCCACGAGTCTGCTCATCCGCAGCCCCGGGTCGGCGTCCAGGAACCACGCCTCGTCCAGCAGGCCGCGCACAGGCGCCCAGGGCCCCTCGTCCAGAAGCAGGTAGTTGCCCTCGGTCACGACGAGCGGGACGTCCGCGGGGACGCACACGGACCCGGCGACCGGTTCCTCCAGCGCCCGGTCGAAGGCGGGCGCGTACACCGGGTCCAGGCCTTCGGGGTGGCGCAGCCGGCGGAGCAGGGCCGCGTAGCCGGCCGCGTCGAAGGTGTCGGGGGCACCCTTGCGGTCCGCCCGCCCGAGGCGTTCCAGCTCCGCCCCCGCAAGGTGGAAGCCGTCCATCGGGACGAGGACCGCGCGTTCCTCGAGCTCCCCGACGATCCGGGCGGCCAGGGTGGACTTCCCGGCGCCGGGCGCTCCCGCGATGCCCAGGATCCGCCGGCGGCCGCCGGCGGCGAGGCGGCGGGCGCGGTCGGTCAGCGCGGCGGGGTCGTTCGAGTCCATGACGGGCATTGTCCCCGGCCCGGCCCCGCCCACGTTAGTGTTACGTATAACCATCTACCCGTACCCCCCTGAGGACGAGGATCGGTCCCATGTCCCACATCGCCCTGGTCACGCTGGTCGTCCACGACTACGACGAGGCCCTCTCCTTCTACACCGGCGCCCTCGGCTTCGAGCTGGCGGAGGACACGGACCGGGGCGACGGGTCCCGCTGGGTCGTCGTGCGGCCGCGGGGCTCGACGGGTACCGGTCTGCTGCTGGCGCGCGCCAGGAACGAGGCCCAGCGGGCGGGCGTCGGGGCTCAGGCGGGCGGCCGGGTCGGCTTCTTCCTGCACACGGAGGACTTCGCGGGCGACCACGAGCGGATGCGGGCCGCCGGGGTCCGCTTCCTGGAGGAGCCGAGGCACGAGCCGTACGGCTCCGTCGCGGTGTTCGAGGACCTCTACGGCAACCGGTGGGACCTGCTGCAGCCGGTGTGAGCACGCCCCTTCCCGGGGGAGCACCGCCCCTGCCATGAGCAGCCCACGGCACCGAATGACAGTCCGCCGGCCTGCGAGGCACGGTACGGCTGGGATCGCAGGGCATCGGCGGTCGTGGCCGCTCCCTTCACCGCGGCCCTGGCGGTGGCGGGCTCCGGGCCGCCCTCACGGCCGCCGTCCTCCGGTACGCCCCGGACGTGCCGGTGGCCGGAGGCCGGGCGGCCGGCACACCGGTGAGCACCGGACACCGGCTACGCGGGGTCTGCCGCCGCACGCAGCGCTTCGAGGACCGGCTTGATCAGCGGGTGCCCCTCGGCTCCCTGCCGTACCGCGGCGAAGACCCGCCGGGTCGGGGCGACGCCCTCCACCGGCCGTACGACGAACCCGCCGGGCTCCGTGCCGCGCAGCGCCGAGCGGGGCACCAGTGCCACCCCGGCGCCCGCTCCGGCCAGGGCGACCACGGCGTGGAAGTCGTCCGACGAGTGCTCCAGCAAGGGCTCGAAGCCTGCGTACTCGCAGGCCAGGACCACTACGTCGTGACAGGGGTTGCCGGGGTACGGGCCGATCCACGTGTCCTTGGCGAGCTCGGCGACGGCGACGTGGTCCTGGCCCGCGAGACGGTGGCCGGCCGGCAGCACCGCGTCGAAGGGCTCGGAGTACAGCGGCACCCGGGTCAGCCGCCGGTCGTCGTCACCGGGCGCGCCCCGGTATTCGACGGCGACCGCCACATCGACCTGACGGTCCAGCACCATCGGTACGCTCGCGTCGCCCTCGGCATCCTGCACCCGGACCCGGATCCCCGGCGCGGTGCGGGTGAGCCCGGCGATCGCGGGGGCGAGGACGAGCCCGATACCGGTGGCGAACGCGGCGACGGTGACCGTCCCCGCGACGCCCGCGCTGTAGTCGGCGAGTTCCGCCTCCGCCCGCTCCAGTTGGGCGAGGACGGCATTGGCGTGGGTCAGCAGGATCTCCCCGGCGGCGGTCAGCCGGGCGCCCCGGGCCCCGCGCTCGACCAGCCGGTGGCCGGTCTCCTGCTCCAGGGCGGCGAGCTGCTGGGAGACCGCCGAGGGGGTCAGGTACAGCGCGGCGGCGGCTGCGGTCACCGTGCGGTGGTCGGCCACCGCACGGAGGATACGCAGCCGCCGTGCATCGATCATGCGCTCATTGTCCCAGCTCGGAGGCGCTCCTACGCCTCCAGCGCGGCCCGTGCGTCGACGAACGCGTCCACGGCCCGGTGGACGTCGTCGGTGGAGTGCGCGGCGGAGAGCTGGACGCGGATGCGTGCGGCCCCCTGCGGGACGACGGGGTACGAGAAACCGATCACGTAGACGCCGCGCTCCAGGAGCAGCTCCGCCATCCGGCCGGCCTTCGCCGCGTCCCCGATCATCACGGGGGCGATGGCGTGGTCGCCCGGCAGGACGTCGAAGCCCTCCTCGGTCATCCGGGAGCGGAAGAGCGTGGTGTTGGCGTCGAGCCGCTCCCGCAGCTCGTCCGCGGACTCCAGCAGGTCGATGACCTTGAGGGAGGCCGCGGCGATGACCGGGGCGAGCGAGTTGGAGAAGAGGTACGGGCGCGAGCGCTGGCGCAGCAGCGCGACGATCTCGGCGCGCGCGGCGACGTACCCGCCGGACGCGCCGCCCAGGGCCTTGCCGAGGGTGCCGGTGATGATGTCGACGCGGTCCATGACCCCGTGCAGTTCGGGGGTGCCCCGGCCGCCGGGGCCGACGAAACCGACCGCGTGGGAGTCGTCGACCATGACCATGGCGCCGTAGCGGTCGGCGAGGTCGCAGATCTCCGCGAGCGGGGCGACGTAGCCGTCCATGGAGAAGACCCCGTCGGTGACGACGAGCCGGCGCCGGGCCCCGGAGGCCTCCTTGAGCTGCTGCTCCAGGTCGGCCATGTCGCGGTTGGCGTAGCGGTAGCGCTTCGCCTTGGAGAGGCGGATGCCGTCGATGATGGAGGCGTGGTTGAGGGCGTCGGAGATCACCGCGTCCTCGGGGCCGAGGAGGGTCTCGAAGACTCCGCCGTTGGCGTCGAAGCAGGAGGAGTAGAGGATCGTGTCCTCCTGCCCGAGGAAGGACGACAGGCGCTGCTCCAGCTCCTTGTGGACCTCCTGGGTGCCGCAGATGAAGCGGACCGACGCCAGCCCGTAGCCCCAGCGGTCCAGCGCCTCGTGGGCCGCGGCGACGACCTCGGGGTGGTCGGCGAGGCCCAGGTAGTTGTTGGCGCAGAAGTTGAGCACCTCGCCCGCGCGGTCTTCCCCGGGCTCCCGGCTTCGCTCGAGCAGGGGGGACCCCATCGAGGTGACGGAGACTCTGGCGGACTGCGGGGTGCCGATGACCCGCTCGGGCTTCTGGAGTCCGGCGTCACGGATCTCGTCGAGAGTGGTGCGCAGGTCGTCGCGTACGGAATCGAACATGAAGGATGTCTCCCAGGTGGATACGGGTGCGTACGAGGAGCTTCAGGCAGCCCAGTCGAGCAGGACCTTGCCACCGAGACCACTCGCGGCGTCGTCGAACGCGGCCTCGAAGTCGCGGTAACCGTACCGGCCGGTGATCACCGGGGCGAGGTCCAGCCCGCCTTCCAGGAGTACGGACATGGCGTACCACGTCTCGTACATCTCGCGGCCGTAGATGCCCTTGATCGTGAGCATCGAGGTGACGACCCGGGACCAGTCGACGGGGAACTCGGCGGACGGCAGGCCGAGCATCGCGATCCGGCCGCCGTGCGTCATGTTGGCGATCATGTCCTGCATGGCCTCGGGGCGTCCGGACATCTCCAGGCCGATGTCGAAGCCTTCGCGCAGCCCGAGCCGGCGCTGGCCGTCGGCGACGGTCCCGCTCCCGACGTTCAGGGCGAGATCCACCCCGACCTTCCTCGCCAGTTCGAGCCGGGCCTCACTCACATCGGTGATGACGACGTTGCGGGCTCCCGCGTGGCGGGCGACCGCCGCGGCCATGATGCCGATCGGGCCCGCGCCGGTGATCAGCACGTCCTCGCCGACCAGCGGGAAGGACAGCGCGGTGTGCACGGCGTTGCCGAACGGGTCGAAGATCGCGGCGACGTCGAGGTCGACCTCGTTCCGGTGCACCCAGACGTTCGACGCGGGCAGCGCCAGGTACTCGGCGAACGCCCCGTCACGGCCCACGCCGAGCCCGAGGGTGGAGCGGCACAGGTGCCGGCGCCCGGCGAGACAGTTGCGGCACTTCCCGCAGACCAGGTGGCCTTCGCCGCTGACCAGGTCGCCGACCTCGATGTCGACGACGTCCGCACCGATTCCGGCGACCTCGCCGACGAACTCGTGGCCCAGGACGAGCGGTGTACGCACCGCCTGCTGCGCCCAGCCGTCGTAGTCACGGATGTGCAGGTCGGTGCCGCAGATCCCGGTGCGCAGGACCTTGATCAGGACATCCCCGGGGCCGGTCTCCGGCTCCGGCACGTCCATCAGCCACAGTCCCGGCTCGGCCTTGTGCTTCACGAGTGCCTTCACGGCTGCGGCTCCCTGTACCCGGTACCTGGTGGACACCCCGCCCCGGGCATGCCGAGGACGGCCTGCGCGAGGTGGCGGGGGCGCGACGGACGGGACAGGGCGAAACGCCTGTCCACGCACTCTCCGCCGTCACCGAGAAATGTGCCGTACCCGGGCCCGCGGGTCCATCGAGGATTTCTTAAGCGCGGCCGTAGGTCCGCTTCAGACCTCCGCGCTCCGGCCCTCTCCGGGCGCTCCGCCCGGACCGCGCCTCAGGGGCGGGGCCAGGGCCGCCCGTCGAGGTTCTCGATGTCGCTGTTGAGGCGCTTGAGGTAGGCGGCGAAGACGGTCACCTCGTCGGGCGACCAGTCGGCCATGACCCGCTCCAGGCCGCTGATGTTCTCCGCGCGCTCCGCGTCGAGACTGCGTTCACCCTCAAGGGTGATGCGGAACTTGCGGGCGATGCCCCCGTCGGGATCCGGGATGCGTTCGACGAGCCCGGCCCGCAGCATGGCGGCCGTCTGCCGGTTCAGGGTGGAGGCGTCGAGACCGAAGGCGTCGCTGAGCTGCCCGATGGACATCGGCCCCTGCATACGGATCCTGCTCAGCAAGGTGTACGCGCTGCGGTCGAGGCGTCCGCCGCCGCGCCTCGACCGGGGCGCCCCCGGCTGGAGGTGCCGGCCGAGCAGCATCGTCTCGAACTCGATCAAGTGCGTCGGCTTGTCCATCGGTCCTTCTCTCGACCGCCTTCGCGGCGCCTCGGGGCTTTCCACGGCACATATACCACTCACGGCTCCGCCCGGGCTCACACCACATTTAAGTATGTTGACATAGCTATCTTTTCGTATCTATGCTGCGGGCGTGCCCGACCCCACTGCGCCCGGCCAGGGCCCCGACCACGTAGCCTGCGTGCTCGTGACGGTCCTGCCTGCGCTGCACCGGGGGCTGGAGCGGAAGATCGCGCACGAGTTCCCCCATCCCCGGCTTCCCGACGGCCAGATGGCGTTGCTGTTCCTCGTCGAGGAGCGCGAAGGAATCACCGTCCGCGAGGCGGCCGAGGCGCTGCTGATGAAGCCGAACAACCTCAGCGCCCTCGTCTCCCAGCTCACCGACGTGGGGCTGCTGGAGCGCAGGCAGGACGCGGAGGACAGGCGGGTGGCCCATCTGCACCCGACGGCTACGGCCCGGGAGCGGCTCGCCGAAGCGCGGACGATCAAGGAAGCCCACCTGGCACGCGCCTTGCACACCCTCACCGAGGGGGAGCTCGACGCCCTCGGGGCGGCCCTGGGCGCGCTGGTGTCACTGAACGGGCGCCTCCACTCCCCCACCCGCTGACTCCCCCGCCGGGTACGGCCGTGACCTGGCCCCGGGCCCGGCCGCGGCCGGGTGCCGCCATGTGCGCGGCTGCGGCACGGCCGCCGTGAGGCACGCCTCCTCGTCATTCCGAAGTTTCACAGACAAGGCTTTCACATGTCCTCCACCACCGTGGACACCCCCTCCCTGCCCGAGAACAGTCCACCCGGCGCGTCCAAGGGCAGGCGCAGCAATCCCTGGCTGACACTGATCGCCGTCGCGATCGGTCTGTTCATGGTCAACCTCGACGGCTCCGTCGTCTCGATAGCCAACCCGGAGATCGGCCGGGACCTCGACGCGTCCACCGCCGATCTGCAGTGGGTCACCAACGCCTATCTGATCGCCATGGCCGCCCTCCTGATCCTGGGCGGCAAGCTCGGCGACCGTTTCGGGCGGCACACGGTCTACATGGCCGGCACCGTGGGCTTCACCCTGGCCTCGGTCGCGATCGGTCTCGCCGGCTCGATCGGAGGCGTGATCGCCTTCCGTGCGGCACAAGGGCTCTTCGCCGCCCTCCTGATCCCCAACACCCTCGGTCTGCTGCGTGCGGTCTTCCCGCCCCGGAAGTTCGGTATGGCCGTGGGTCTGTGGGCCATGGTGGCGTCCTGCTCCACCGCGCTCGGCCCGATCGCCGGCGGTCTGCTCATCGAGCACGTCAGCTGGGAGTCGGTCTTCTACATCAACGCCCCCATCGGCGTCGCCGCACTGGTCATGAGCCTGCTGGTGCTGCCGAAGAGCAAGGACTCCACCGGGCGCCACCGCTTCGACGTGCCCGGCGTCGTCCTTCTGGCTGTCGGCCTGGTGGCCCTGGTCTTCGGTGTGGTCAAGGGCGAGACCTGGGGCTGGACCTCCGGCAGCACGCTGGGGTCGATCGCCGCGGGCCTCGTCGTGCTGGCCGTCTTCTGCTGGTACGAGACGCGCCAGGCGCACCCGCTGCTGCCGATGCGTCTCTTCCGCAACCGTTCGCTGACCATCGGCACGCTCGTCACGGCGATCAACTTCTTCGTCCTGCTCGGTGTCATCTTCTTCCTGATGCTGTACCTGCAGAACGTGCGCGGCTTCACCCCGGTCGAGGCCGGCGTCCGCACCCTGCCGCTCAGCCTGGCCACCGTCGTCGCCTCACCGCTCGGCGCCGCCCTGACCCAGCGCTTCGGGCCGAGGCTGACCATGCCCGTGGGCATGGTGCTCCAGGCGGCGGCCTCCCTCTGGATGCTGACCTGGGACGCCGGTTCCCCGTACGCCGCGATGTGGCCGCCGTTCCTCGCCATCGGACTGGGCGTCGGCATGGTGATGTCCGCGTCCTCCGACGCCATCGTCGGCAACGCCCCGAGGAAGGACGGCGGCGTCGCGGGCGGTCTGCAGGCCACCTCGCTGCAGATCGGCGGTGCGCTCGGCACCTCCGTGCTGGTCTCCCTGATCAGCGGCAAGGTGGGGTCCACCCTCACCGGCGAGCTGACCTCCGCCGGTGTCCCGGCGAATGCGGCGGCCGGCTTCGAGGGGTCCGAGGACGCGGTGGCCATGGGTGTCTCGCCCGTATCGGCCGGCATGCCGGCGCAGCTGAGGGCCGCGGTGATCGAGGGCAGCGGAAACGCGTTCATGAACGGCGTGCACTCCGCCGTGACCGTCACCGCGGTCCTGTGCGCCGTCGGCGCGCTGCTGGCCGGCTTCGGCATGCGCCGTCACGCCGGACCGGAGGCCGTGGAGGACTGAGGACCGCCGGGCCTCCTCACGCCGGCGGTACGAACGTCCTGAGGGCCTCGTTCAGCCACTGCGGCCGGTCCTCGGGGACGAGGGCCTGCGCCCCGCCCCGGTCGCTCATCACCAGCGTGACGTCCCTGAGGTCCGGCTCCTCCGGGAACTCCGCCACCAGGCGGGCGACTCCCGGAACCGTGAGGTCGGCGCCGGGACGCGTCGGCCTGCGGCGGGCACCCGGCAGCAGCGTGGGCACCGCGCACCGGGAACCGGAGCGCAGCCCGGGGACGAGGTGGCAACCAGAGCGAACCGTTCATCGCCACCCCGTGCGGCGGGACCGCCACGGACCCTTCGCCGCCCGTGTCCTCGTACCCCACCACTCCTGCGGAAAGCGCCACTTCGGTCATACGGCCGGCCCAGGACGTCCTCGTGCGACGTGTGGCCCAAGGGACCGTCAGGGCTTGATAGCGTCGCCCGCACGACTGCGGAAAGCTCCCCGCCGGGGTCGTCGCTCCGCCGGGCCGGGCCGCACCGACAGGGCGGCGAGCGGCGGCCGGTGCGTGTGACGGGGACGCACGTGGCAGGGACGATGAGGGCCTACGCATGAGCCTCCCGCAGTTGCACTACACCTTTGCCCCGGCCGGTGACGGGGGGACAGGCGGCCGGTTCACCGCCGCCGACCCCGCGATACCCGGGCCGGTGCGCGCCGAGGCCGCACCGCTCCTGGCGTACGAGGCGCCGGCCGGGACCCCTGAGCGGCTCTCCGACGCCCAACTGCGCGCGCTTCCGGTGGCGTTCGGTCACGTCGCACTCTCCGACGGCAGTCATCTGCTCAGCCGTACGGTGGCCACGGGAGCGGGGGGATTCCACGCCCACGCCGTGCATCTTCCGCCCGGCACAGCGATACCCGGCCGGGTGCTCCCGGTCGACGCGTGGGGGGCCGCGGGGTGGCTCTCCACGGCGCCGGACCGCATGCCGCCCGATCCCCTGACCTCGATGTCCACCGCGCGGGGCCCGTCACGAGGGCTGACCCGGGAGGGCCTCGGCGACTTCGCGGTGTCCCGCAGCCCATGGCTCGCCGCCGTACTCAGCGATCTGCGCCGGGTGAGCCAGGACCCGTCCGCGCCCCCGGTCGTGCTCGTCGAGCGGCAGAGCGCGGACGTGGCCCGCTGGGTCGCGCTGGCCACCGCCGCACTCCCCCCGGAGCACGCCGAGCGGCTGACCTTCACCACGTACACCCGGTATCCCGGACGCACCGCGCACCAGGTCGTCGGTGTCCTGCCCGAGGACGCGCCCGACGTCCGCGATCCCCGTTTCCGTGTCCACGCCGCGTCAGGTCCGCGCCCGTCCGGGACGGTGGACGACGCCTGGGCGGGGACCGCCGCCCGCATCTGGCGCAGCCGGTCCCCCGAGCTCTTCCGGGAGGCGGCGGATCTGCCGGGCGAGCCCTTCGCCGCCGGACCCCTGGCCGTCACGGCGCTCGGCGCCGGCATCGCGCTCGGGTCCGTCGAGCGGGCCGCAGCGGCCGACTGGGCGGCCGAGCGACCCTACGCGCTGGACGAGAAGCGCACCCTGCAGCTGACCGACGCGCTCACCGCGCCCGCCGACGACCGCACGGCCGGTGAGTGTGCCGCGGCGCTCCGGCTGCTGACGGCGCTCGACGGCCGCTGCTCCGCGTCCGTCACCGCACCGCTGGCCGCTCTGCTGGTCACGGAGGCGGTGCGGGGCGGCGACGTGGCCCTGGAGCCGCCCGCGCGTTCGGCGTTCGGGGAGCCCGCGGGGGAGCGTGCGCTCGCCGCGCTGGTCGAGGAGCTCGGCGGAGAGCTCCTGGCCGAGCTCTCCGCCGGGGAACCCCGGGGCGTCGCACGGACGGTGCAGCTGCTGCGGATCGCCCGGCTGCTGGGCGTCGACCGCGCTGAGCTCCTTCCCGGCGTGGTGGGCCGGCTGGCCCGCGCCCTGCTCGACGACCCCGAGGCGGGCGCCTGCCGCACGCTGCTGGATCTGCTGGACGAACAGTTCGACGTGCGTACGGCGCTGCTGGGTGAGCTGGACCGGATCGCCCCGGACCACCCCGCCGGCACCGAACGGCTGCTGACCCGGGTGGCCCTGCCGTTCACCGGGACGCAGTCCCTGCCGCATCTGCGGATGTGCGCCGAGGCACCCGGCGCGAAGGCGCGGGGCACGGACCGGGCGGGGGTCCTGCACACGGTGCTCCGCGCGGCGGGCATGTCCCCGTTCACCGAACCTCTGGTGCTGCGGACCGCTGTCGGCCTGGTGTGGGGCGAGGAGACCCCGACGGCGGGTGAGGCCCGGTCGCTGCTGGGTGAGACCACCTCGGACGCCCACCGGGCGGCCGGTACGTGGGCGCGCCTGGTCGACTCCGCGCTCGCGGCGCCCGTCGGCGACGAGGACGCCCCCGAGCTCGCCCACGAACTGCTGCGCGGCTTCCCGCAGGAACTCGGCGCCCGGGTACGCGCCTGCCTGATGCTGCTGGACTTCGCGCGCGACGTGCGCTCGGGGACGGCGGAACCCGGCTGGACGGACCGTGTCCGGACGCTGCGCGACCATGCCGGACCGGCTTGCCCCCTGGCCCTGGAGCACGCCTCCGGTGCCCTGGCCGAGCGTCTCCTCGCTCCCGGCCGGCCGGAGGAGGAGCTGTACGCGTTCGTCCACAGCGAGGACGAGAGCCTGATCGCGGCGTACGGCAGGGCCGCCCGCCGCGACACGGTGCTGACGCTGCTGCGGACCGATCCCGCGTACGTGGCGGACTGCTTCACCGTGTGGAACTCCCACCCGCACGCGGGCGGTGACTGGGCCCGGACCCGTACCGCCCTGCTGGAGGAGGTGTTGCGCCCCGTGGTGCGCGCCCTGCCTCCCGACGGTCTCGGCGCGGTGGAGCAGGCCGTGGAGCGTGAGGGGAGCAGCCGCACCCTCGATGCCTTCCGCGCGTGGAACCGGCCGTCCCGCTCGATCGGGCGCCTCGGCAGAAGGATCGTGGGGCGGGTCCGCCGGGGCTGACCGGGGGGGGCGGCGTGACACGGACGGCGTCCGGGCGGGCGGCCCCGACGGGATCGCCCGCCCGGCGTCGCACGGCGGGCTCAGACGTGAGGAACCCTGAGTCTGTCCCAGCTGGTCCTGCCCGGGATGCCGTCCGCGTCGCTCCCCGAGTAGCCCAGCTTGCGCTGCCATGCGGCGTAGGACTTGCGGTCCGCCTCCGACCAGTCGGGGCCCGGGCCGACCTCGTACTTCCCGCAGCCCTCGGACACCAGTCTCCTTCCCATCGCCGTCACGACGGCGCTGCGCCGGCCGACCCGGAAGAACGCGGCTCCGGGGAACGGCTGGTACTTCGCCGGGGGTTCGGGGGCGGGCGGCTTCGACGGGCCCTCCGGCTTGCCTCCGAGCCGTGTCTTCACCCTGCTGCGCATCGAGTCCATCGTGAACCCGCGCGGGTCGATCTTCCCCGGTTGCCACTCCTTGTGGCCGATCACCGAGCGTTGGTTCCAGCCGTGTGCCCGGCATATCGCGGCGGCCGCCTTCTCGACGGCCGCCAGCTGCGCGGCCGGCCACGGGTCCTTGCCGTCGCCGAGGTTGATGCACTCGAAACCGTAGAAGAAGCGGTTGCCGTCGGTGTTGGCCTCGTTGTCGGCGGGCAGTGCCGTTTCGTTGATCACCGCGCGCAGGACCTCGTCGTCACCGAGCCCGGCGTGGTTGGCCCGGCCGTGGCCGACCAGGTGGACCGTGCCGTCCTTGGCGATCACGCCGTGGCACAGCGGGCCCGGCAGACCGGAGTAGCCGTTGTAGCAGAGGTCCACGGAGCTCTGCGTGCCCGAGGTCACGGTGTGGTGGATCATCACTCCGTGCACGGGCCCCCACGGCCCCTTGTGATTGCGGTTGTGTGTACGCCAGTTCCGGTGTTCGACGACGTGCAGGCCCTCGTTCCGCAGGGCTCTGAGCAGTTTGTCGGCAGACAGGGGCGTTGCCATCGTGGCGCTCCTTTACCCAGATGGTGCCTCAGTGCTCGGGCTCTTCCCCGTCGTCCTGCCCCGCGGTCCGGCCGTCCGAACCGGCTGCGGTCCCCGCGGACCCGGCCTGCGCCCCGGTCTGCGCCTCCGCGGCGAGCTGCTGTCCGTCCGCCGCGGGGACGAAAGCGGCCAGGGGAGCGAACGCCATGCGCGGCTCGGCGCCCGGCCTCTCCCCCCAGCACCCGGCCCGGCGGGGCGTAATGCGCCCTGACGCCCTCGGGAGCCTGCAGGAGCGGGCGGCGGCCGAGGTGAGCGTCTCCCCCTCCGGGGAGGTCACCGGGTGCACGTCCTCGTCGTACGGGCGAGCAGCGCCGGGACGGTCGTCCGTGGTCCGGTGAACGTGTCCGCGAGGGCGGGCGGACCGCCCGGGGTGAGGGGCACGGGCGCTCCGGCGAAGACGTCCACGTAATCCACCCGGGCACGAAGGGGGCCGTCGCCGGCGCGTCCGACAGGTGTGCGGGGCTGCCCAGCTCACGGGCGCGGAGCGCCAGGTACCGTAGGGGGAAGATTTCGTGGGCCTCCTGGCGGGCTGCGTACACCCAGGAGGAGCACATGACGACGAACCGCGGACGCAAGGACGTGATCCGGGACCGGATGGCCGCGACCGGCGAGTCGTACAACGTCGCCGCGCGGAACCTGAAGGCGATGAAGGACATGGGGGCGACCCGTGACGCCGTGCTCGTCCAGCGATGGCGGCCCGCGGAGTCACTGGACGTGCCGTGTCCGTGCGGCGGTACGTGTGAGCCGGGCGAGACGTGCGAGCGCTGCCACGCCCGGCACCGGCACGTGAAGCGCTACCCGGGCAGCGTCACGGACGTGGAGACCTGGGCGGACCGCTACGAGTGCACGGGCTGTCCGGCCTCGTACACGCTGACCGTCCACCTGGCGGGACGCCCGTGGGGCGTGGCCGAGACCGTGGTGCAGGGCGGTGCGGCCGAGGAGGTCGTGCGGGCCCGCGTGTTCCCCGGAGTGGTGCACCCGTTGCTGCGGGCCGAGGCGGCCGGCCCCGGGCCCGGCGAGGACTGACCCCTCCGCCCTTCCCGGCCGACCCGGCCGGGAAGCAGCGTCCGGGCCCTCCTCGGTCCCCGTGCCGCACCTGACGCCCGCGAGACCTCACCACCGGTCGTCGCCCCCGCCCGGGACGGCATGCACAGACGGCTCTCCGGCCTCGGCGGAGGGCCGTCCCCCCTCCGTACGCCGTTACGCGGGCCAGCCGCGCACACCTCCCGCACGCACGGCGGCCACGCCTCGGAGTGGCGCGCGTCACCGAAAACCCCTGACCGATCGGTCAGGGGCTGACCGATCGGTCAGCTACGGTGGGCCCATGCCACGTCCGCCTTCCGCGATGCGCCGTCAGATCCTCGACTCCGCACTGCGTCTCTTCGCCGAGCACGGCTTCAGGGGAACCTCGCTGCACGACATCGCAGTCGAGGCGCACTGTTCCAAGGCGTCCCTGCTGTACCACTTCACCGGCAAGGACGCGATCCTCACCGAGCTGCTGACCCCTCCGGCCGAGAGCCTCACCGCCATGGTCGAGGAGCTGGCGGCCCTGGACGGCGATCAGGCCGTGGAAACGGCCGTCACGGTCTACGTCGGCCTTGCGATGCGCTTCCACCTGGAAGTAAAGATCATTTTCGCCGAACTGCCCGAGATGCTCGGTCATCCCGTACTGGCCGTCATCCCCCGGGCGGTCGACCAGCTCGCGGCTGCGCTGGCGGGCCGGTCGGAGGAGCCGCGTGCGCACGTCCGGGCGCAGATGGTGATCGGCGGCGTGGCTGTCACGGTCGCCGCCGACGTGGACGCCCCACCCGGCACGATGCGTGCCGAACTGATCCAGGGGTCGCTCAGGACCCTCGGGCATACGACCGGCTGACAGAAGTCGTCCAGACCGAAGAGAAAGACGCCTCTTTCGCATGGCAATCCTGTTGTACCGGCTCGGCCGGCTGTCCTTCCGCCGGCGAGGACGTGTCCTCGCCCTCTGGCTCCTGCTGCTCGCACTGCTCGGAGGGGGAGCGGCAGCCTTCAGTGGACCCACCACCAGCAAGTTCTCGATACCGGGCACCGAATCGCAGAAGGCCCTGGACTCGCTTGCCCGGGAATTCCCCCAGGCCGGCGGCGCGACGGGGACCATAGTCGTCGCCGCACCCGAGGGCGGGAAGCTCACGCCCTCGGCTGTGGCTCCCGTGACCGCTGAGGCAGCCGAGGTCCCCGGAGTCCTCGCCGCCGTCGACCCCTTCGCGTCCAAGGCGGTGTCGCAGGACGGTCGTTACGCCCTGGTCCAGGTGCAGTTCGAGTCGGGTGCCGACGGCATCACCGACGCACAGCGGGAGGCGTTCACCGAGGCGGGTTCCTCCGTCACGGACCTGCGCGTCGAGCACGGCGGTGAGATCATGCGGGGCGTGCCGGAGGTCGGTTCCACCGAGATCATCGGTGTGGCCGTCGCCGCCCTCGTGCTCGTCCTCACCTTCGGTTCCCTGGTGGCGGCAGGTATGACCCTGCTGAACGCCCTGGTCGGCGTGGCGGCCGGAATGGCCGGGCTGTTCGCTCTCAGCAGCACCGTGGAGCTGACCAGCACCGCACCCATCCTGGCGCTCATGCTGGGCCTGGCGGTCGGCATCGACTACGCGCTGTTCATCACCTCCCGCTACCGCCATTACCTCTCGGAGGGCATGGACGGGGAGGAGGCGGCCGGCCGGGCGGCCGGGACCGCCGGTTCGGCCGTCGTCTTCGCGGGCGCCACCGTCGTCATCGCGCTGGCCGGGCTCACCGTCGCCGGTGTGCCCTTCCTGACGGTCATGGGCCTGGCGGCCGCGGCCACGGTCGCTCTGGCGGTGCTGGTGTCCCTCACGCTCCTGCCTGCCGTCCTCGGCTTCGCGGGGAAGCGCGTCCTCCCCCGCAAGCAGCGGACCAAGGACCGGACACCCGCCTCCGCTCCGGTGAAGGCCGAGGAGGGCTTCGGCTTCCGCTGGGGCCGGACCCTGGCACGGCTGCGCGTCCCCGTCCTCGTCCTGGGAGTGGTCGGTCTGGGCGCTCTCGCCCTGCCCGTGCAGGACATGCGTCTGGCCCTGCCCGACGCGAGCACCGAGGCGGTCGGGACCCCCAACCGCGAGGCCTACGACCTGACCACCGAAGGATTCGGCGAGGGTTTCAACGGCCGGCTGGTCGCCGTCGTGTCCGGCGGCACCGCACAGGCGACCGGCACGGCGGTCAAGGAGACCGCCGCGCTCATCACGGAGACCGACGGGGTGCTGGCCGTCGCCGCCCCGCAGATGAACGAGAAGGGCACCACCGCCCTCCTGGCCGTGATCCCCGAAACCGGCCCCACCGCCGCCGCGACGGAGGACACGGTCAACGAGATCCGTGACCGGGTGAAGGACGTCAAGGGCGCGTCCATCGCGCTGACCGGCGCCACCGCGGTCGGCATCGACGTCTCCGAGAAGCTCGCCGCCGCGCTGCCCGTCTACCTCCTGCTGGTGGTCGGGCTGTCCGTCCTGCTGCTGATGCTCGTCTTCCGGTCGATCCTGGTGCCCCTCAAGGCGGCCCTGGGCTTCCTGCTGACCATCGGCGCCACCTTCGGTATCACCGTCGCGATCTTCCAGGAGGGCCATCTGACGGACCTGGTCGGCCTCGACACCCCTGGGCCGCTGGTCAGCTTCCTGCCCATCCTCCTGATCGGCATCCTCTTCGGGCTGGCCATGGACTACGAGGTCTTCCTCGTCTCGCGGATGCGGGAGGACTTCGTCCACGGCGCCGACGCCCGCGAGTCCGTCATCAGCGGGGTCGGCCACAACGGGCGCGTGGTCACGGCCGCGGCGGTGATCATGACGGCCGTCTTCGGCGGCTTCGTGTTCATGCCCGACCCGATCATCAAGTCCATCGGCTTCGCCCTGGCGATCGGCGTGCTCATCGACGCCTTCGTCGTCCGTATGGCCCTCGTGCCGGCGGTGATGCACCTCCTGGGACGCGCCGCCTGGTGGCTGCCCCGCCCGGTCGACCGGGTGCTGCCCGACCTCGACATCGAGGGCGAGCGGCTGCAGCGGGAGATTCCGGTGCAGCAGCAGGCGTCCGAGCTCGTGAAGACGTGAGCACGCCCCTGCGTCCGGCCTGAGGGCCGCCGCAGCCGCCGGAACGGCCCGCCAGGAACTCGAGCGAGTTCCTGGCGGGCCGTTCCGGCGGAGCCGGCCGGCTCAGCTCTCGTCCGGCGCCAGTGTCAGCGAGATCGAGTTGATGCAGTACCGCTGGTCCGTGGGCGTCGGATAGCCCTCGCCCTCGAAGACATGCCCCAGGTGCGAGCCGCAGCGGGCACAGCGCACCTCGGTGCGGGCCATGCCGAGGCTGTTGTCCTGCAGGAGTTCGACCGCGTCGGTCTCCTTCGGGTCGTAGAAGGACGGCCAGCCGCAGTGCGACTCGAACTTGGTGTCGGAGCGGAACAGCTCCGCTCCGCACGCGCGGCAGGAATACACTCCCGGCGTCCTGGTGTCGGTGTACTCACCCACGAAGGCGGGCTCGGTGCCGGCCTTGCGCAGCACCGCGTACTCGGCGGGCGTCAGTTCCGCCCGCCACTGCTCGTCCGGCTTCTCGACGTCGTACGGCACGGTGGCTCCCTCAGCTCGACAGGTGGTCCAGGATCTGCGGGCCGAGGTCGGTGACATCGCCCGCTCCCATGGTGAGAACCAGATCGCCGGGCTTCGCCATTCCCGCGACGGCGGCGGGGACCGCCGCCTTGTCGTGGACGGCCGTGACATCGGCGCCCGCGGCCTTCGCGGCGTCGGTGATCAGTGCGCTCGTGACGCCCGGGACCGGGTCCTCCCTGGCCGGGTAGATGTCCAGGACCAGCGAGGCGTCGGCGAGGGCGAGGGCCTGGCCCATCTCGGTGCCGAGCTCCTGGGTGCGGGAGAAGAGGTGGGGCTGGAAGACGACCAGGAGGCGGGACCCGGTCGCCGCGCCGCGCATCGCTTCCAGGTCGGCGGTCATCTCCGTGGGGTGGTGCGCGTACGAGTCGATGACCTGGACGCCGGCCGCCTCGCCCTTGAGCTGGAGACGGCGCTTGACCCCGGTGTACTTGCCGATGGCGGAGGCCAGGTTGTGCGCGGGGATGCCGAGGGCGACACCCGCGGCGAGCGCGGCGACCGCGTTGTGCGCGTAGTGGCGGCCGGGCACGGAGACCGTGAAGGTGAGGTACCTGCCGTTGAGCACGACCGTGACCTCGCTGGTCAGGCCGCGCGGGGTGACCTTGTGGACGCGTACGTCCGCGCCCTCGGACTCGCCGTAGGTGACGACGGTGAGGGAGGAGAGCTCGCGGACCCGCCGGGTCAGCTCGGCGGCGCCGGGCTGGTCGGCGGCGATGACCAGGGTGCCGCCGGGGACGACCTTGCCGACGAAGGTCTCGAAGGACTCGTAGATCTCGTCCATCGACGCGTAGTTCGCGTGGTGGTCCAGCTCGACGTTGAGGACGATCGCGACCTGGGGGTCGTACTTCTGGAAGCTGCGGTCGCTCTCGTCCGCCTCGGCGACGAAGATGTCGCCCTCGCCGTGGCTGGCGTTGGTGCCGGGGCCCTCCAGGTCACCGCCGATGGCGTACGAGGGGTCGAGGGCGAGCTCGGACAGGGCGACGGCGAGCATCGACGTGGTGGTGGTCTTGCCGTGCGTGCCGGCGACCGCGATGGAGCGCAGGCCGCCCATCAGGGAGGCGAGCGCGTCGGAGCGGTGCACGACGGGGATGCCCAGCTCGGCGGCGCGGACCAGCTCGGGATTGTCGGCGCGGATGGCGCTGGAGACGACCACGGAGGTCGCGTCGTCGGCCAGGTGGGCTGCGGCGTGCCCGATGTGGACGGTCGCTCCGAGCGCCCGGAGCGCGTCGGCGGTGGCGGACTCCCTGGCATCGCTGCCCGCCACCTTCGCGCCACGCTGGGCCAGGATCTTCGCGATGCCCGACATTCCGGCGCCGCCGATGCCGATGAAGTGCGGCCGTTCCAGAGCGGCAGGAATACCGGGTGCCATACGTGTCTCTCCCGAGGTGTGACGTGGTTCTGGGTCCGCCCCAGCCTATTCGCTGTGCGCGAAGAGCTTGAGCACCGGTACGCCGACCTTGTGACGGGCTCTGGACGCCCAGTCACGGTGGAAGAACTCCTCCACGTAGTGCGGCGCCGTCAGCACGATGACCTCATCGGCCCCCGAGTCGTCGACCACGGTCTTCAGCTTGTCCAGGGGGTGGTCCTCGACCACCTGCCCGACGGCCTCCGATCCCGCCTCGCGCAGCTCCCGGAGCGAGTACTCCAGAGCCATCTCGGCGGGTTCCCTGGCTTCCTCGCCCTCCGGCCGCTCCCCTTCGCGGACTGCTTCCCGGAGCTCGCCGAT
The DNA here is from genome assembly GCF_043088245.1 of Streptomyces sp. NPDC014623. Classification (NCBI taxonomy): domain Bacteria; kingdom Bacillati; phylum Actinomycetota; class Actinomycetes; order Kitasatosporales; family Streptomycetaceae; genus Streptomyces; species Streptomyces sp. NPDC014623. The sequence goes on along the minus strand of NZ_JBIBZU010000010.1, from coordinate 59,062 downwards.
CGCCACGTCGTCGATCGCGCGCAGCAGCACATCGGCCTGGTCGGTGCGGGGCTGCATCAGTACGACGAACGAGGTCCGCTCCTCGCCGTGGAGGGTGGTGACGAATTCCACGTCCTCGGGGGTGAGGGGCTTCTCGATCATCAAAACGCTTGTGTACACGGCAGGCGCCCTTCCGCTTCATCTCGTCGGCCGCGGGACGGCCGCTGCTGCTGAAACCATCCTTCCCCGCGATCGCACGGGGTAGCGAGACCATGTGTGCCCACCCGGGACTAACCGGAATGAACAATTCCGCTATGAGTCAGATCTTCCCGTACCGGGTGAAGAGGAATCCTGCCTCCTCCAGGAGCGAGATGAGGGAGAAACGTTCCGGCACGGAGACGGCGGGTCCGCCCGCGATGCGCTGCGCGTCTCCGGCGGTGAGCAGCGGGGACAGGGTCAGACAGAGCTCGTCCAGCACCCCGGCCGCCACGAACTGGCCGAGCAGACGCGGCCCGCCCTCGGTGAGGAGCCGGGTGAGCCCCCGTCCGGCCAGTTCCGCGAGCGCGCGTGCCGGGTCGACGGCGGCACCGTCCCCGGCGAACAGCACCTCCGCCCCCGCTTCCCGCGCGGCGTGCACCCGGTCCGAGGGCGCCGCCGTCCCGGTGATCACGAAGGTCGGGACCAGCGGCGAGACGAAGAGCGGGAGCGCGAAGTCCAGGTCCAGGCTCGCGCTGACGACCGCGATGGCCGGCGCGGGCCCCTGCCCGGCCGCCTCGCGCCGGGCGGCGAAGGCGTCGCGGGCCCGCGCGGGCCGGTAACCCTCCAGGCGCACCGTCTCGGCCCCGACGACGACCGCGTCCGCCAGACCGCGCAGGGTGCCGAAGATCCGCATGTCGGCGGGGCACGAGATGCCCTGGGAACGGCCGTCGTGCTGGGCGGCGCCGTCCAGGGTGGCGACCATGTTGGCGCGGAGCCAGGGGCGCTCGCCGCCGGGATAGGCGTAGGCGCCGGCCAGCTCGTCGAGCGTCCACTCGCGGTCGGCGGCGGCAGCGGCCGGGGCTGGGGTCGTCGGGTCCGTCACAGGGAGCAGGCGTCGCATGCCCAGCAGTCTGGCACGGTCCCTCAGGACCGTCCGGCACATGACGGGGCGGGCGGCGTCGCGGGGCCGGGTACACGAGTCCGCCCGCCGTGTACCGGACGGTCTAAGGTGGAGTGTTGTGTCGTCCTCCACAGCCCGGCCGGGGCAGAGCCCCATAGCCGAAACGTCTCCGCAGTCCCTGTGCGCCCTCGAGCCGCGCGTCCCCGCAGACCGTCTGGTCGCGGAGATGGTGCCGCCGCCGCGCTTCGACTCGGTGCGCTTCGATACGTACGTGCCCGACCCGGGCCAGCCGAGCCAGAGCGAGGCGGTCGAGGTCCTCAGCTCGTTCGCGGCCGGCCTCGGCGGGGCGCACGCCCTTGGCTCCGGCAAGCGCAGGTGGTTCGGCAGGAAACAGGCTGCCGCGCCCACCGGTCCGCGCGGTGTGTACCTCGACGGCGGATACGGCGTCGGCAAGACGCACCTGCTGGCCTCCCTCTGGCACGCCGCCCCGGCCGCACCCTCGCTCAAGGCCTTCGGTACCTTCGTCGAGCTGACGAACCTCGTGGGCGCGCTGGGCTTCCAGCAGACCGTGCAGACCCTGAGCGGGCACCGGCTGCTCTGCATCGACGAATTCGAACTGGACGACCCGGGCGACACCGTCCTGGTGTCTTCCCTGCTCAGCAGGCTCGTCGAAGCAGGCGTCGCACTGGCCGCCACGTCGAACACGCTCCCGGGCAAGCTCGGTGAGGGCCGTTTCGCGGCGGCCGACTTCCTCCGGGAGATCCAGGGGCTGTCCGCGCACTTCCGGCCCCTGCGGATCGATGGCGAGGACTACCGCCACCGAGGACTGCCCGAGGCACCGCCTCCGTACTCCGACGATCAGGTCACCAGGGCCGCGTACACGACTCCGGGCGCTTCGCTCGACGACTTCCCGGCCCTGCTCGGCCACCTCGCCCGGGTCCACCCGAGCCGGTACGGCGCGCTGACGGACGGGCTCACGGCGGTCTGTCTCACCGATGTGCGGCCGGTGCCCGACCAGTCGACGGCACTGCGTCTGGTGGTGCTCGCGGACCGGCTGTACGACCGCGAGGTCCCGGTGCTGGCCTCCGGGCTCCCCTTCGACCGGCTCTTCAGTGACGAGATGCTGAACGGCGGATACCGGAAGAAGTACTTCCGGGCCATCTCGCGGCTGACGGCACTGGCACGTGACGCAAAGGGACTGGTGGCGCAGTAGGTTCGGGGGTTGAAGGACGTACGGCGCCTCCGGGTGCCGGGTACGTCCGTCGACCGTGCACACCGTTTGAAGGGATCCAGCATGGCTACCACGCGTCAGGCGCACACGATCTGGGAAGGCAACCTGCTCGAGGGCAAGGGTGTCGTCACCTTCGACTCCTCCGGGACCGGGGAATTCCCGGTCTCCTGGCCGTCCCGCGCGGAGGAGGCGAACGGCAGGACCAGCCCGGAGGAGCTCATCGCGGCCGCGCACTCCAGCTGCTTCTCGATGGCCCTGTCCAACGGCCTGGCCACGGCGGGCACCCCGCCCACCGAGCTGAACACCCGGGCCGAGGTCACCTTCCAGCCCGGTACCGGCATCACCGGTATCCACCTCACGGTGGCGGGTGTGGTTCCGGGTCTGGACGAGGCGGGCTTCGTGAAGGCCGCCGAGGACGCCAAGGCGAACTGCCCGGTCAGCCAGGCGCTCACCGGCACCACCATCACGCTCACCGCGTCGCTGGCCTGATCCCGCTCGTCCCCGGGGCCTCTTCCGCCCCGGGGACACAGGGGGCACCTCGGCTCGCGTGGTTCCCGTGCGTCACGGCGCGTGGTACACACATGCGGGTCACTTCACCTGTCCGCCAACAGGGAGTTGCCTCATGTCATCCGCACCTCGACGACCCGCGACACGACGACAGGTCCTGGCCGGCAGCGCCGCGGCCGCCGCCTCGGTCGCCTTCACCGGGGCCTTCACCGAACTCTTCGCCGGCACGGCAGAAGCCCGGGGCCACAGCGGCTACGGTCCCCTCCTGCCGGACCCGGACGGCCTGCTCGATCTGCCGAAAGGTTTCCGCTACCGGGTGCTCTCCCGGGAGGGCGACCCGCTCCGCTCCGGCGAGGGCCTGGTTCCCAGCAACCACGACGGGATGGCCGCCTTCGCCGGCCGCCACGGCCGGGTCCATCTCGTGCGCAACCACGAGAACCGCGTCACCGGGAAGATCGGTGTCCCCACGGTCGAGGGACTCACCTACGACCCCATGGGCAAGGGCGGTTGCACGTCCCTCGAACTCGACGGCCGCGGCAATGTACGCGGCGAGCGCGTCGCCATCGCGGGTACGGCCGTCAACTGCGCGGGGGGACCGACCCCGTGGAACACCTGGCTGACCTGCGAGGAGACCGAGGACAAGGCCGGCTCCAACGGCTACACGAAGGACCACGGCTTCGTCTTCGAGGTGGACGGCGCCGATCCCCGCCGCACCGGGGCCGTCCCCCTGACCGCCATGGGCCGCTTCCAGCACGAGGCCGTCGCGGTCGATCCGAAGAACGGAATCGTGTACGAGACGGAGGACGCGTTCGAGAAGCCGTTCGGGCTCTTCTACCGCTTCCTCCCGGAGAAGCCGCTCGGCGGGACCGGTTCGCTGCGGGCCGGCGGCGCGCTCGAGGCCATGCGGGTCCCCGGCGTGCCCGACCTCTCCGCGATCCAGGAGACGGGTGCGAGCTTCGACAGGATCGAGTGGGCCCCCGTACCGGATCCCCAGGCCGCGCAGACGCCGATCCGGCTGCAGGACTTCGGGCCGAAGGGCGTCACGCACGCCCAGAAGCTGGAGGGCTGCTACTGGGGCGGTTCGTCGGTGTACTTCGTCTCCAGCTTCGCGCACAGTTCGGAGGGGTCGGCCGCCGACCACTTCGGCCAGGTGTGGCGGTACGAACCCAAGCGGCGCAGGCTCACCCTCGTGATCGTCTTCGGGCCGGACACCGACGTCCGGCTGCCGGGCGAGTCCCCGGACAACATCTGCCTCGCCGCCGGGGGCGGCCTGATGGTCTGCGAGGACGGGGGTGGTGCCCAGCACGTGCTGGGAGTGACACGGCGCGGTGAGGTCTACCCGATGGCACGGGGACGGCAGAACACCGGGACGGCCGAGGAGCCGGAGTGGGGCGAGTTCGCAGGCGTCACGTTCTCACCGGACGGCGGGACGATGTTCGTGAACTGCTACACGCCGGGGACGACGTTCGCGGTGACGGGCCCCTGGCGCTGACCCGGGTGCGAGCAGACGGGTGATCCGGCGGTCCGGCGCCCGGGTGGCCGGAGCGCCGTGGGCGTCGTCCGCTGGACCACCGGCTAACGTCTTTCAGTGATCAAATACGTTCGTACGACAATCGTGCTGACTGTTTTGAGTGGGGTGCTCGCCGGTTGCGGCAGCTCCGAGGGCACCCGCGCCCGGACCGCCGCACGTCCGCCGGCCTCTCCGGAGCCGGTGACGGGCCCCGTGTCCCCGTCACCGGCTCCGGAGAGCGAGCCGTCCGTGCCGGCCCCCGGCCCCGGTGGCCTCACGCCGGTCTTCGAACGACGGACGGAGGACTCCGGCGACCGGAGCGGGGCGGGCGGGAGCGGCAAGGTCGTGGCCCTCACCTTCGACGCCGACATGACGGCGGATCAGGGCCCGCGTGCCGCTGCCGGCGAGCACTTCGACAATCCCGGGCTGATCGCGTCGCTACGCCGGCTGAAGGTCCCCTCGACCGTCTTCATGACCGGCAGGTGGGCGCAGGAGTACCCGGTGCAGGCGCGCTCGATCGGCACCGATCCCCTGTTCGAGATCGCCAACCACTCGTTCAGCCACTACGCCTTCGCCTCTCCCTGCTACGGGCTGCCGGCCGTCGGGAAGACGGACATGCGGCGCGATGTGGAGCGGGCCTTCACCGCGATCAGGAAGACGGGGGCGCGCAATGTCGTGCCGTACTTCCGCTTCCCCGGCGGCTGCTACGACGACGCGTCGCTGAAGGCCCTGGCGCCGACCGGCGTGACAGCGGTGCAATGGGACGTGGTCAGCGGTGACGCCTTCGCCACGGACGCGGGCGCGGTGGCCGGGCAGGTGCTGGCAGGGGTGAGGCCGGGCTCGGTGGTGGTCATGCACTGCACCCGCAGCGCGGCGCCCGTCACCGACGACGCCGTACGCCGGATCGTCCCGGAGCTGCGCGAGCGCGGCTACCGCTTCGTCAAGGTCTCCGAGCTGATGCGCGGCTGAGCACTCCGCCGCCCGAGCCTCAGCCGGAGCAAGCGGTGCGGCCGGCCTCCTGCCAGGCACAGACCGGGCAGAGGGTGCTGCCCTTCGTCGACTCCGGGTGTTCGGTCGGCTTCCGGCACAGCACGCACTCGGCGTACGGCGGACCCGCGTCCACGGGCGCGGGGGCCGACTCGGGTGTCTCGCAGTACGCGTCATCCATGCGTCCGAGCGTACTCAGTCGCGCAGAGCGGCGATCCGCGAGGTGAGGGCCGCCACTGCGACGGCGGCGACGGCCGCCCCGGCAAGCGGCAGGAGCGGCATCCGCACCGTGCCGGCCTGCGAACCGGAGACCAGGCCCGTCACCGCGGCCTTCGCGGGTGAGCCGTCGGTCACCAGGGCGAGCAGCGCGCCGAGCGAGGTCGCGGCGAGCGACCAGCCATGGCGGTGCAGGAGCGGCCGGGCACAAAGCGCCCCGACCGCCGCTCCCAGCAGGGCGCAGCACCCTGCCGCGAACAGTCCGGCGAGCGCGGCGGGCAGAAGCGGTACGGCGACGGTGTGGTCGGTGCTGACCGGTTCACTGATCAGGAGGACGGTCCCCGCACCCGCGCCGCCCAGGGCGAGCGCGCATACCAGACCGGTGACCAGCGAGGCGCAGTGGGCGCGCCACGGTCCGGCGGCGGAGGCGGTGACGGTCCGCGCGGCGGGCGGTTCCTGGGTGACGCAGAGCCGCACGGACCAAGCGGCCACAGGGAGCAGCGCGGCGGCGGCGTAACCGAGCGAGTCCAGCAGGGGCTGCCCCGCCTGTACGCCGACGGCGAGGACGGCCGCGTACAGGAGGAGGGGCGCGAGCCAGCGCTGCGAGCGTGCCAGCAGAGCTGCCTGATAGCGCATCAGGGCGGTCGTGCCACGGACCGGTGAACCTGCCTCACGGGCGGGGCGGGCCGGACGATCCCTCCTGTCCGGCCCGGAGTCCGCGGTCACCGAAGCCGGAACCGGAGACGGCGCCGGGAGCTGTGAGAGCCCGGTGATGTGCCATGGCGGGCGGGCCGCGATCAGAGCGTGGAGCAGGGGGTCGGAGTGGGCCACGGTGGTCGTGAGCCGGATCGCGGACGGGTTCGCGGCGTCCCGTTCCACCACCGGGGCGCCCGGCAGCCCCGGGGGGAGGACGGCGGACGCCTGGCCCGTCGCCTCGATCCGGACGGCCGGACCGGGGCCGCCGGGCGGAACAGCCACCGCGGTGAGGGCCCGCCCCTCCAGACGGTAGGCGGCGTCGGCCCTTCCCGCGAGCCTCCTCGGGTCATGGTCGACGAACACCACCGTGGCACCGTCGGCCACCCGCCCGGTGACGGCCCGGTCCAGTTCGTCACGGGCCGCTGCGTCCAGTCCGGTCCAGGCCTCGTCCAGGACGAGGAGTTCCGGCTCGGCGAGGAGCGCCTGGGCGACGGCGACCTTCTGGCTCGTGCCCTTGGAGAGTTCCGCGAGGGGCGTACGAGCATGGCCTGCGGCCCCGAAGCGTGCCAGCCACTCCCCGGCCCGTGCGGCGGCCTCGGCGGTCGGGAGCCCGTGGACCCGGCCCATGTGCACCAGGTAGCCGGCAGCGGTGAACGGCAGCGCCGCGGGGAAACGCTCGGGGACGTACGCCGTGCGCGGCCGGCCCGCGACACGTCCCTCCGTGGGCGCGTCGATACCGGCGAGCAGTCTCAGCAGGGTCGACTTGCCGGCGCCGTTGGCTCCCTCGATCCGGACCAGGGTGTGCGCGGGCAGGTCCAGGTCGAGCCCTCGCAGCACCCACGGGCCGCGCAGGCCGTACCGCCGGCCCGCGCCACGCAGTATCACGACGACGGCTTCTCCGGCTTGAGTTCGCTGGGACGTACGATCACGAATCCCTCACCCTGGAGCATCAGCTGGACCGCCTCACCGGATCCGCCGCGCACCATGGAGCCGACGCTCTGCGAGCGGTGCAGGGAGGTGGAGAGCTGAGCGCTCCAGCCGACGACCGCGTCCGTGTCGACGTACACCGGCTGCTGCGCGGTGACGGGGATCACGATCGGGTGGCCGTCGCAGATCAGTCCGAGCTTGCCGAATCCGCTGAAGACGCTGTTGAAGAGCCCGCCGCCGGTCATTCCGGCACCCTTCACGGTCTTGATCTCGTAGGACAGGCTCGCGTCGAAGCACAGGACGTTGCGGCCGTTGACGGTCAGGACGTCGCCCTGTTCCATCTCCACGACGAAGCAGTTGGCCGCCTCGTGGGCGAACCACGCCTCGCCCTGCCCCCTGACCGCCATCAGGGCCAGCCCTTCGCCGGTCACCGCGCGCTTCAGCATGCCGCCGATGCCCTGGCCCTTGCGTTCGAACTGGAGATTGCCGCGGAAGGCGATCATCGATCCCTGGCGCGCGTGCATCTCACCGTTGACGGCGTACTTGATGGATTTGGCGTTCTGCAGCGTCATGCCCGGGGCGGTGGCCGGCTGCGCGATGTGCTCGCTGGAAAAGAGGTCGCTCTTCATGCGGTGCATCCTCACCTGGAGCCGTGTGTTCCGCCAAGAACGGGTTGCCGGCGGGGCCTGGCACACTGGGGCGTGTGACCAGCGACAGCATTTCCGAGCCCCTCCCCGCAGCGCCGGAGGCCCCCTCCGGCAGCCCGTTCCGCACGGAGCCGACGCCTCGTGACGAAGCCCCGCAGTTCGTGCTGCCGCTGGTGGTGCACCTGGAGAAGACCGACCCTCCGGCGCGCAACGACGCCCTGGTGACCGCCGCCCGCGCGGTGCTCACGATCCTGTCGGACCCCCGCTCCCAGGGCGAGGACGAGGGTAGGGCCGAGGGCGAGTGGGCGCAGGCCGTGCGGGACTGGCAGGACGCCCGGATCCGCAAGGTGGTCCGGCGGGCGCGCGGGGCGGAATGGCGCAAGGCGTCCGCGCTGCCCGGGATCACCGTCGCGGGTGGGCATGCCGAGGTGCGGGTGTTCCCTCCGGTGCCCCTGGACGGCTGGCCCAGGGAGCTGGCCAAGCTCCAGGTCTCGGGCACCGACCTGGACGATCCCGAGCCCCCGGCGGCGCCCGATCCGGCCGGTGCTGTGCTGTGGATGAATCCGGATGTCGCCATGTCGGCCGGCAAGGCGATGGCACAGGCCGGGCACGGAGCGCAGCTCGCCTGGTGGGAGCTGTCGGACACGGAGCGCAAGGCCTGGCGCGAGGCGGGGTTCCCGCTGTCCGTCGCCATCCCTGACGCCGCCCGCTGGCGCGAACTCGCCGCGAGCGGGCTGCCGGTGGTCCGGGACGCCGGCTTCACCGAGGTCGCCCCCGGCTCCTGCACGGTCGTCGCCGACCACCCGGCCCTGCGCCGCTGACCTGACCCGCTGTCCGGCACCGCCGGCGAACGCCCCGTACGGCTCCTGGTGCGGTCGTGGGCGCGTGTTCACGGCACGGATGCCAGGCCGGGAAGGGGCCGGTCGCCAGGACCGGACGCAGACGCACCCGCAGCGCCGTGCGAAAGCGCCGGGGAGCGTGGGCGAGGGGTTCCTACGGGTAGACCTCGCCCGTCCGGGGAGATGCCTCGTACTTCTCCTGCGCCTTCTTGTCCGCCTCGGCGGCGGAGAGCCCCTGCTCCATGAGCTCCTTCTGCAGGTCCGCCTTCAGTTTCTTGCTCCCCTGGACCGCCGCGTTCACGGACCACGGTGTGCGGCAGGCGTAGATCAGCAGCGCGCTGTATCCGCTGAACGCCTGCGCCTTCTCGATGATGACGGGAAGGGGTGGGGTCTCGGCCTTACGCGCTTCGGCGTACTCAGCGGCGAGCACGCTGTCGTCCGCCCACTCGAAGTCCATCAGAACCGCCACGTCGCAGTCGTTCACCAGCCCGACCACGCGGTCGATCTCCAGCGTGAGTTCGGTGGCGTGGTGGGGCTGGACGTACATGCCGGGGGCGTCGTTGGTGGGCTCGATGACGGAGTTCGCGAAAGCGTCGGGCAGGGATGCGAAGACCTCGGCCGAGGCGCCGATCCGGTTCAGGCTCTGCTCCTCCTGCACGGCGAAGCCGTACTTCCTCCTGGTGTCGATGGAGATGCGGTGCTTGTCCTCGTAGCCGTGCGAGAACCAGGAAAGCATGCCGGGATGCTTGGGACCCGAAGGACTCCTGAGCATTCCGACCGTCCCCCTGCCCAGGCCCTCGATCGCGAAGGCCACCTTCTCGAGCCTGGGTATCTCCTTCGCCTTCTCCCGCCAGATGCGATCAGCGTCGGCGACGGTCTTCTCAGCCTTCACCGCGTACTGCTCCATCGACTCCTGCTGTGCGGGGGGCGCAGCCGAAGCGCCGGGCCCCAGCTCCGCGTCCATGGCGGCCCTGTCGATTCCTTTGCGGGCCAGCAGTTCCAGGGCCTCGGCCTCCGGTAACTTCTTCACCTTCGCGTCGCCGCCCGCGTGTTCGGTGAGCTTGCTCCACAGCCACTTCTTCTGGTCCGGCCTGAGAGCCGGCCCCGTGCCGGCCCACTTGTCGTAGAAGCCGCGTGCGGTCTTCAACACCATCCGCTGGACGGCGCCGTCCTGAGCCGGGGCCGTCACCGGGGTGTGGCTCTGTTCCCGGGCCACGGAACGCCGGCCGCCTGCCGCCCCCTGCCCCAGCCTCGTCGCCGTGCTCTCGGCGTCGCGCTCCAGGAGGTCGGCGGGATCGCTGACGCCCGAGGGCACACGCCCCGCCCGCTGCTGGCGGACGTGTTGCAGTTCGTGGCGCATGGTGTGGTCGTCCATGTCGGCCGCGCTGCGGAAGACGATGTGGTCGGTCTTCGTGGTGTAGGCCTTGGCCCCGACGGCCTCGGCCGAACCGCGGTCGACGTGGACGCGGACACCGCCGAAGTCCTCGCCGCCGAAGTCGTTCTCCATCCTGTGCCGGACGTCCGCCCTCATCGGCCTGCCCGAGGTGCGCGTCACCGCGTCCACCCGGGCCATGGCATCACGCTGTACGGCCTGCTCGTCGGCGACCCGCTGCGTGGCGGCACCGTGGTCACACCCCGCACCGTGCGGGGGGCGCTCCCGCTCCACCAGCCGGGCGACCGCGGCGTTGCCGAGTGTCCGCTGGAGGGAGAGCGCGGCTGCGGGAGACATCCGCCCGACGGGCCCGGCAGCGGCCGTCCCTGAGTGCGAGGAGGCCGGGGCCTGGTCGGCACGCCGGGGAAGCCCCCGGGTGCGGTCGGACTCCGCGAGGCGTTGCTGCCTGTCAGCACGCATGGCTGTCTCCTCTCGTGGGGGCACGCACAAGACGGGTCCTCATGCTGCCGGCCGGCTGCGGGACAGAAGGACGACGAGGGCGGCCCGGAAGGGACGGGACTCCCCGAACGTACTCGACCGGAACAACGCCGCGATGCGGGGATACTACTCAACTTGATTGCCACCGGCGGTTGTTCGTCCGACAATGGCCGGGTCCGGCCGGTGGGTGCGTGGCGTGAGAGACGCGCAGGACGCAGGCCCCGCTCTCTCGCGGGAGATGACGGGCAGGACCCGCACCCCCGTTTCCCGCCCGGCTGAACACCCCTGCGCCGGCGTACACGCCTCCCCTTGCCGCCGTACCGGCACCACCGCCGAGCAGATCGCCCCCGTACCGGTCGAGGGCCGGTCCGGCGCTGCCACGCATCTGCCCGGAAGGCGTCTCGCATCGACGGAACGGCCCTCGTCATCGCCGCACCGGCCGCCGCGCCCGCTTCTGCCGTGTGGTCCTACGCCGGCCCGTCCGGACACGTCCGGCGTGGCCACCCGGCGGACCCGCTCCCGGCGAGCGGCCGGGGCCTGTCGCGCAGGTGCGGCAGCCGGCCTCCGGCGCGGCGGACGGTGCCCGGCCCCATCACGGTGCCGGAGCACACCGGTTCGCCGGTTCCGGCGGCCTGGCGCACGCGGCCGCCCGCCTCCCGCCCGGTGCTTCCGGCCGTGGCCCCACCGCTCGGTCCTGGGACCGGCTCCGCCCGCGCGACACCACCGGCAACGGTCCGGGAACCTCAGATCCAGCTCTGAACGTCCCCCCTTTCGGGTTCGGCGGCACCCGGCGGGGCCATCACCCCTGTACGGAACGGGGAGGGACACCATGAAGCTCGGAATCGGCATCGGATGGCGGCCGGAGATCGCGGACGCCGTCGAGGCTCTGCCGGGGATCGACTGGGTGGAGGCGGTCGCGGAGAACCTCTGCGCGGACCATCTCCCCGAGCCCCTCGTGCGTCTCCGGGAACGCGGGGTCACGGTCGTGCCGCACGGGGTCTCCCTGGGCCTGGGCGGGGCCGGACGTCCGGACCCGGGCCGTCTCGCAGGTCTGGCCGCACGGGCCGTGCTGCTGGGCGCGCCCCTGGTGACGGAGCACATCGCGTTCGTACGCGCCGGAGGGCCGCCCACCGCCTCGCCGGTACTGGAGGCGGGCCATCTGCTGCCGGTGCCGCGGACCTGGGACGCGCTGGACGTGCTCTGCGAGAACGTACGGATCGCGCAGGACTCGCTGCCCGTCCCCCTGGCCCTGGAGAACATCGCCGCGCTGATCTCCTGGCCCGGCGAGGAGCTGACCGAGGGGCAGTTCCTCGCGGAACTGGTCGAGCGCACCGGCGTGCGGCTGTTGATCGACGTCGCCAACCTGCACACCAACCACGTCAACCGCGGTGAGGCCCCCGCGACCGCACTGGACGAACTGCCGGTGGAGGCCATCGCGTACGTCCATGTGGCGGGCGGCGTCGAGAAGGACGGCGTCTGGCACGACACGCACGCCCACCCCGTGACACGCCCCGTCCTGGACGTGCTGAGCGAACTCCGCTCCCGCGTGGACCCGCCGGGGGTCCTGCTGGAGCGGGACGACGACTTCCCTCCGGCCGAGGAGCTGGCCGGTGAACTGACCGCGGTCCGGGACACGCTGGAGGCCGCCGCCACCGCTCCGAGGAGCGGCCGGAAGCGGCCGGCCCGGCCCGCGGAACCCGCCGCACGCGTCGCCGGGGCCCGCGACCGGACCGCCGTGGCGCAGACCGCGCTGCTCTCCTCCCTCGTGGCCGGTACGCCCGCGCCGGACGGTTTCGACCACCGGCGCCTGGAGGTGCAGAGCCGCGCCCTGGCCGCGAAGCGGGCCGACGTCGTCGCCAGGGTCGCACCGGAACTGCCCGGGATCCTCGGCGACGGCTACCGCAGGGCGTTCCTCGAGTACGCCGGGAACCGGCCGATGTCCGCCGGTCACCGCCGTGACGCCCTCGACTTCGCCGAGCACCTGCTCATCGCGGGTGGACCGGCCGACGACGGGGCCAGGCGGAGGCTGACCCGGTGGTGGCAGGACCGTGCGGCGCCACGTCCGCCGCGCCGCGGCGCCCGCCTGGTCCGCGCGGCCCGTACCGCCCTCCTGGGGAGGTGACCCCGTGAACGCCCTCGCCCTCCTGCTGACCCTCGCCGTGGCCGTCTCCTCGGCACTCCTGGTCATCGCGACCCTCGAAGCGGGGCGGCGCCGAGGCTCCACCGGCGTCCAGCTGCACGACCTCTCCGAGGCGGCCTTCCTGGCCGGCGGACCGGCCAGGGTCGTGGACACCGCGCTCACCGCCCTGCACGCGGACGGGCGGCTCGTGGTCGGCGGCCCGGGCATCGTCGCCGCTCACCAGCAGGCCGAGGCCCGTGACGCGGTGGAGCGTGCCGTGCTCCAGGAGCTGGGCGCGGCTCCGAGCGGGGCCCTGCACACCCTGCGGGAGGCCGTGATGCGGCATCCGGCGGTGCAGGAGATCGGCGACGGGCTCGCCGCCCGCGGGCTGCTGGTCGCGCCGGACCGGAGCCGGCCCCGCCGCCGGTGGGCGATCACCCAGGTGACGGTCTGCACCGTCGGTGTTCCCGTCAGCCTGGTCCTGACCTTCGTCCAGTACGGCCTGCACCCGGGTTACGCGGACACTCCGTACCCGTTCGTCGTCAAAGTGCTGCCCGCGCTGGCGATCGGTGGCCTGATCGGCCTGCTCGCCGCGGCGTCGGCCCGGAGGCGGATCACGCACGCGGGACGCCGGGCCCTCGACGGCTTCCGCGCCTCGTACGCCCATGTGACCGGCCCGGCCCTCCTGGTGGCCGTCCATGGGCTGCGGGCGCTTCCCGAGCCGGGGCTCCGGGCGCAGTTGGTGGCGGCCGCACGGCAACGGCCCGCCGGGCGCGGCTCGTCGGTCCCGCCGTCCGACGCCTCCTCGGTCACGGCCGCCGCGCTGGTCCCGGTGGTGTGGTGCGCCGGTGCGAGTCCCGGCGGTGGGAGCTGCGGCAGTTCCGGCGGCGGGGGCGGCGACCCGGGACCGGGGTCCGCCTGTGGTTCGGGGGCCGCCTGCGGGGGCGGCGGGTCCAGCTGCGGCAGTGGGTCGAGCGGCGGATCGAGCTGCGGCGGCTCCAGCGGCGGTGGGTCCGGTTGCGGCAGCAGTTCCTGAGGAGCGTGGAGCTGGCAGGCATACGGATTCAGCCACGGGTGACCACCTGTGACCGTCTTAAGTCCATATCGTGAACAAGGCATGGTGCTCCCCTGCCGGTTTCGCATAGAACTCCGCCATGCTCTGGGTCCTGCTTCTTCTCGTCGCATGGGGCGCGGCCGCCCTCACCTGTATCCGGCTGTGCCTCGTCACCGCGGGTGCCGCCGAGCGGTCGCACCGCGCCGCACGGACCCCCCTCTCCCACGAACTCAATCTGTACGAGACGGCGTTCCTGGCCGGCGGACCGCAGCGGGTGGCCGACCTGGCGATGGTCTCCATGCACCTGCGGCGCCGGCTGCTGCTCGCCCGCACGGGCTGGGCGACGGTCGTCGACCCGGAGGGGCGGGACGAGGTCGAGCGCACCGTGATCCGCGCGATAGGCCCGGGCGGGCAGTCCCGGATAGCCCCCCTACGCGCCGCCGCCGCGGCGGCCGATGCCGTGCGCGCCCTCGCCGACCGGCTCGTCGCGGCGGGCCTCGCCGTGCCGCACGGGACCCGGACGAGCACGGAGGCGGCGGTGCGGGCCGTGCGGGGCGCGGCGGTCCTGGTGGTGGTCCTGGCGGCCGTCGCCTTGCTGACGCCCGGCCAGGAGACGGGCCACGCCGGTCCGGTGGCCGCCTGGTTCGGGCTGCCGCTCGTGCTGACGCTGGGCTGCCTGGCCATCGCCCGGGTGGAGAACCACCCGTACAGCCCGTGGGCCTCCCCGTCCGGGCAGCGCTGGCTGGACTCGCTGCCGGCCCCGGCGCACGGCGCGGACCGCGACCTCCTGGCGGCGGTGGCGGTCCGGGGCGTCGGAGCGCTGGAGGACCCGGACCTGCGTGCGGCCATGCTGAGCGGGACGCGGACCGGGGGCTGACCCACCGGTCGGAGACCGTGAACCACCAGGGCCGCTCCCGGCGACGGGAGCGGCCCTGGTGGTGTCATATCCAGTTGTTCGGCCCGGGACACATCGGCCGGACCGGCGAGGAGCGGCGGCCCGCGGGGAGGAATGGCTGACTCCCCCGCGGGCCACGACAGTCCGCCGGCCGTCGGCCGATGTGCGCCCGGCACCGGACCCGGTGTCGCTGGAACGACGGGCGGCGTCTCACACACCGTTGCCCGTCAACTGATCTTCCGGGTCGGGATGACCGGAAACGCTGGCTATGCGAGTCCGGCCACCAATTCTGCGACGGTCTTCCTGCGCCCCGTGTAGAACGGGACCTCTTCGCGGACGTGCAACCGCGCCTCGGAGGCCCTCAGGTGACGCATGAGGTCGACGATGCGGTACAGCTCGTCGGCTTCGAAGGCGAGGACCCACTCGTAGTCGCCCAGCGAGAAGGAGGCGACCGTGTTGGCACGCACGTCGGGGTAGCCACGGGCCATCTTGCCGTGGTCCGCGAGCATACGGCGGCGGTCCTCGTCGGGCAGCAGGTACCAGTCGTAACTGCGCACGAAGGGGTACACGCTGATGTAGTCGCGCGGGGTCTCGTCGGCCAGGAAGGCCGGCACGTGCGACTTGTTGAACTCGGCGGGGCGGTGCAGCGCCATGTTCGACCAGACCGGCTCCAGCGCGCGGCCCAGCCTGGTGCGCCGGAAGAGGTTGTACGCCTCCTGGAGCTCGTCGGAGGTCTCGGCGTGCCACCAGATCATCAGGTCGGCGTCGGCCCTGAGACCCGACACGTCGTAAGTGCCCCGGACCGTGACGTCCTTGGCCCCGAGCTGGTCGAACAGCTCCTGGACCTCGTCGGCGTAACCGGCGCGGTCGGCGGGAAGGACGTCCTTCAGCCTGAAGACGGACCACAGGGTGTAGCGGATGACCTCGTTGAGGTCCTTGGCCTTCTTACCTGCGTTCGGAAGCTTTTCTGGCGCGCTCATACGGCTATTGTCCCGCCTCGCCACCGGCGCCCCGAACCCGGGTCGGCGTGTTGTCGATCTCTCCCGTGGCGGGACCCGTGAGATCCCGCACGATCTCGTCCGCTGCACGGTGCGCGCTCGCCACGCAGGCCGGGATCCCGACGCCGTCGTACACCGCTCCGCACACCCGCAGTCCGGGCAGCTTGGCGACCTCGTCGCGGATCCGGGCGACCCGGGCCAGATGACCCACGGGGTACTGGGGCAGCCCGCCGATCCACCGGGTGACCCCGGTGTCCACAGGCCGGGCCGTCAGCCCGGTCGCGGTGGCGAGATCGGCCAGGGAGGCGTCGACGAGCTCGGAGTCCTCACGGTGGAGGTGCTCCTCCTCGCCGTAGCGGCCGAGGGAGGTACGCAGCACGAAGAGGCCGGGAGCCGCGTCGGCGACCCACTGCCACTTGTTGCTGGAGAAGGTGGCGGCCTTGATCGTGCGCCCGTCGACGGGCGGCACGAGGAATCCGGACCGTCCCCGGAGCGCGTCGGCCCCCTCGGCGTCGGAGCGCCGGAAGGCCATGGTGACCAGT
This sequence comes from Streptomyces sp. NPDC014623, assembly GCF_043088245.1. Taxonomy (NCBI): domain Bacteria; kingdom Bacillati; phylum Actinomycetota; class Actinomycetes; order Kitasatosporales; family Streptomycetaceae; genus Streptomyces; species Streptomyces sp. NPDC014623. Next base: position 42,946 of record NZ_JBIBZU010000010.1, on the reverse strand, counting down.
GCCATCGAGGCGTACTCGACGGCCGCGAGCTCGACCGAGGCGGCCGGGCACTCGGCGGCGAGCAGCGTGGAAGCGGACCAGGCGGGGGTGGCCAGGACGAGGGCGTCGGCGGCGATCACCCGGCTGTCGGTGCGCACGTCCCAGCCCTCGCCGGTGCGGGTCAGGCCGAGCACCGGGGTCTCGGGGAGGATTTCCCCTCCTCCGGCCCGGACGGCGGCGGCCACGGCGCCCGGCAGGGTGCCGATGCCCCCTTCGATGCCCTGGAACACCGGACCGGTCCGCTGCCGGGCGGCGGCCCGTTCCTGGAGGCGCAGGACGCCGTCGAGGAGCGGGCCGCCCTCCTTCACGGCCTCGAAGAGCTGAGGCACGGCCGCACGCATCGAGATCCGGTAGGCGTCACCCGCGTAGACCCCGCCGAGCAGCGGTTCCACGAGCCGGTCGACGACCTCACGTCCGAGCCGGTCGGCGACGTACGAGCCGACCGCGACGTCGTCCCCGACGGCGGTCGGGGTGAGGTCGCGCTCCTCGGCGATCCTGGCCAGGCCTTCGGGCGAGAGCACGCCGCTGAGCGCTGCCGGGTCACCCGGTACGCCCATCACGTGCCCTTGGGGCATGGGGCGCAGGGCGTCACGGGTCCAGACCGAGGCGGTGGCGGTGGCAGGCGGCTGGAGCCGGTCGCCGAGCCCCACCGCGGTCGCCAGCTCGACCGCTTCGGGCCGGCGCGCGAGCATCGACTCGGCGCCGAGGTCCACCCGGGTGCCGGCGATCTCACCGGTCATCAGCTTGCCGCCGAGCCGCGCGGTCGCCTCCAGGAGGGTGACCCGGAGGCCGGAGGCCAGCAGCCGGTGGGCGGCGGCGAGTCCGGCGATGCCACCGCCGATGACGACGGCATGGCCCGTGCGTGTGGTGTCGCGCTGAAGAGGACGCTGCATGGGTCCACTCTCTCAAACCCGTCCCGAGGCCCGGACGTGACCACTTCGAAACCGCAGGCAGGCGCCCCGCGCACGGGTCCGCAGGCCGGACGCCGAGGACGTCACCGGCCAGGCCGTCGACGTGGGGAGCCGTCTCTCCCCCGGCGCGCGAGCGTCGCGCGGGTCCGTGGCCTGACGGCCGAGGCGGGGAAACTCACCGGGGTGGTGCCACCGGGAGCCGAACCGGGCAGCCGCCGGGCCGGTCCGGAGCCGCTTCCCGCCCGGCAGGAGTCGCCGCAGGACCGCGCCTCGCCGGCGGCGGCCGCCCCCGAACTCGGTGAACCGTACGAGGCCGGCAGGGACTCCGGTTTCCTGGACGCACGGCCGGCGGCCCGGGACGCGTTCATGACGACGCCGCGGTGGAACGCGGTGGCGATCGGCGCCGCCGGAGGTGCCACGCAGGGCCCGTCGGCCCCGTAGGCACCGTAGCGTGGGCCCTGATCCTGCATACGGCGGCGAAGGGACCTGGCATGACGGCGGAGCGACTGGTGGTCGTCGGAGGCGACGCGGCGGGCATGTCCGCCGCCTCGCAGGCCCGCAGGCTCAGGGGCCCGGACGAGATGAGCATCGTCGCCTTCGAACGCGGCGACTTCACGTCGTACTCCGCCTGCGGCATCCCGTACTGGGTGAGCGGCGACGTCGAGGGGCCCGACGCCCTCATCGCCCGTACGCCCGGGGAACACCGGGCCCGTTCCATCGATCTGCGCACCCGCACCGAGGTGACGGAGATCGACGTCGCGGGGCGCCGTGTCCGGGCGCTGGACCGCGACAGCGGCGAGACGTACTGGACGGACTACGACAAGCTGGTGATCGCCACGGGTGCCCGGCCGGTGCGCCCCGCTCTGCCCGGGATCGACGCTCCGGGCGTCCACGGCGTGCAGAGCCTGGGTGACGGCCAGGCTCTCCTGGAATCGCTCGACCGGGCCCCGGGGCGCCGGGCGGTCGTGGTCGGCGCGGGCTACATCGGTGTCGAGATGGCCGAGGCGATGCTCAAGCGCGGCTTCGAGGTGACGGTGCTCAACCGCGGCGCGCAGCCGATGGCGACACTCGATCCGGACATGGGGCGACTGGTCCACGACGCGATGGACGGACTGGGCATCACCACGGTCAACAACGCCTCGGTCATCCGGATCGACACCGGTCCGGACGGCCGGGTCACGGCGGTCGCCACGGACGCGGACACCTACCCGGCGGACGTCGTCGTGCTCGGCATAGGGGTCGAGCCGGAGACCGCCCTGGCCGGTGGAGCCGGACTGCCGCTCGGGCCGCACGGAGGTCTCCTGACGGACCTGTCGATGAGGGTCGTGGGGCAGGACGCGATCTGGGCGGGCGGGGACTGCGTCGAGGTCCTGGACCTCGTCGCCGGACGCACCCGGCACATCGCGCTCGGCACCCACGCCAACAAGCACGGCCAGGTCATCGGCTCCAACGTCGGCGGCGGCTACGGCACGTTCCCCGGCGTGGTCGGCACGGCGGTGAGCAAGGTCTGCGACCTGGAGATCGCCAGGACCGGACTGCGCGAGAAGGACGCGGCGGCGGTCGGCCTGCGCTACGTCACGGCGACGATCGAGTCGACGGGCCGTGCCGGCTACTACCCGGGGGCGAAGCCGATGACGGTGAAGATGCTCGCGGAGTACCGGACCGGACGCCTCCTCGGGGTGCAGATCGTCGGCCGTGAGGGGGCGGCGAAGCGCGTGGACGTCGCGGCGGTGGCGCTCACCGCCGGGATGACGGTGGAGGCCATGACGGCCCTCGACCTCGGCTACGCCCCGCCGTTCTCCCCGGTGTGGGACCCGGTCCTGGTGGCCGCCCGCAAGGCCGTGTCGGCGGTGCGGGCGGCGGGCCGTTAGCCGTGGGCGGTCAGTGCGCGGTCTGCTGGTGGACGTACTCCACGAGGCGGGTCAGGGCGTCCGGGTCGGTGGCCGGCATGACTCCGTGTCCGAGGTTGAAGATGTGACCCTCGAGACCGGCGGCGGCGTCGAGCACCTCGCGGGTCTTCTCCTCCACCGCCTCGGTCGGCGCGAACAGCACCGCCGGGTCGAGGTTGCCCTGGAGCGCCTTGCCGGGGCCGACCCGGCGGGCGCCCTCGTCCATCGGGACGCGCCAGTCCACGCCGACGACGTCCGCGCCGGCCTCGCCCATCAGGCCGAGCAGCTCGCCGGTGCCGACGCCGAAGTGGATGCGCGGGACGCCGTACGGCGCGACGGCGTCGAAGACCTTCGCGGAGGCCGGCATCACGGAGCGGCGGTAGTCGGCCGGGGCGAGGGCGCCGACCCAGGAGTCGAAGAGCTGGACCGCGGACGCGCCGGCCTCGATCTGGACCTTCAGGAACGCGCCGGTGATCTCCGCGAGCCGGTCGAGCAGGTCGGCCCAGAGCTCCGGGTCGCCGTACATCATGGCCTTGGTGCGCTCGTGGTTGCGGGACGGGCCGCCCTCCACGAGGTAGCTCGCGAGGGTGAACGGCGCACCGGCGAAGCCGATCAGCGGCGTGGCGCCGAGCTCGGCGGTGAGCATGCGGAAGGCCTCGGTGACGTACGGGACGTCCTCGGGGGTGAGGTCGCGCAGCCGGGCCAGATCGGCACGGGTGCGGATGGGCTCGGCGATCACCGGTCCGACGCCGGGCTTGATGTCGAGGTCGATGCCGATGGCCTTGAGCGGTACGACGATGTCGCTGAAGTAGATCGCGGCGTCGACCTTGTGGCGGCGTACGGGCTGCAGCGTGATCTCGGTGACCAGCTCCGGCATCATGCAGGAGTCGAGCATCGCGACGCCCTCGCGGACCTTCAGGTACTCGGGCAGCGAGCGCCCCGCCTGACGCATGAACCAGACCGGGGTGTGGGGCACCGGCTCACGGCGGCACGCCTTCAGGAACGCCGAGTCATGGGTGGCGGGGGTTGTCCGCAGGCCCGAGGACGGGCCCTCCCCGGATCGGACGGAGCTGAGCTCTGGGGGAAGGTCGTTGGCACTCACGCACAGAATCTTCGCACGGAGTGACAACGACCCTGACGTCGCGTGGGTGTCCCTCCCTGCGCGGCGCCCCGGTTCCGCCTACTCTTCCCCGCATGGCTCCGGCTCAGGGACAATTTTCCGATCATTCCGATGGCGCTGACAGCGAGGAGAGCGTGGACGGCGACAGCGTCCCGCGTGCGTTCCGGTCGGCGGTCGACGCGCTGCGTTCCGCGCGCCTGCGCCCCGAACTGGAGGTCGAGCCCACACGGCCGCCGCAGCGGCTCGCCCCGCACGCGTATGCCGTGGAGGCCGCCGTCGTGGAGGGTGAGGACGACCTCGCCGACGGCCGCCTGGTCCTCCTGCACGATCCCGCCGGGCACGACGCCTGGCAGGGGACGTTCCGCTTGGTGACGCTCGTCCGGGCCGAACTGGAGCCGGAGATGGCGGCCGACCCGCTGCTGCCCGAGGTGTGCTGGTCCTGGCTCACCGGGGCGCTGGACGCCCGGGGCCTCCCGTACGGCGAGGCCGGAGGCACGGTGACGCACGCCGGCTCGCACTACTTCGGTGCGCTGTCCGCGCGCCGCCCGGCGACGCAGATCGAGATCCGGGCCTCGTGGACGCCCCGCGAGGGGCGCGGCGGGGTGCCGGACATGGGGGCGCATCTGGTCGCGTGGGGTGATCTGCTCTGCCAGCTCGCCGGCCTTCCGCCGTCGGACACGGCCGAAGCGGCGGTGGTGACGCTGCCCCAGCGGCGCGGACCTCGGATCCCATGACACTGCGTCACCTTCGGGGAGAGCCGGTCGCACAGGGACCGGCTCCCTTTTCGTACAATCGATCGCATGTCCTATTTGCCCGAATTGTTACTCACTAAATCGTGATCTTCCTCTAAAGGAGGACGCACCTGCTGCCGAAGAGGTCAATGACCCTTCAAGCACGGATCGCCCCGGCTTCACCCCCGAGCCGGCCCGTCCCGCCACTCCCCAGGAGGCCTGGTGTCCGTTCTCCTCGAGCAGCCCGCAAGCCTGGTCGCCTACCGCCCGAACAAGCCGACGGCCATGGTCGTCGTGGCCGACCCGCGCGTCCGTTCCACCGTCACCCGCCATCTGTGGGCCCTCGGAGTTCGTGACGTCATCGAGGCGTCGTCCATCGCGGAGGCCCGCCCCCGCGTCGGCAACCCACGCGACATCTGCGTTGCCGACGTCCACCTGCCCGACGGTTCCGGGCTGACCCTGTTGTCCGAGACCCGAGCCGCCGGCTGGCCGAACGGCCTCGCCCTCTCCGCCGCCGATGACATCGGCGCGGTGCGCAACGCCCTCGCGGGCGGGGTGAAGGGCTATGTCGTCACCGGCACCCGCACCAACATCGGCCACCCCACCCGCCCCGGCGTAGCCCCGATCGGCGCCAACGCCGCCCGTATGCACCGCAGGCCCCCCGGTTCCCCGAGCCACCCGGGCGGCTACCGCGAACTCTCCGGCCGTGAGGTGGAGGTGCTCCGCCTGGTCGCCGAAGGCCAGTCCAACAAGGCCATCGGCGTCTCCATGGGCCTGTCCGCACTCACCGTCAAGAGCCATCTCGCCCGCATCGCCCGCAAGCTCGGCACCGGAGACCGCGCCGGAATGGTCGCCGTGGCCCTGCGTACGGGCATCATCCACTGACCGCCCGGCCCCGCCGGCACCTGCGCGGATGCGTAACCGGCCGGTTTACGTGCATGGCCGCCCGTCGACGGAACGTTCCGTCGACGGGCGACGCGCATACACAGATACCCTTGGCATGTGACCGACGCCCAAGAGACCGCAGCAGACACTTCACTGCGAACCACCGGGGGCGCTCCCCCGGACGACGTCGCCCCGGCGCCGATCCCCTTGCTCGAACCGCGCGAGGGCATCCCCCCGGTGGTGGCGACCGACGACGCGCTGGCCCGGGTGATCGCGGATTTCGCCGCCGGCACCGGCCCCGTCGCCGTCGATGCCGAGCGAGCCTCGGGCTATCGATACGGCCAGCGCGCCTACCTGGTGCAGCTGCGCCGCGAGGGCGCGGGGAGCGCGTTGATCGACCCGGTCGGCTGCCCCGACCTGTCCGGGCTCGGCCAGGCCCTCACCGGGGCCGAGTGGATCCTGCACGCCGCCACCCAGGACCTGCCCTGCCTGCGCGACATAGGCATGACCCCGACCTCTCTGTTCGACACGGAGCTCGCCGGGCGGCTGGCGGGATTCCCGCGTGTCGGCCTGGGCGCGATAGTGGAGAACGTCCTCGGCTACGCCCTGGAGAAGGGCCACTCCGCGGTCGACTGGTCCACCCGCCCCCTGCCCGAGCCCTGGCTGCGCTACGCCGCGCTCGACGTCGAGCTGCTGGTGGACCTGCGCAACGCCCTGGAGGAGGAGCTGGACCGGCAGGGCAAGCTGGGATGGGCCCTGGAGGAGTTCGCCGCCATCGCCTCGGCGCCGCCCGCTCCCCCGCGCAAGGATCCCTGGCGCCGGACCTCCGGCATGCACAAGGTGCGCCGCCGCCGTCAGATCGCGGTCGTACGGGAGCTGTGGACCGCCCGGGACCAGGTGGCGCAGCGGCGGGACATCTCGCCCGGCAAGGTCCTCGGGGACGCCGCGATCATCGAGGCGGCCCTGGCGCTCCCGGTGAACGTGACCGCGCTCACCGCGCTGCCCGGCTTCGGGTCCCGTATGGGACGCCGCCAGCTGGAGCAGTGGCAGGCGGCCGTCGACCGCGCCAAGGCGCTGCCCGAGTCGGAGCTGCCGCAGCCCGGCCAGCAGCCGGCGGGGCCGCCGCCGCCCCGCTCGTGGGCCGACAAGGACCCGGCCGCCGCCGCCCGGCTGTCGGCGGCCCGCACCGCGGTGTCGGAGCTCGCCGAGCGGTTGCGCATGCCGCAGGAGAACCTGATCACCCCGGACACCGTGCGCCGGCTCTGCTGGGAGCCGCCCAAGGCACTGACCCCGGACGCGGTCGAGGCCGCGCTGGCCGGTCACGGGGCACGCCACTGGCAGATCGAGCAGGTCGGCCCCCTGCTGCTGCGGGCCCTGGACACGAGCGCCTGACACGTTCCGGCACGCGTACGCCCCCTGGCCGATCCGGCAGGGGGCGTACCCGTGTCGGATCCGCACCCCGGGCCGCCTCATCCAGGAGGGTCGATTTCACGCCAGTTACCCGGCTGTCCCGGACCATGGGTGACGCACCTCCCGCATGTGACGTTCACCGCTCCGGTGGTGGGGGGTGGGCAGTCTGGTTACCCGCAAGTAGCATGAGGGTCGTGGCGCGCCGATGTGTGCGCCCGCAGCAGTGCCATCCCGCACCCTGGAGGAGAGCCACCGTGCCTCGTACCATCCGGGACGTCGTCTTCGTCGACGGCGTCCGCACCCCGTTCGGCAAAGCGGGCCCGAAGGGCATCTACCACGAGACCCGCGCCGACGATCTCGTCGTGAAGGCCATCCGGGAGCTGCTGCGCCGCAACCCGGACCTGGACCCCGCGAAGATCGACGAGGTCGCCATCGCCGCGACCACCCAGATCGGCGACCAGGGCCTCACCCTCGGGCGTACCGCCGGGATCCTGGCCGGTCTGCCGCAGTCGGTGCCCGGTTACTCCATCGACCGCATGTGCGCGGGCGCGCTGACCGCCGTCACCTCGACGGCCGGATCCATCGCCTTCGGCGCGTACGACGTCGTCATCGCCGGCGGTGTCGAGCACATGGGCCGCCACCCGATGGGCGAGAGCGTGGACCCGAACCCGCGCCTCGTCTCGGAGAAGCTGGTCGACGAGTCCGCCCTCTTCATGGGCATGACGGCGGAGAACCTGCACGACAGGTACCCGTCGATCACCAAGCAGCGCGCCGACGCGTACGCGGTCCGCTCGCAGGAGAAGGCCGCCAAGGCCTACGCCAACGGCAAGATCCAGCAGGACCTGGTGCCGATCTCCGTGCGCCGTACCAACGCGGAGGCCGGTGAGACGGGCTGGGGCCTGGTCACCGCCGACGAGCCGATGCGCCCGGGCACCACGCTGGAGTCCCTGGCCGGGCTGAAGACCCCGTTCCGCGCCCACGGCCGCGTGACGGCCGGTAATGCCGCGGGTCTCAACGACGGCGCCACCGCCTCGCTCCTCGCGTCCGAGGAGACCGCCCGCGAGCTGGGCCTCCCGGTCAGGATGCGCCTCGTGTCGTACGCCTTCGCGGGCGTCGAGCCGGAGGTCATGGGCTACGGCCCGATCCCGGCGACGGAGAAGGCCCTGGCCAAGGCCGGTCTCTCCATCGACGACATCGGTCTCTTCGAGATCAACGAGGCCTTCGCCGTGCAGGTGCTCGCGTTCCTGGAGCACTACGGCATCGCCGACGACGACCAGCGCGTCAACCAGTACGGCGGCGCGATCGCCTACGGCCACCCGCTCGCCTCCTCCGGCGTCCGCCTGATGACTCAGCTGGCCCGCCAGTTCGAGGAGCAGCCGGAGGTCCGCTACGGCCTGACGACCATGTGCGTCGGCTTCGGCATGGGCGCGACGGTCGTCTGGGAGAACCCGAATTTCGACGGAGGCAACAAGTGAGCGCCACCACCACTGAGCTTCTGAAGGGCGCGGCCGAGCTGTTCCCCGGCGAGGTCGTCACGCAGGCACACGTACGCCACCTCGACCTTCCCGGCGGCGCGGGCCGGTTCGCCCTCATCACGCTGGACAACGGCTTCGACCACACCAAGCCGACCACCATCGGCCCGCAGTCGCTGGCGAACCTGAACGCCGCCATCGACCAGGTCGAGAAGGAGGCGGCCGAGGGCTCGATCACCGGCGTGGGTGTCACGGGGAAGCCGTTCATCTTCGCGGTGGGCGCCGACCTCAAGGGCGTCGAGCTCCTCAAGGAGCACAAGGACGCGCTGGCCATCGGCAAGGGCGGTCACGACGTCTTCCGCCGCCTCTCCGGCCTCGCGGTCCCGACGTTCGCGTACTACAACGGCGCGGCCATGGGCGGCGGCGTCGAGATCGGCCTGCACTGCTCGTACCGCACCGTCTCCAAGGCGCTGCCCGCGTTCTCGCTGCCCGAGGTCTTCCTCGGTCTGGTCCCCGGCTGGGGCGGCTGCGTGCTGCTCTCCAACCTGATCGGCGCCGACCGTGCCGTGTCGGTGATCATCGAGAACTCGCTGAACCAGAACCGTCAGCTCAAGGGCAAGCAGGTCTTCGAGCTCGGGATCGCCGACGCGATCTTCGAGGGTGCGGACTTCCTGGAGCAGTCGCTGATCTGGACCGCGTCGGTCCTCAAGGGCGAGATCGCGATCGAGCGCCCCGAGGTCGACCGCGGTGACGCCTGGGACCAGGCCGTCGCCCGCGGCAAGGCCGTCGCGGACTCCAAGGTGCACGGCGCGGCCCCGGCGGCCTACCGCGCGCTGGAGATCATCGCCGCGGCGAAGAGCGGTGACCTGAGTGCCGGCTTCGACGCCGAGGACCAGGCCCTCGCGGACCTGATCATGGGCGGCGAACTGCGCTCGGGGATCTACTCCTTCAACCTGGTCCAGAAGCGCGCCAAGCGCCCGGCCGGTGCGCCGGACAAGGCGCTGGCCCGCCCGGTCACCAAGGTCGGCGTCGTGGGCGCGGGCCTGATGGCGAGCCAGCTCGCCCTGCTCTTCCTGCGCCGCCTGGAGGTCCCGGTCGTCCTCACGGACATCGACCAGGACCGCGTCGACAAGGGTGTGGGCTACGTCCGGGCCGAGATCGACAAGCTGCTCGGCAAGGGCCGCATCAACCAGGACAAGGCCAACCGGCTGAAGGCCCTGGTCTCCGGTGTGCTGGACAAGGCGGAGGGCTTCTCCGACGCCGACTTCATCATCGAGGCCGTCTTCGAGGAGATCGGTGTCAAGCAGCAGGTGTTCGCGGAGGTCGAGGCGGTCGCCCCGGCGCACGCGATCCTCGCCACGAACACCTCGTCCCTCTCGGTGACCGAGATGGCGTCGAAGCTGAAGAACCCCGAGCGGGTCGTCGGTTTCCACTTCTTCAACCCGGTCGCGGTCCTCCCGCTCCTGGAGATCGTGCGCGGCGAGCAGACCGACGACGCCTCGCTGGCCACGGCCTTCGGCGTCGCCCGCAAGCTGAAGAAGACCGCGGTCCTGGTGAAGGACGCCCCGGCGTTCGTCGTCAACCGCATCCTCACCCGCTTCATGGGCGAGATCCAGAACATCATCGACGAGGGCACCCCGGTCGCGACGGCGGAGAAGGCCATCGAGCCGCTCGGCCTGCCGATGTCCCCGCTGGTGCTGCTGGAGCTGGTCGGGCCGGCCATCGGCCTGCACGTCTCCGAGACCCTGAACCGCGCCTTCCCGGAGCGCTTCACGGTCTCCGGGAACCTCGCGGCCGTGGTCAAGGCGGGCAAGCGCGGCTTCTACGTCTACGACTCCGGGAAGCCGGAGCTCGACCCGGAGGTCGCGGCGCTCCTCGAGCAGGGCGACACCGTCCTGACGGAGGACCAGGTCCGTGACCGCGTCCTGGACGCGGTGGCGCAGGAGATCGGCCTGATGCTGGCCGAGGGCGTCGTCGCCGAGCCCCAGGACATCGACCTCTGCCTGATCACTGGCGCGGGCTGGCCCTTCCACCTGGGCGGCATCACGCCGTACCTGGACCGCGAGGGCGTCTCGGAGCGGGTCAACGGGAAGCGGTTCCTGGAGCAGGGCGTGGCGAGCGTTCCCGCCTGAGGCATCGCACCGCACCTCCTCACCGAATCCGCGTGACCAGCGCGGAGCGGGCCGTACGGATCACCGTACGGCCCGCTTCCGTGTGTACGGAAAAGTCGAATACGTAGCCGAATCGGAACCATTTAATTGCGAACTCAACCTTAGAATCTTGTTATTCTTCACCTCTGCGACACGTTTGCTTCACTTGGCTGCATTTTCCGGCGGATCCCCACCTCCGCGCTCCGCCTGCCGAGCCCGACGCACTGTCGCCGTGACGCGTGATGGTTGCTCGCCGTGAGGCCGAGCGGGGGAACACGGAGTGGACGAGCGATGAGCAACCCGGAGGCCTCTACACTGCTGCGCCTTTACCGGCGCGTGCTGCCGCACGCCTTGAGGCACTTCCTCGTACGGCTCCTCCCGGCCCGCAACCGGCTGATCCTCCAGCACGGCCTCTCCGGGCTCGGCACGACATCGCGCGTCCTGCGCAAGCACCTGGGCGTACGGCTGAGCAAGCGCCTGCGGCGCGACGCCCGCAGGCCGGGCGTGAAGCTGGTCTGGTACGCGCGAGGCGTGCGCGCCGCCGAGGTGACGGAAGGGCTGACGCCGTCCATCGCCCGTGCCACCAACCTCCTGCGCGTGACGGACGTGCTCGAACGCCACGGCATCCCGTACTTCTGTGTGCGTGGCAATTCCGTCACCATGACCGCCGTCGGCGTACCGGCGGGCGAACGGCAGCGCACCGAGAGGGCGCTGCGGGTGAGCGGGCTCTCCGCGGGCGCCCTGATGGCCGGCGGCGCCGCCGGCGGCAAGCCGCTGCACGCGGATCAGCGCGCCTCCTGGTCCCAGACCTCAGCTGAATCGATTCTGCGGATGTGGTGGCTCCTCACCGATCCCGAAGGCCGGTGGACGCTCGGCCCCAACCACGCGTGCGTCATCGAGTACTGGAACGAGGACGACGGGCTGCTGCTCGCCCCCGTCCCGAACCTCACCGCGACCGCCGTGGTCGCCGCGGAGATCCCGGTGCGGGTGCCGGTCAGCCATTTCACCGGTCCGGTCAGCGGCCTGGTGGGCCCCACGCCGGAGGTCGGGACACGGTCCGAGTTCACGCTGTCCCTGCCCGACGAGGTCACCTTTCCCGTCGACGCGGTCTACACGTGGGTCGACGGCGCGGACCCCGAGTGGATCCGCCGCCGGGCCACCGCGCTCGGCCGGACCGACTACCACGAACAGGCGGTGAGCGCCGCGCGCTTCACCAGCCGTGACGAACTGCGCTACTCACTGCGTTCGCTGCACCAGTTCGCGCCGTGGCTGCGCACCATCTACCTGGTCACGGACGGGCAGGTGCCCACGTGGCTCCGCACCGCCCACCCCCGGCTCGAGGTGGTCCCGCACAGCGAGATCTTCAGCAACGCCTCGGCCCTTCCGACGTTCAACTCGCATGCCATCGAGAGCCAGCTGCACCACATCCCGGGGCTCTCGGACCACTTCCTGTACTTCAACGACGACGTCTTCCTCGGCCGCAGCGTGACTCCGGAGGACTTCTTCCACGCCAACGGGCTCTCGAAGTACTTCCCCTCCAACGCGCTCGTCCCGATGACCCCGCCCTCGGCTCAGGACCCGCCGTCGGAGATCGCCGCGAAGAACAACCGCGTCGTCATCGCGGGGACGTTCGACCGTGTGCTGACCAGGAAGATGAAGCACGTGCCGCATTCGCTGCGCCGCGACATCCTCCAGGAGATCGAGGACCGCTACCCCGTCGAGCACCGGCAGACACAGCACTCGCACTTCCGCAGTCCGACCGACCTGTCGATCACCTCGTCGCTGCACCACTACTACGGGCAGCAGACGAGCCGTTCGGTACCGGGGCGGATCCGCTACACCTATCTGGACCTGGCCGCCCCCAATACCGGCAGGCACCTCAACAGGCTGCTCGCGCAACGGGATTACCACACGTTCTGCATCAACGACACCGTGGACGACCCGGACACCGCGGAGGCCAGGACCGCGATGCTCAAGGCGTTCCTGGAGACGTACTTCCCCGTGCCCAGCCCGTACGAATCACCTGGGCCGGGTGTCCCCCGGCTCTCCCCCGGCCCGGTGGCCGCCATCCGGCCGGAGCCCGCCTTCGGCCTGCCGAACTGTGTGAGCGGAACCCATGACTACTGACCCCCAGGTGATACGGGCCGGCGCTCCGGTGACCGGGGAGGACGAGATGGAGGCCGCGGTGCGTGTGCTGCGCAGCGGCCAGGCCGCCGTGGCCGAAGCCGTTCTCGAGGCCGCCGCGCGGCGGAGCACGGTGCCCGTGGGGGCCGGTCGGCCGGCCGCCTCCGTCTGACCGGGCCGCCCGGGTGGGCGGAGTCCTTCCGGCGCCTCGACGGCGCACGATGTTCTGGAGTATTCGGTGATCCATCCGATCGACACAACGGCTGCACGGCCCAGTCGGGCCGTGCCCGTCGGCATGCACGAGATCCCCGTCGGCATGCACCGGCGGCTGGCCCACGTCCAGCCGGGCCTGACGCCCCTGGCGGTGCGCGCCCTGCACCTCCAGCTGGTGTCCACCGCGCTGACGCAGGCCGGCGTCGAGCACTTCGTGGTGCCCGGGACGGAGGACACCTCCTCGGCAGTCGGCGTACGCGACACCCAGCGGGGCCGGGTGTCCCAGACGCTGCGGTCGCTGTTCAGCCGCAGCCCCGGGTACATCCAGCGCAGGGTCCCCGTCCGGCGCACCGGCGAACTGCTGCACCCGGGTGCCCGGGAGGCCTCCTGGCAGGACATGGAGAGCGTGGACGTGCTGCGGGCCATCTGGTTCCAGGCCGATCCTTCGGGCGAGCTGGTGTACGGCACGGAGTACGGCTGCGACATCGAGTTCTGGCGTGAGGAGGAGGGGCGCCTGCTGCCGCCCCGGATCAACCGGGGCGCGAGCTTCCTCCCCCTGGAGGGGGAGATGACGCTCGTCTCGCCGCACCGCTTCTCCCGGCTGGCGCCTCCGCTCCGGACCGAGCCGGCGCCGAAGCAGCGGCGCTGGGGGCGCAAGCCGGAACCGGCCGGCCTTCCGACCCGCCGGGAATTCGTCTGCACCGGGCCGGACGAGATCACCTTTCCCATCGACGTCGTCTACACCTGGGTGGACAGCGACGACCCGGCCTGGCAGCGGCGCAGGGCCGAGGCGTCCGGTGACGTCTTCCACGAGGAGTCCGCGAGCGCCGGGCGCTACATCAACCGCGACGAGCTGCTGTACTCGATGCGCTCGCTGCACGTGTACGCCCCGTGGGTCCGCCACATCTTCCTGGTGACCGACGACCAGGTGCCGCGCTGGCTGGACGAGGCCGCCGAGGGCATCACCGTGGTCTCGCACCGCGAGATCTTCCGGGAGACGGACCGCCTGCCGGTCTTCAACTCGCATGCCATCAGCGCGCAGTTGCACCGTGTTCCCGGGCTCTCCGAGCACTTCATCCACTTCAACGACGACGTGTTCGTGGGCAGGCCGGTCACCCCGCACGAGTTCTTCCTGCCGAACGGGGCGTCGAAGTACTACCCGGACACGGTCCGCATCCCGATGGGCCCGGTACGGCCGGACGACCTGCCGCACGAGGTGGCCCGCAAGAACGTCCGCGCCCTCCTGGAGGAGAGGTTCGGCCGCACGATCATCGACGCGATGAAGCACACGCCCGTGCCGCTGCGGCGCAGTGTGCTGGAGGAGATGGAACGGGAGTTCGCCGAGGTGTTCCGTGCCACCGCGGCGGCGAGGTTCCGCAGCAGGACCGACATCGACGTCGGCACCTGCATGTATCCGTACTACTCGTACTTCACGGAGCGCGGGGTGCCCGACACCATTCCGTACGCCTATCTGCACCTCTCGATGGTCCAGCTCTCCAAGAAACTCGACCGGCTGCTCAAGCGGCGCGACGCGGCCGTCTTCTGTGTGAACGACTCGTTCACCACCGAGGACGACGTGGCCGACCAGGAGGCGCTGATCCACCCCTTCTTCGAGGCGTACTTCCCCCTTCCCAGTCCTTACGAGAAGCCGGCACAGCGGTGAAGATCGATTTCCTGGTCCAGAACGTGTTCGCGGCGGACGGGGCGACCCGCGCCGTCCTCAACCTCGCCGGTGCGCTGGCCGACACGCACGAGGTCCGGGTCGTCTCGGTCTTCCGCTGGCTCGACCGTCCGGCCGTCGCGCCCGCCCACGGCGTGCGCGGCCTCTCGCTCCTGGACCTGCGGGAGGGCCGGCGGCCCGACAAGCAGGACATCCGCAGGCTCAGCCCGTCCGTGGTCATCCCGCGCACGCAGGAGATGTCCTGGCGCTACAGCCGGCTGACCGACGACAAGGTGGAGGAGTACCTCACCGGGACCCAGGCCCAGGTGGTGGTGGGTACCAGCCTGGAGCTGGCCGCGTACGTATCGCGCTGGGGCCGCCCGAGGGCGCTGCGGCTGGGCCAGCTGCACCAGCTGAGCACCGTCCTGTCCCCCCAGGAGCAGAGCCGCGCCTGGGCGGGACTGGGCCGGCTCGACGCCGTCATCGTGCCGAGCGGCGCCGAGGCGCTGGCCGTCACGGAGGCGGGCCTGCCGGGTGGCGTCGCGGTGTACGCCCACCCCGACTGCGTGCCCGACGCCAGGGTGCGGCCGGCCGACGGGCGGTCGCGGATCGTGATGGCTGCCGGGCGGCTCGTCCCCGAGAAGCGCTTCGACCTGCTGATCCAGGCCTTCGCCCAGGTGGCCGGACGCCACCCCGACTGGCAGCTGCGGATCTTCGGCACCGGCCCCGAGTACGGCGCGCTCCGTTCGCTGGTCGCCGATCTCGACCTGTACAACCACGTCTTCCTGATGATGGAGGAGCCCGGGCTGGAGGCGCACTGGGCGGCCTCCGCCATCGCCGCCGGCACGTCGGACCGGGAGTCGTTCGGGATCGCGCTGGCGGAGGCCATGCGCTGCGGCCTGCCCGTGGTCTCCACCGACTGCCCCGGCGGCCCCTCCGAGATCGTCCGGCACGAGGCCAACGGTCTGCTCACCCCGGCCGGCGACGTGGACGCGTTCGGCGCCGCCCTGTCGCGTCTGGTCGAGGACGAGGCCCTGCGGACGGGCATGGGCCGTCAGGCGCTCCAGGACTCCCACCGCTACGGCCCGGAGGCGGCGGCGGGGCGGTTCGAGAAGGTCATCAGGATGTCCCGGCGCACCCGCCGGGAGAGCCGCCCCGCCGCCGAGGTCTCGGTGGGCTGCGCGGTGCAGGCGGACGGCCTGATCGCTCTGCACCTGGCTGGGGTGCGCGAAGGCCGTGAGGATCTGCGGCTCGTCCTGCGCAGGCGCAAGGCCGCGCGCGGTGAACGACCCGTCCGGCTGCCCTTGCTGCCCGCCGGCCACCTGGGGCCGCACCTCTACACCGCGGTGGTCCCGCCGCAGCCGGACGTGCTCACGGAGGGCCGCTGGGACGTCCATCTGGACACCGGTGAGGGCAAACCCGCGAAGGTGCGGCCGGGTGCGCTCGACCTGAGGGGTTTCGGTCCCGTGGCCAGCGGTCCCGACTGCACCGTGGTCCAGCTTCCGTACGCGTCCGGGAGCGGCCACCTGGCGCTGCGCACCTGGACGCGGGAACGTCACGCCGAGGCCACCGAGGTCTGGGTCACCGAGGGGGTCATCCATCTCCGGGGCGCCCTGTACGGCTGCGACTTCGGTGACGCGGAGCCCCTGCTCCTGATGCGCCGTCGCGGGACCGAGGGACACAGTTTCTGGCTGCCCGGCAGTTCGTCGGGCGCCGCCGACTTCTCCTTCGCGCTTCCCGCCCCGGACCTTGCCGAGCAGCTCGTGGGCCGCCACGAGCTGTGGGACCTCTGGGTGGGCCGGCGCTACGACCCGGTGGTCGCGCGGCTCGGCCGCTTCCTCACCGACGTGGTGGACGTGAAGGGTGTCTTCGCCTACCCCAACGCCGTGGTGCAGTCCGAGGACGCCCCGGACGTCCTCGTGAAGCCGTACTACACCGCCGGCACCGAACTCTCGGTCCGTGTCGCCGAGAAGGCGGAGTGACGGGGAGGCATGGCCATGACCCAGCCGCCGTCCGGCCCGGGCAGCCCCGCGTACCGCGTGGGGCACGCGGGCGCGGGCTCAGAAGCGGCGCCAGGACTCCAGCGCCATGCCCTGCTGATCCGTCCGCTGCCTGGTCACGCTCAGCCCGCCTTCCCGGTTGATCACCGCCACGACCAGCCGGCCGGCCCGGTCGCGGGCGAGTGCCGGCGCGCCTTCGCAGGGTTCGCGGGTGTCGGCCCACCATGCGCCTGCGGATTCCGTCTCGGTCGGGTAGGCGGTCACCGCGAGGGTGCCCGTCTCCTCGGCCTGGGCGAGCACGGTGCAGTCGTAGCCGTCCACCAGGCACCGGGACAGCGCGAGGGGGCCGCGTCCCGAGCGGCCGCCCAGCGGGGCGGGGGCGACGTCCTGCTCGCCGGGGGCGGGGATCCGGTAGGCGACGACCTCCCCGGTGGCGTCCTCACGCCAGTAGTGGGTGACCCTGTCCTCGTAGGACTCGGTGCCCGAGGCCGTCTCCGGACGGGCGATGAAGACCAGGTTGGGGGCGCGGTCCAGGGAGCCGCCGGGCTTCTCCTGTCGCCACACGTACACGCCCTTGTCGGCCGGCATGAAGAGCTCGACCCGGCCGGACCGGGTCACGGTCGCGGAGATGCCGTCCCGTACCCGCTTGCACGGCAGCGCCGTCCACTTGTTCCAGGTGCCCTCGCGTCCGCGCCGGCGGGTGAACACCCCGCCGGTGGCGCTGCGGACGAAGACATGGACGACGTCGTTGCCGTCGACGACCGCCACCGGCGCGCCGACGGCCGCCGCTTCCGCGGTGTCCGTGTGCGGGTTGCCGATCGAGTGCCATCCGGTCATCGGGCGGCCCGTCTGGTACTGGGACGCGAAGACGATCTCGACGGGCGCCTGGGGGCCCTTGCCCCTGCGCCGCGTCCCGAAGAGGTCGACGTACCCCTGAGGGCTCCGCGCGACGGAGACGTACGGGAGCAACTCGGCTTCGGGGAGCAGGATTTCGGGCCGCGACCAGTCGTCGGACCGCGCGGACTGGGTCCAGCGCACGATGCCGCCGGACCTGGCGACGGCGTACGCGGTGAGACGGCCTTCGCCGTCCGGCACGAGCCACCCTGTCGTGCGGGGCGCGGCTGCGGCGGCGCGCTGCGCGGGGGCGGTCTGTCCGGCAGGTGCGGAAGAGGTCCCCCCGACAGGATGACCGGCACGCCTGCGCCCTGAACGCAAACCCATTGCTCCCCGCCCGTTCTTCACCGAGTACTTCCTCCGGTGCCGAACGGCGATGGGCGGAGTCCCGTGGTTTCTCTGTCGAATGACCGTTTTTGCTTTCACAGCGTCAACTGGTGTCACAATAATACTCGACAGGGGTCGATTTCAGAGTGCTTCCTATCACAGAATGCGACTTCGAGGCGTGAACGGCGCCTGGACGAAACGCGGCACAGGGACGGCTCCGGCACACACGGACCGGAATGTCCGCCCTCCCTTTCCTCTCCTCTCGCACGCGCCGAGCGCGTCCCGACGGAAGAACCAGACGAGCCCATGACAGACCAGACCACCGGCGCCGGATCACGGATGTCCGACGAGCCCCGCTCCGGACGCGCGCCCGAGCCCCGCAAGCGCCGGCGCGGACTCAGGATCACACTCGGCGTCCTGCTCGTCCTCCTGCTCGCGGGCGGCGGCACGGCGTACTGGATGTACCAGGACCTCGAAGGCAACATCAAGGGCGTCGACATCGACGAGGCGCTCGGGGAGGACCGCCCCGAGAAGCTGCCCACCACCGGTCAGAACCTGCTCGTCCTCGGCTCCGACTCGCGTGCCGGGGCGGAGAACAAGGAGCTGGGCGGGGGCGGCGGCGTCAGCGGGGCGCGGTCCGACACCGCACTGGTGGTGCACATACCCGAGGGCCGCACCGAGGCCGTCGCCGTGTCCATTCCGCGCGACACGCTGGTGACCCGGCCCGAGTGCGTCAGGCCCGACGGTTCGGCGATGGCGTCCGCCGAGCGCGTCATGTTCAACTCCGTGTACTCGCAGGCCGGTCCGGCTTGTGTGGTCAAGACCGTCGAGAAGCTGTCCGGGGTACGGATCGACCACTACCTGGAGATCAACTTCGCCGGGTTCAAGGATCTGGTCGACGCGATAGGCGGCGTCACGGTCGAGGTCGAGGAGCCGATCAAGGACGACGCCTCGGGGCTCGACCTCACCGCCGGCACGCACAAGCTGAGCGGCACCGAGTCCCTCGCCTACGTCCGTACCCGGCACGGCGTCGGCGACGGCAGCGACCTGGGCCGGATCGGGCTCCAGCAGCAGTTCCTCCTCGCGCTGCTGACCGAGATCAAGTCACAGGACCTGCTGGGCAGTCCGGCGACCACGTACAAGATCGCCAGCTCCGCCACCACGTCGCTGACCACCGACGAGGGGCTCGCCTCCCTGACCTCGCTCAGCGAGTTCGCCCGCTCGATGAACGGCGTCGATCCCTCCTCCATGGAGACGGTCATGCTGCCGGTCGCCTACGACGAGCAGGACCCGAACCGTGTGGTGGCCGCGGAGCCGCAGGCCGGCGACCTGTGGAAGGCGATCCGCACGGACGGCACGATCCCCGAGTCGGCGAAGAAGTCCCCGGCCACCGGCGGCTGACCTGACATCCTTCGGGGATGACCGGTGAGAAGACCCTGGTGATCGTCGACGCCGCCAATGTGGTGGGGTCGGTTCCGGACGGCTGGTGGCGGGACCGGCGCGGTGCCGCCGAGCGGCTGCGGGACTCGCTCGTCCCGTACGCCGCCGAAGGGCTGCCCGGGCATCCCGGCCCGTTGGATCTCGTGCTGGTCGTGGAGGGCGCGGCCCGGGAAGTGGCGTCCGTGTCCGGGGTGCGTGTGGAGGCGGCACCCGGCAGCGGTGACGATCTGATCGCGGAACTGGCCGCGGCCGCCCGCGGCGTGCGGCCCTGTGTCGTGGTCACCGCCGACCGTGGACTGCGGCAGCGGGCCGAGGCGTACGGGGCCCACTGCACGGGCCCGCGCACGGTGCGGCCGCTGCCGCCTCCACGAAGGAGCTGAGGGGCTCAGGAAGTCTTCGCCATACGGCTGTTCCTGCGCCCGTACACGAAGTAGATCAGCACGCCCAGCACCATCCAGACCCCGAACCGGAGCCATGTCTCCGCCGGCAGGTTCAGCATCAGCCAGACCGAGGCCGCGACCGACACGACAGGGAGCAGCGGTACCCACGGGGTGCGGAAGGCACGGTGCAGGTCGGGTCGGGTGCGGCGCAGGACGATGACGCCGAGGGCCACGACCACGAAGGCGAAGAGCGTGCCGATGTTCACCAGGGTCGCCAGCTCGTTGATGCTCGTGAAGCCGGCCACGACCGCGATGACCACACCGAGCAGGACGGTGGGGCGGTACGGGGTGCCGAAGCGCGGGTGCGTCACCGAGAAGAACCTCGGGAGCAGCCCGTCGCGGCTCATGGCGAAGAACACCCTGGTCTGGCCGAGCAGAAGGATCATGCAGACCGTGGTGAGCCCGACCGCCGCACCGAAGCTGATGACACCCGCGTAGAAGGGGTGTCCCACGGCCTTGAACGCGTCGGCCAGCGGGGCGCTCACGGAGAGTTCGGAGTAGTGCTGCATGCCTGTGACGACGATCGACACGGCGACGTAGAGCAGCGTGCAGATGACGAGCGAGGCCAGGATCCCACGCGGCATGTCCCGCTGCGGGAGCTTGGTCTCCTCTGCAGCGGTGGCCACGACGTCGAAGCCGATGAAGGCGAAGAAGACGATGGAGGCGGCGGTGAAGATACCCATGACGCCGAAGTTCGTCGGCTGGTAGCCGAAGATCAGCTGGACCAGCGGTGCGTCCAGACCCGAGCCCGCGGGCTGGTTCTCGGCCTCGGGGATGAAGGGCGAGTAGTTGGCCGACTTGACGAAGAACAGGCCGGCGATGATCACGATGCCCACGACCGCCAGCTTGATGGCGACGACGACCGTGGTCACCCGGGCCGAGAGCTTCATCCCGAGGACCAGGACGACCGTCAGGACCAGCACCAGGGCGAACGCCAGGATGTCGAAGCCGAAGCCGCTCGCCACATCGGGGCCGGAGAGCGCCTCCGGCATCGTCCAGCCGACGTTGTCCATCAGCGAGCGGACGTAGCCGGACCAGCCGACCGCCACCACCGCGGTGCCCAGCGCGAATTCCAGCACCAGGTCCCAGCCGATGATCCAGGCGACCAGCTCGCCCAGCGAGGCGTACGAGAAGGTGTACGCCGACCCGGCCACCGGGACGGTGGAGGCGAACTCGGCGTAGCAGAGCGCGGCGAGCGCGCAGACGACGCCCGCCGCGACGAAGGCGAGGGCCGTGGCGGGACCCGCCGTCTCCTTGGCGACCTTGCCTGTGAGGACGAAGATCCCGGTGCCGATGATGACACCCACGCCGAAGACCGTGAGGTCCAGCGCGGAGAGGGACTTCCTGAGCGCGTGCTCCGGTTCCTCGGTGTCGCGGATGGACTGTTCGACCGTCTTGGTCCGGAACAGTCCCTTTCCGCTGGGGGGCGTGTCCTGCTGCGTGCTCACCGGCGTACCTCCACGCACTCGTCGTGCACGCCATGATTCGGAACTAATCGCCTCGAAACGCCCCTTACCTCGCCATTTCACGCAAATGGGCCGGTCGGACCACCCGTGCGGGGTGGGCGACCGGCCCATTGCGGTACGGGCGGATCAGTCGCGGACGGGCTCCGCGGTGCGGCTCTCGTACCGGCCGTCGAGCTTGGCCACGAGGCCCGTGACCTGGCGGGCGATGTCCGGTGCGGTGAGCCCGATCTCGGCCATGACCTCGCCGCGCGAGGCGTGGTCGAGGAACACCGGCGGGATGCCGAAGTCGCGCAGCGGCACGTCGACGTCGGCGTCGCGCAGGGCCTGGGCGACGGCGGAGCCGACACCGCCGGCCCTGCTGTTGTCCTCGACGGTGACGACGACCCGGTGCTCCGCGGCGAGCGGGGCGAGCGCCTCGTCGACGGGCTTGACCCAGCGCGGGTCGACCACGGTCGTGGAGATGCCCTGGGCGTCCAGCAGGGCGGCGACCTCCAGGCACATCGGCGCGAGGGCGCCGACGGAGACCAGGAGGACGTCCGGCGTGTCCGCTCCCGCCCTGCGCAGGATGTCCATACCGCCCGCCGTGCCGACGGCCTTGACCGCAGGGCCGACCGCACCCTTGGAGAAGCGGACGACGGTGGGCGCGTCGTCCACGTCGACGGCCTCGCGCAGCTGCGCGCGGACCTGGTCGGCGTCACGCGGGGCGGCGATGCGCAGGCCCGGCACGCACTGCAGGATCGACATGTCCCACATGCCGTTGTGCGAGGCGCCGTCCGTGCCCGTGACTCCGGCCCGGTCCAGGACGAAGGTCACCCCGCACCTGTGCAGGGCGACGTCCATCAGGACCTGGTCGAAGGCGCGGTTCAGGAAGGTCGCGTAGACCGCGAAGACGGGGTGCAGTCCGCCGGTGGCCAGGCCCGCCGCGGAGACGGCGCCGTGCTGCTCGGCGATCCCGACGTCGTAGATCCGGTCCGGGAAGGCCTCCTCGAACTTGCCGAGGCCGACGGGCTGGAGCATGGCCGCCGTGATGGCGACGATGTCCTCGCGCTCACGGCCCAGTTCGACCATCTCCTCGCCGAAGACCGAGGTCCAGTCCAGGCCGGAGGTGGAGATGGGCAGTCCGGTGTCCGGGTGGATCTTGCCGACCGCGTGGAAGCGGTCGGCCTCGTCCTGGAGGGCGGGGGTGTAGCCGCGGCCCTTCTCGGTGAGGCAGTGCACGATGACCGGGCCGCCGAAGCGCTTGGCCCGCTGGAGCGCGGACTCCAGGGCCTCGATGTCGTGACCGTCGATCGGTCCGACGTACTTCAGGCCCAGGTCCTCGAACATGCCCTGCGGGGCGATGAAGTCCTTGAGGCCCTTCTTGGCGCCGTGCAGGGTCTCGTACAGCGGCCTGCCGAGGACGGGCGTGCGCTCCAGGAGGTCCTTGCCACGGGCCAGGAACCGCTCGTAACCGTCGGTGGTGCGCAGGGTGGCGAGGTGGTTCGCGAGGCCGCCGATGGTCGGGGCGTACGAGCGCTCGTTGTCGTTGACGACGATGACGAGGGGGCGGTCCTTGGCGGCGGCGATGTTGTTCAGCGCCTCCCAGGCCATACCGCCGGTGAGCGCTCCGTCGCCGATGACGGCGACGACGTGGTCGTCCTTCTTCAGGAGCTCGTTGGCCTTGGCGAGGCCGTCGGCCCAGCCGAGCACCGTCGAGGCGTGCGAGTTCTCGATGACGTCGTGCTCGGACTCCGCGCGGGAGGGGTACCCGGAGAGTCCGCCCTTGCTCTTGAGCTTCGAGAAGTCCTGCCGTCCGGTGAGCAGCTTGTGCACATAGCTCTGGTGGCCGGTGTCGAAGAGGACCTTGTCCTGCGGGGACTCGAAGACCCGGTGCAGGGCGATGGTCAGCTCGACCACGCCCAGGTTCGGTCCGAGGTGACCGCCGGTCTTGGCCACCTCCTCGACGAGGAAGGTCCGGATCTCGCCGGCGAGCTGGTCGAGCTGCTCGAGACCGAGCCGGTCCAGGTCGCGCGGTCCCCTGATGCGGGTCAGCAGGTCCACCCGTGCCTCCTTGCGTGTGAGCTGGTCGAGCGTGTCGATCCGATGAGTCTAATGTTCCGCCGGCGGCCCCGGTCATCGGGCGCCGTATTGCTCCGCGCCGCACCGGGGCGCTCCGGACGCGCGTGTGCCCGGCATCGCGGGGATGCCGGGCACATGTGCGCAGGTAGGGCGATCAGGCGCGGCCCGCGGTCTTCTGTGTCTTGCGGGTGATGGAGTCGATGACGACCGTGATGAGAAGAACAGCACCGGTGATCATGTAGTTGATCGGTGTGGCAATGCCTTCCAGGGCCAGGCCGTACTGGATCGAGACGATCACCATGACACCGAGCAGCGCGTTCCAGGTGCGGCCCCGGCCACCGAAGAGGCTGGTCCCGCCGATGACGGCTGCGGCGATGACGTTCATCAGGAGGTCGCCGCCGCCGGAGCCCTGGTTGGCCGCCGCGATCTTGGAGGCCCAGAAGAGTCCGCCGATCGCCGCGAAGGTGCCGGCGATGGCGAAGACCGAGACGCGGATCGCGGTGACGTTGATACCCGCGCGGCGGGACGCCTCGACGCTGCCGCCGAGCGCGAAGATCTTCCGCCCGTAGGAGGTGCGGCGCAGGACGAAGTCCGTGCCGACCAGCACGACGAGGAAGAGGACCAGGGCCAGCGGGAGACCGCGGTACTGGTTGAACATGAACGCCGCGCCGAAGGCGAACACCGCGAGGACGACGGTGCGGACCACGATGTCGACGACCGGCCGCGACGGGATGCCCGCGGCCTCACGGCGGCGGGTGTCCAGGAACGCGGAGAGGAAGTAACCGATCACCGCGACGGCCGCGAGGCCGTAGGCGGCGGCGATGTCCGAGAAGTAGTACGTGGTCAGCTTGCCGACGACCCCGTCGCTGTCCAGGTTGATCGTGCCCGTGTCACCGAGCAGCTGGAGCATGAACCCCAGCCAGAACAGCAGACCGGCGAGGGTGACGGCGAACGCGGGGGCGCCTATCCGCGCGAAGAAGAAGCCGTGGATGGCGCCGATGACCGCGCCGCTGAGGATCGAGACGAGGACGGCGAGCCATTCGTTCATGCCGTGCGTGACGCTGAGCACGGCGACCACGGCACCGGAGACACCGGAGACCGAGCCGACCGAGAGGTCGATCTCGCCGAGGAGCAGCACGAAGATGATGCCGACGGCCATCATGCCGGTGGCCACCATCGTCACGGCGATGTCGCTGACGTTCTTCGCCGAGAGGAACTCGGAGTTCAGGCTCTGGAAGACGACGCAGATGATGAGCAGGCCGATGACCACGGGGATCGAGCCCAGGTCACCGCCGCGCATCTTGCGCTTGAACTCGGTGAGGTAACCGGCGAGGCCCTGCTCGCGCACGAGGAGCCGGGGGTCGACCACGGTGTCGGCCCCCTTGGCCGCCTCCGGGTTGACCACTGCGGTGGACGTCTTGTCGGTTGTCACTTCTGGGCCTCCGCGTTGCGCGCCGCACGACGGGTCACGGCGTTCTCCGTGGCGCCCGTGATTGCGGAGATGATCTCTTCCTGCGAGGTGGTCTTCACGTCGAAGACGCCGTTGTTCCGGCCCAGCCGGAGCACGGCGACCTTGTCGGCGACGGCCTTCACATCGGCCATGTTGTGACTGATGAGGATGACCGCGTGGCCTCGCTCGCGCAGCCGCTCGACGAGGTCGAGGACCTGCGCGGTCTGCTCGACGCCGAGTGCGGCGGTGGGCTCGTCGAGGATGACGAGCTTGGGCTCGCCCAGCATCGAGCGGGCGATCGCGACCGTCTGGCGCTGGCCGCCGGAGAGCGACGCGATCGGGATGCGGACGCTGGGGATGCGGATCGACAGCGTGCTCAGGAGCTCGCGGGAACGCCGCTCCATCTCGACCTCGTCGAGGATTCCGAACTTGCGGAGCTCCCGGCCGAGGTAGAGGTTGCCGACGACGTCGATGTTGTCGCAGAGCGCGAGGTCCTGGTAGACGGTCGCGATCCCCAGGTTCTGGGCATCGTGCGGCTTGCTGATCTGGACCGGCCGGCCGTCCCACTCGATGACTCCGTCATCGATGGGGTGGACCCCGGCGATCGTCTTGACCAGCGTTGATTTACCGGCGCCGTTGTCGCCCACCAGGGCGACCACCTCACCGGCGTGGACCTCAAGCTCTACGTCGGTGAGCGCCTGGACGGCACCGAATCGCTTGGAGACCCCTCGCAACGCCAACACGGGCGTAGCGGACACGTGAACCATCTCCTTCGCCGCCTGACCCGGCGGGGATACCGCGCCTGGGGGAAGGCACGGTGGTCTGAGCAGAAGAATTGAGGAAGAGCGCCGAAGCGTTCCGTCCGGCGCCCCGCCCGGCAGCGGGACAGTCGGTGGGCGGGGCGCCGGACAGGCTTCGGGTCCGTCCGGCCGGCCGCGGAGGGCCGGACACGGACGGGCTGGGGCCTACTGGAGCCCGACGGTGGCGCAGGCGGCCTTGTACTTGGCCGTGCAGATCTCGTCGAGCGTGTAGATGCCGTCCTTGATGACGGTGTCCTTGATGTTGTCCTTGGTCAGCGAGACGACCGGGACGAGCACGGTGGGGATGCCCTTCGTGCCGGCGTTGTCGACCTTGGACGTGGCGATGGTGTCGAGCTTCTCGCCCTTGGCGAGCGCGACGGCCATCTCCGCGGCGACGATGCCCTCCTGCGGGTACGGCTTGTAGACGCTCATGAACTGCTCACCGGTGACGATGCGCTGCACACCGGCGAGTTCGGCGTCCTGGCCGGTGACCGGCGGGAGCTTGGAGATGCCGGCGGACTTGAGGGCCTGGATGATGCCGCCCGCCATGCCGTCGTTGGCGGAGTAGACGCCGGCGATCTTGTCCTTGCCGAGAGCCGTGATCGCACCCTCCATGTTGGCGTTGGCGTTCTCCGGCTTCCACTCCTTGGTGTCGTACTCCTTGCCGTACGTCACCTTGCCGTCGAGGACGGACTTCGCGCCCTTCTTGAAGAGCTTGGCGTTCGGGTCGGTGATCGCACCGTGCATCATGACGACGGTGGGCTTGGCGGCGCCGCCCAGGGCCTCCAGCAGGGCCGTGCCCTGCACGCGGCCGACCTCTTCGTTGTCGAAGGAGGTGTAGGCGTCGATCGGGCCCTCGGCGAGGCGGTCGAAGGCGACGACGGGGATGCCCGCGTCCTTGGCCTTCTTCACGCTGTTCTCGATGGCCTTGGCGTCGACCGCGTCGATGATCAGCGCGTCGACCTTGCCCGTGATCATGGTGTCGACCTGCTGCGCCTGCAGCGTGGCGTCCTGCCTGGCGTTGGCGTAGGTGACCTCCGCCTTGCCGCTGGTGAGTTCGCTGATCTTCTTCTCGATGATCGGCTTGTCGAACTTCTCGTAACGGGCCGTGACGTTCTCGGGGAGGAGCAGACCGATCTTGAGATCGTCGCCCTTCTTGGCCGAGTCGGTGGTGGCCTTGTCGCCCGACTCCTTGGCGCTCCCGCAAGCAGCGAGCGAGACGGCCATGGTGGTGGCGGCGACGACAACGGCGGCACGACGCATACGCGTGTTCATTTCGAACCTCCCTGACGAGGCCGCGACGTTGCGGCCGAGGTGGCTGGAAGTCAACTCGGCCACAGGGGCGGCGTCAAGGAGTAAATTCTTAACGAGATGACAACGGTGCCATTCGTTATCTAAGTGAAGGCGGGAGTCGCCGTGGGGAGGGTGCCCTCCAAAAGGGTCGAATCCCCCATCTCGCTGAGTACGAGGGCCAGTGCGCCCAGGACCTCGGCCCGCCCTCCGAGCGCCCCGGGGAGTACGGAGAGCTGCCGCGCGGCACTGGGGATGGCGTAGCGCGAGACCGAGTCCCGGATGGGCCCCAGCACCAGCTCCCCCGCCTCCGCGAGGGAGCCGCCGAGCACCACCCTGCTCGGGTTGAGCAGATTGCACAGGTTCGCCACGCCGCTGCCGATGTGCCGGCCGACGTCCCCGATGACCCTGCGGCATCCCGGATCTCCTTCGCGGGCCAGCTGGACCATCCGCTCCATGGTGAGGTCCTGCCCGTGGCTGGGCTTCAGCAGCGGCAGGACGTACCGGGCGGCGGTGAAGGTCTCCAGGCAGCCGCGGTTGCCGCAGCGGCAGACAGGGCCCGATTCGTCGAGGGTGATGTGGCCGATCTCGCCGGCCGTCCCGCCGGGCCCCCGGTAGATGTGCCCGTCGATCACCAGGCCGGCGCCGACACCGCTGGCGACCTTGATGTACGCGAGGTCCCTGACGCCCCTGCCGCTGCCCCAGACCAGTTCCCCGAGCGCGCCGAGGTTGGCATCGTTGTCCACGTACACCGGCACGCCGAGGCGTCCGGCGAGCTCCTGGCTGGGATTGATGCCCGTCCAGCCCGGGAGGATCGAGGTGGAGCCCAGCGTGCCGGATTCGACGTCGATCGGGCCCGGTACGCCGAGGCCCACGCCGATCACCTTCCCGGGACTGATCCCGGTGGTCTCGACCAGGCGGTTGACCAGCTGCTCCGCCCGGCCGAAGCCCTGCGCCGACGAGGCGTCCACGTCCAGCGGCTCGGACTCCTCGGCCAGCACCTGGTGGGCCAGGTTGCCGATGGCCACCCGGAGGTGGGTGTGCCCGAAGTCCACCCCGATGACGATGCCCGCGTCCCCGCTGAGGGAGACGCTCCTGGCGCGGCGCCCACCGGCCGAGGTGGGGGTCACCTCGACCGTGCCGCCGTCCTTGAGTTCACGGACGATGTTGGAGACGGTGGCTGCGGAGAGACCGGTGCTCCTGGCGATCTCGGCCTGGGTCAGGGACCCCGCCATCCTCACGGCACGTACGACCCGCTCAAGGTTGGCCCGATGCAGAGATGTCTGCGACCCCGGAGTCTCCATCGACTCACTCACTCCTGCCGTTTTCTCCAACATGTGAACCCTAAGCTGAGCGTTTTGGGGTGCCCCCCGTCAAGACCTTGAGCAGCGACAGCCTCCGATGAGCATCGGGCCTCCACATCCGGACAGGCGCGAAACCCGAAGAAAGGGCATGAAACCACCCCTCGGCCGGTGGCCGAGGGGTGACT
This sequence comes from Streptomyces sp. NPDC014623, assembly GCF_043088245.1. Taxonomy (NCBI): domain Bacteria; kingdom Bacillati; phylum Actinomycetota; class Actinomycetes; order Kitasatosporales; family Streptomycetaceae; genus Streptomyces; species Streptomyces sp. NPDC014623. The sequence continues at coordinate 14,688 of NZ_JBIBZU010000010.1, read as the reverse complement.
GGCGGCCCGACGGGGCCTGTTCGTTTCTGGTGACTGTTGTTGCCCGGGTGACGACAGGGGTTGATACGTGAACGCGCGCCGGGGGCCGTCCTACTTCAGCGCCCCCGCCGTCAGCCCCGCGACGACCTGGCGCTGGAAGACGATGTAGGCGGCGAGGACCGGCAGCATCGCCATGACCAGCCCCGCGAAGAGGCCCGACCAGTCCCCCTTGTACCCCTGGCTGGTGGCCAGTTCGACGAGGCCCTGGGACAGCACCTTGCCGTCCGGATCGGTGTTCAGGACGGTCGGCAGCATGTACTGGTTCCACTGCCCGAGGAAGTTGAAGATGCCGACGCTGATCAGGCCGGGCTTCGCCATGGGCAGCATCACCTGGAAGAACGTCCGGGTGTGCGAGGCGCCGTCCAGCATGGCGGCTTCGGCGATCGAGCTCGGCAGGGTCCGGAAGAACGAGGTGAGGAAGAAGACGGTGAAGGGCAGCGAGTACGCGATGTAGACCAGGATCAGCCCGTGCACCGAGTTCAGCAGGCCCATGTTGTTCATGACGAAGAACAGCGGGACCAGCGCCAGGATGACCGGGAAGCTCATCCCGCCGATGAAGAGGAAGTAGACGAAGCGGTTCCCGGGGAAGTCGAACCGCGCCAGCACGTACGCCGCCATGGAACCCAGCAGCAGTGTGCCGATGAGTGAACCCCCCACCACCAGGATGGTGTTGAGGAAGTAGTCACTCATGTGGGCCTGGCTCCAGGCGCGTGACCAGTTCTCGAAGTGGAGCTTGTCCGGCAGCGCCCAGGGCGCCGACAGGATCGAGTCGTCCGACTTGAAGGACGACATCACCGCCCACAGCAGCGGCATGACGACGAGGACCGCCCAGATGATCAGCACACCGTGCGAGAAGACGTTGAGGACCTTGCCCTCGCTGCTCTTCGCCGGCTCGCCCACGGGGTCGTCCGTCTTCGTCACCGGCGAGCGCGGGGCCGGGACGGCGGGAGGAGTCTCAGTGACCTTCATGTGTGCTCACCTCGTACAACTGTCGGGCCGGCCCCCGGGACCGAGCTGATCTTCCTGGAGCCGCACGCCAGGTCGCCGTGTTCCGCAGCGGCCCGCATCAGAACTCCAGCCGCTCGCGCCGGCCCAGACGCATCACGATGCCGGCGAAGAGCATGGTGACGATGAGCAGCCCGACGCCGATCGTGGTCGCGTAGCCGGCCTGCGCGTCCCGGAAGGCCGTCTGGTAGACGTACAGCGGCAGCACGGTGGTGGAGTAGTCGGGGCCGCCGGGGCCGACCGTCATGACCTGTACGGCGGTGAAGGCCTCCACGCCGAGCGCCAGGATGCCCATGTAGACCCAGCCGGACTGCACGGTGTCCCAGAGCAGCGGCAGCGTGATCTTGAAGAACGTCGTGAAGCGGCTGGCTCCGTCGAGCAGGGCGGCCTCGTAGAAGTCCTTCGGGATCGACGCCATTCCGGCGGAGAAGAGGACGACGAAGAATCCGACCGTCGACCAGATCAGCACGACCATCACGCAGTACAGGGCCAGATCGGGGTCGCCCAGCCAGTCCGGCTGGAGGCTCTTGAGCCCCACCGCCTTGAGGGTCTCGTTCAGCATTCCGGACGTGGGGTTGAACGCGAACTGGAAGAGCAGGGCGACGATGACGATCGACAGGACCTGGGGGAAGAAATAGGCGATCTTGTAGAACGAGGAGCCCCGCACGCCGGCGACCGCGGCGTTCTTGCGCCGCCGGCCGCCGACATTGAGCATGAAGGCGAAGAAGAGCGCGAGGCCCAGTGTCACCAGCGGCAGCAGCAGCGCCAGCAGCACACTGTGCTGCAGCGACTTCCAGAAGATGTCGTCGTCGAGCATCCGGCTGTAGTTGTCGAAGCCGACCATCTGGAAGTCCGGGCTCAGTCCGGTCCAGTCCGTGAACGAGTAGTAGATGGACTGGACGAAGGGCCAGATGACGAAGATGGCGTACAACGCCAGCGGGGCTACCAGGAATCCCGCGATGAACCGGTACTTGCCGTGCTGCATCGTTTACCGACCCCGATCTCTGAGCGGGTGCCGCCGCTGGTGACGGTTGCTCACTGGTGCTTGTAGTGCTTGATGGACTGGTCCTTGGCCGCCGCGTCGGCGAAGCCCTGGATCTTCTTGATGGTCTCCGCCGGGGTCGCGCGGCCGGCCATCATCTCGCCGATCCCGGCGATACCGATCTGCTCCTTCTGCAGCTTCGCGTACCAGTCCTGCAGGCGCGGGTTCACCACGTTCTCGCCGGCCTTCGCCAGGACGTCGACGCCGGACTGCAGCGCGGTGGACAGGGTCAGGCCGTCGGTGCCGCCGTTGAGGGCGGTCAGCGACTTGACCTTCTGGGTGAAGTTCCTGGAGGACTCCTCGCTGAGCATGATGCGCAGCTGCTCCATGCCGCCCTCGGGGTTCTTCGCGTTCGCCGGGACGATGAACGGCTCACCGCCGGACGCCCAGACGGTACCGAAGGGCATTTTGTCGGACGAGTCGAGACCGGACGGCGCGCCGACCGTCATCTTGAAGTCGTCCGGCGTGGTGGGCGCGGCCTCGTTCTCCACCCACGAACCGTTCGGGATGAAGAGCGCCTTGCCCTTGGTCCACTCGGTCTGGGACTGGATGTGGGTCAGGCCGGGCGTGCCCTTGAGGATGTAGCCCTTGGCGAAGAGCTCGTAGTACGCCTCGAAAGCGGCCTTGACGGCCGGGTCCTTCCAGGCGTTCGGCTCCAGGTTGTCGATCTTGTCGAGGACCTCGCGGCCGCCGATCTTGGCGATGAAGGGGTAGAGCGAGAAGGGCAGGTAGTACGGGTACTTGCCCGGGTACGTCCAGCCGGCGATGCCCTGCTTCTTCGCCTTGGCGCACAGCGCCAGCATGTCGTCCCAGGTCTCCGGGTACGTCGCGTCGAGCTTCTCCAGCGCGGTCTGCGAGTACCAGACGCCGTAGACCGTGTACGCGTAGTACATGATCCAGACCGGGTCGCCGTCGAACTGGCCCATCTCCAGGACTCCGGGGCGCAGCGTGTCGCGCACCTTCTTGGCCGGGTCGTCGTAGGACGGGGCGTCCATCAGCGGTGTCAGGTCGGCGAGCTGCTTCTTGCCGACCAGGACGCCCATGTCCATCTGCTCGGCGCCCGAGTTGTCGATCAGGTCCGGCGGGGTTCCGCCGTTGAAACGCGGCTGCAGGATCGACTGGATCTTCTCGGTCGCGGAGTGCTTGACCTTCGGCGCCTTCGGGAAGGCCTCGTTGTACTTCTTCTCCGCGTCGATCGCGTACTGCTCGCCGAAGCCACCGTTGAAGATGACGACTTCGAGGGCGGCGGCCTCATTGACACCGAGCGGGTTCTTCGCGCTCTTGGTGCCCTTTTCCGCCTTCTCGTCACTTCCGCCGTCGCTGCTCGCACAAGCCGACAGGAAGCTCATCGTCGGAACAGTGATCAGGCCGAGTGCGGCAGAACGCTTGATCACATCGCGACGGCCAAGGCCCTCATTCGTGCGGCCGGAGGTGGATCCCATGCTCAAGTCCTCGCCTTCTCCAGGACTCAGGCGGTGTACCGGTCACCCGTAGTGAATTCGCCTAGGCGAAGGGCCCCGCCACCGCGGTCAGTTGCGCTCGGGTCGTGCAGATTGCCGTATTGCCGGATGCGGTGGAGGACTTGACGGGAGAACGCGCGGCGGGCCACCTCGCGCGCCCACAGCCGTTCCACCCTCCCCCGCGTCCGCAGGCCTCTGTGAAGCGGCTGTGCAGACGCCGACAGGTATAGTCCACTTGCCGCCAACTGGGCAAGATCGAATGCATGGTTGAGCGGCAGTCTTTCCCGAGTTGAGACCTCATGGACACCTCGGCGGCGCGCCCCCTCACGCAGAAACGCCGTTTTCCGCAATACGGCCGAATCGCCGGCGTCGACCGCACGCAACACCCTTGACACATGCAGTCACTTGGCTCCCTACTGGAACCCGCATCCCATGATGACAACGTTGTCCAGAGCATGCCCCCCGGGAGGAACGGCTCCGTATGCAGCCCCTACGTGGTCCTCAGCACGGCTCACGCCACAGACACAGCCACTCCGCCGCGGTCCTCGCGGCCTCTCTCGTCCTGACCCTGGCGGCGCCCACCGCTGCCCTCGCCCAGCCGTCCGGCCCCGCACAGAAGCCCTCCGGCGAGACCTCGTTCAGCTCCTCGTTCGAGTCCGACGAGAAGCAGCCGGACTGGCGCAACACCGTGGAGGAGGGCGCCGACGGGAAGAAGCGGGCGTCGGGTGTCGACGGCGGGTTCTCCACCGGGATACCGGGCAACGTCACCGATCAGGTCACGGATCTGCGTGCCAGCGGCGAGAATGCCGGCGGTGGTGAGGTCAAGGAGAACCTGACCGACGTGGAGCCCCGCACCAAGTGGCTGGCCTTCGAGTCCACGGGCTGGGTCGAGTTCGACCTCGCCGCACCCACCAAGGTCGTGACGTACGCCCTCACTTCGGCCAACGACCACGCCGAGCGGGACCCCAAGGACTGGACCCTGAAGGGATCGGCCGACGGCAGGAGCTGGACGGACCTGGACACCCGCACCGGCCAGACGTTCTCCGAGCGCTTCCAGACCAAGTCGTTCGACTTCACCACGGAGACCGCCTACCAGCACTTCCGGCTGGAGATCACGAAGAACAACGGCGCCTCCGACGCGCTCCAGCTCGCCGACGTACAGTTCTCGAACGGGGACGCCTCCACCCCCGAGCCCGGCGACATGCGCACCCAGCCCGACCGCGGCCCCTCCGGCTCCCCCACCGCCAAGCAGGGCGCCGGCTTCACCGGGAAGAAGGCCCTGCGCTACGCCGGTACGCACAAGCCGGACGGCCACGCCTACTCGTACAACAAGGTCTTCGACGTCGACACGGCGGTCACCAAGGACACCCAGCTCTCCTACCTCGTCTACCCGCAGATGGGCGAGACGGACCTGAACTACCCCGCGACCCACGTGGCGGTGGACCTGGCGTTCACCGACGGCACCTACCTGAGCGGACTGAAGGCCACCGACAGCCACGGCGGCCTGCTCACCCCCCGGGGCCAGGCCGACGCCAAGCGGCTGTACGTGAACCAGTGGAACAAGGTCGCCTCGCGGATCGGCACGGTCGCGGCCGGCAAGACCGTCGACCGGATCCTGGTGGCGTACGACTCCCCCAAGGGCCCCGCGAAGTTCCAGGGCTGGGTCGACGACATCACGATCGCCCCGAAGGCCCCGGAGAAGCGCAAGACGCACCTTTCGGACTACGCGTCGACCGTGCGCGGCACCCATTCCAGCGGTGGCTTCTCGCGCGGCAACAACATCCCGGCCACCGCGGTCCCGCACGGCTTCAACTTCTGGACGCCAGTCACCAACGCCGGGTCCACGAGCTGGCTGTACGACTACGCGCGGGGCAACAACGAGGACAACCTGCCCACGCTCCAGGCGTTCAGCGCCAGCCATGAGCCGAGCCCCTGGATGGGTGACCGCCAGACCTTCCAGATGATGCCGTCGGCGGCCTCCGGCACTCCCGACGCCTCCCGCACGGCTCGCGCGCTGCCGTTCCGCCACGAGAACGAGATCGCGAAGCCGCACTACTACGGGGTGACGTTCGAGAACGGCCTCAAGGCCGAGATGACGCCGACCGACCACGCGGCGCGGATGCGGTTCACCTACCCCGGTGACGACGCGAGCCTGGTCTTCGACAACGTCGACAACAGGGGCGGGCTCACCCTCGACCCGGAGACGGGCTCCTTCTCCGGCTATTCGGACGTCAAGAGCGGCCTGTCCACCGGGGCGACACGCCTGTTCGTGCACGGCGTCTTCGACGCACCGGTCACCGACAGCGGCAAGCTGAAGGGCGGCGGCGGTGACGACGTGACCGGCTTCTTCCGCTTCGACGCGGGCAAGGACCGTACGGTCGGCCTGCGGCTGGCCACGTCGCTGATCAGCGTCGACCAGGCGAAGAAGAACCTCGCCATGGAGCTCCCGGCCAGAACCTCCTTCGACAAGGTCAGGAAGAACGCGCAGAAGGCCTGGGACAAGATCCTCGGCAAGGTGGAGGTCGAGGGGGCGAACGCCGACCAGCTGACCACGCTCTACTCCAGCCTGTACCGGCTCTACCTCTACCCCAACTCGGGCTTCGAACAGGTCGACGGCAAGAGCGCCTACGCGAGCCCCTTCTCGCCGCAGACGGGCACCGACACCCCGACCCACACCGGCGCGAAGATCGTCAAGGGTGAGGTGTACGTCAACAACGGCTTCTGGGACACCTACCGGACGACCTGGCCCGCGTACTCCTTCCTCTCCCCGAAGCAGGCCGGCAAGCTGGTCGACGGCTTCGTCCAGCACTACAAGGACGGCGGCTGGACCTCCCGCTGGTCCTCCCCCGGTTACGCGGACCTGATGACCGGTACCAGCTCCGACGTGGCCTTCGCCGACGCGTACGTCAAGGGCGTCGACTTCGACGCCGAGGCGGCGTACGACGCGGCGGTCAAGAACGCCACGGTGGCGCCTCCGTCCTCGGGCGTCGGCCGCAAGGGCATGGAGACCTCGGTCTTCACCGGATACGCCGACACCTCGACGCACGAGGGGCTTTCCTGGTCGCTGGAGGGCTACCTCAACGACTACGGCATCGCGGAGATGGGCAAGGCGCTTTACAGGAAGACGAAGAAGGCGCGCTACAAGGAGGAGTCCGAGTACTTCCTCAACCGCGCGCAGAACTACGTCAAGCTCTTCGACGGGAAGGCGGGCTTCTTCCAGGGCAAGAAGGCGAACGGCGACTGGCGCGTGCCCTCCGACCGGTACGACCCCCGTGTCTGGGGCTACGACTACACCGAGACCAACGGCTGGGGTTACGCCTTCACCGCCCCGCAGGACAGCCGTGGCCTGGCCAACCTCTACGGCGGGCGTGACGGCCTGGCCGAGAAGCTGGACACGTACTTCTCGACCCCCGAGACCGCCGGACCCGAATTCGTCGGCTCGTACGGTGGCGTCATCCACGAGATGACCGAGGCGCGCGACGTGCGGATGGGCCAGTACGGTCACAGCAACCAGGTCGCACACCACGCCACGTACATGTACAACGCGGCCTCCCAGCCCTGGAAGACCCAGGAGAAGGTCCGCGAGGTCCTCGGCCGGCTGTACACCGGCAGTGAGATCGGCCAGGGTTATCACGGTGACGAGGACAACGGCGAGCAGTCGGCCTGGTTCCTCTTCTCCTCGCTCGGCTTCTACCCACTGGTCATGGGCAGCGGTGAGTACGCGATCGGCTCGCCGCTCTTCACGAAGACGACCGTGCACCTGGAGAACGGGCGCGAACTGGTCGTCAAGGCCCCGAAGAACAGCGCGAAGAACATCTACGTCCAGGGCCTGAAGGTCAACGGCAAGAGGTGGGCCTCCACTTCACTGCCGCACGGCCTGCTCGCCAAGGGCGGCGTGCTGGAGTTCGACATGGGCTCCGAGCCCTCCTCGTGGGGCACGGGCAAGGACGCGGCCCCGGTCTCCATCACCCGGGACGACAAGGTGCCCGCCCCGAGGGGTGACGTGCTCGAGGGTGAGGGCGCGCTGTACGACGACACCTCCGCGACATCGGCCCCGGTCGAGTCGGTGGAGCTGCCCGCCGCCGCGGGCACGAAGGCGGTCCGGTACACGCTGACCTCCGCCACGGCGGCGAAGGCCCCCACGGGCTGGGTCCTGCAGGGTTCGGCCGACGGCACGTCGTGGAAGGACCTCGACAAGCGGTCCGGCCAGACGTTCGCCTGGGACAAGCAGACCCGGGTGTTCTCGGTACAGGCGCCGAAGGCGTACGCGAAGTACCGGCTGGTGAGCACGACGGCGGCGACTCTGGCGGAGATCGAGCTGATCTCCTGACCGCCTGACCGGAATCACGGGCCGGGGGCCGGCCACCCGCACAGGGGGTGGCCGGCCCCCGGTGTCGTGCTCCGCATGCCCCACGGATGCGGGGCACCGTCCATCCGGCTGCCTGCTCCGCGAGTCCGGGTACCGCCCTCGCCATGACGCCTCGTCTGTTTTCGCTCCCTCGGGCTGCCCACACCTGGGACACGCCGTACGCTTTGGGCTAGTCAGGGCATCTTTGCGTGCTTTTCCGGTGTCCTGACTAGCCCTCAAGAAGATCTATGGCATCCCTTAAGCGATCAGGTGATCAGTACGACAATCATCTCGGCTTGAAGGAGCCCAGCATGCGCATTTCCGCTTCCGTCCGCTCCCGCAGCGCCCGCACGGGCGTCACGATGGCTGCTGCGGTCGCCGTCGCCGGTGCCACCCTGGCCGGAGCTCCCGCCGCCTACGCCCTGCCCGGGGACAGCGGCGACATCGAGATCACGTCGGTCGGCTGGCACTCGCGCGGAGACCGCGACGGCGTCGAGGTCTGCAAGTTCGTGCTCAGGGCGAGCAACTTCGAGTCCTTCCCCTCCGTCCCCTGGACGATCACCGAGCAGCCGCCGACCGTCCCCCCGGGCAACACGCTGCTGGGCACCCTCCCGCTCGTGAACGGCCAGGCCCGCAGCCAGCAGTACCTGCTCCCCGAGGGCACGTACCAGCTGGTATGGACCGTCCCGTCGGGTCCGAAGCAGCGGAGCTTCGAGGTCGACTGCTCCAAGCACGAGGGCCGGGGCGGGTCCGGCGACCACCACAAGGACGGTGACGACCGGGGTTCGTCGTCCGAGTCGGAGACCGGGAAGACCGGGGAGAAGAGCGCCGAGAAGTCCTACGACAAGCCGTCCGGCGCGGTGCCGGCGGGCGGCGGCGGCGTCCCCGACATGGGAGGCGTCAGCAACGAGAGCGAGTCGGACATCGGGCCCTCGGCCGCGCTGGTCGCCGGTGCCGCCGGAATCGCGGGGCTGCTCATGGTCCGTCGCTCCGCGCGCCGTCGTGCCCGCCACGAGGCATAACCCGCACGGCCGACGGCGACGGCGGGGGCCGAGCCGCGCATGCCGGCTCACGATGACCCTGAGTGTGGCCTTCTCGCTGGTGACCGGCATCGTGTGGCTGAGCTCGGACTCGTCCGAGGACGTCACGTCGGTCACCGCTGCCCGCGGCAGCGACGCCGCGGGCGGCGGGGCTCCACCGTTCGAGGGAGCATCGCACCAGCCGCAGGCGAAGGTGCCCGCCTCGCACGCCCCGTTGGTGCATTCACGCCCGGTGAAGGTGGCCATCCCCGCGATCTTCATCGAGACCCCGGTCGTCGGCCTCGGTCTGGACAAGAAGGGCCGGCTCGGCGCCCCGCCGTTGAGCCGGCCGATGGAGGTGGGGTGGTACAGGAAGGGCCCGTCCCCCGGGGAGGCGGGAACAGCCCTGCTCGTCGGCCACCGGGACACCGCGACGGGGCCGGCCGTCTTCCTCAATCTCAACGCCCTGCGCCGGGGTGAGACCGTGAAGGTCACCCGGGCGGACAGACGGACCGCGGTCTTCACCGTCGACGAGGTGAAGACGTACACGAAGGACGAGTTCCCCGACGACAAGGTGTACGGGGCGACCGGCCGCCCGGAGCTCAGGCTCCTGACGTGCGGTGGACGTTTCGACAAGAAGAACGGCTACTCGGCCAACGTCGTCGTCTTCGCCCACCTGACGTCACTCGAGAAGAAGGCGGCCTGATCCAGGGCACGCCACACGGAACCGGCCGGCACCCCGGGGCGAGGTGCCGGCCGTCCTTCTCGCTCCGGGGCCGCGAGGCCACCCGCCCTCGGCGGGTCTACGCCCCGCACACGTCCTGGTCGGCCCGTGACTGCTTGACCTCCGTCTTCTTCGGCGGGGCAAGGGGCCGGCCGGCCTCCGTGCCGGTCGCGGAGGAACGACAGCGCGGCCTCGCCCCCCGGTCCCGCTCTCGCCGGCCGGCAGGTCGAGCTGGGACCCGCCGCCCTCGTCCTTGACGGGCTTCTCGAGACACACCTTGACACCACCGACCGCGGTGGACAGCGTCTTGACCGCGTTGGGGTCGGACATCATGAAGTGGTCGGCCTCGAGGTCCGTGATGCCCTCGACCGTGCGCATGGTGCGACCGGGGTCACGCCCTTCACCCGGAGGACTCGTTGAACCTGGTGGGGGCCCCGACCCCGCGATGACCCCGGTCGAGCCGTCGGACTGCCTGGTCCCGCAGTCCGGGTCGGTGGTCGTGAGGTCCCGGGGGATGCTCACCACGGTCGCCTCGGAGCGGTCGCCGGATATGTGGAAGAGGAGGGTGGTGTCGGCGTGGCCGGTGACGTTGTCCCGGTCGCCGTAGTCCTCGTCGCCCTTGCCGACGCGTACGTCGTCGCCGATGACCAGGATGCCGGCCGGCCCGTCCTCCAGGACGCCGCCGCTCCCCACGTCACCGATGCCGACGGTGCTGATGCTGCCGTCGAGGCGGTTGTACCAGTAGCAGGCGTACGCCGGCGTCCCGACGAGGACCAGCACGAGGGCGCCCCCGGTCCACACCAGCCCCTTCTTCTTGCCGCCTCGCCTGCGCTTGCCGCGTCCGGGTCCGCGCGGGGTGTCCGTGGAGGGTGCGCTGCGGCGGTTGCGCTGCCGGGGGACGCGGGCGGGTGCGGTCGCGGGGGGCCGGAATCGGCGCCGCCGTCGCTCCGGGGACGAGGTGCGGAAGGGCCGTCCGGACGCAGTTCGTACGCGCCGGTCCCGGGATTGACCACCCACTGGCCCGCGGGGTCCACCTCGTCCGCCTCTCCGCATGTCTGCGCGTCCATGCTGTCCGGTCCCCTGTCAGGCACCACACGAGTCGCTTAGTTGTTCGACGCGCCCTACTGCCGAGGCCTTACGCCGTTCAACGGCTTCCACGTCACCTCGAAGGTGCTCCAGGAATAATTCACGTTCGTCACGGACGGGCCGTCGTACTCGTTGCTGTGAAACGCTGTCGGACGTGTGAGGGCCGATGCTCCGGCAGGGTCGAACCCTCTCCTGGACACGGCGGTGACACTGATGCACTTCGCCGATGCCCCTCCTGCCGGTTGTACGGAGGCGGCCTACAGCGGTCAACTGGTCGAGGATGCCGGTCTGGTGGAGCAATTCCCTTCCGCATGCGATCTGGCCAGGACTTCCTCGCTCTCCCCGGAAGCATCCTCGTCCCTCGTCGGATCGGCTGCGAAGGGCCGTGCGACAGATGCTCGCCTCCCGTGACCCGTGCTCAGTGACGTGGCGCAAGTCGTCCTACGGCAACGGAGACGGGGGACCGTCCCGAGATCGCCGACGGCTTCCCCGGCCTCGCCCCCGTCCCGACAGCAAGGCTCCCGGCGGCCCCGCGCCGGTCTTCGGGACCGCGCGCCGGGCGCCGTTCGCCGAGGCCCTCAGGAGCGGCGCCCTCTGACGGTCGCCCGGTGCCGGGTCAGCAGCCCGCCGCCTCGAACATGCTCCTCGGGATGGCGATGTTCATGGCCTTGACGACCGGCTTGCCGTGTTCCCGGCCGAGGCGCGAGACCGCGCCCGTGGCCAGCTGGAAGAGTTCCCCGCCGGTCACCGGCAGTCCCAGGTAGCGGGCGGTGAGGGCGCGCAGGAAATGGGAGTGGGCGACCAGGGCGATGTCGTCGTGGCCCATGCGGGACGCCGCTGCCGCGACCTCGGCCAGGACCCGGTCCGCGCGGTCCGCGACCTCGGACGGGGATTCACCGGGGTGGTCCTCGGGGCCTGGGGCGACGCCGTCCCTCCAGAGGTCCCAGTCGGGGCGGGTGCGGCGGATCTCCACCGTGGTGATGCCCTCGTACGCGCCGTAGTCCCACTCGTGCAGGTCCGGTGTCACACGGGGCGCGCGCAGGCCGGCCAGTTCCGCGGTGCGGCGGGCGCGCAGGAGGGGGCTGACCAGGGTGAGGCCGACACTGCGTTCCGCCAGGACGGGAACGAGCGCACGGGCCTGGCGCTCCCCCAGTTCGGTCAGCGGCAGGTCCGTGTGACTCGTGTGCTGCCCGGAGCGGGACCATTCCGTCTCGCCGTGCCGGATCAGAAGCAGCTCGCCCATGGACTCCACCTTGCGCCGGGGAGCCGGCCCCGGTGCGGGGCCGGCTCGGAAAGGGTCGTAGGAGGTCAGCCTACGACCGTGACCGTGTACGGCCGGTCGGTGTCCGTGGTGACGCGGACCTCGCCGCCCTCACAGGTCACCTCGTACGTCGCCGCCACCGCACCCGTGCGGTCGGGGACCGTCACCGTGCGGGTGAAGTCGCCGGTGCCCGCCGGGGCGTGGACGCGGAGTTCGAGGTCGTCGAGCCACTCGCCGTCCGGGCGGGACTCGTCCGCACCGAGTGGCAGCACCGCTCCCTGGCGGACCAGCAGCGGGAGGCTGTCGAAGCCGTGGGTCTCGCGGTGCCAGGCGGGGCCGGTGACCGTGTCGCCCGTCAGCAGGTGGGTCCAGGTGCCCTGGGGCACGTAGTACTCGACCTCTCCGTCGTCGGTGAAGACCGGCGCGACCAGGACGTCCGGGCCCAGGAGGTACTCACGGTCCGCCGTGCGGGCCGTCGGGTCGTCGGGGAACTCCAGCAGCAGCGGGCGCATCGTGGGGACACCCGTGCGGTGGGCCTCGACGGCCACGCCGTACAGGTACGGCATGAGGCGGTGCTTGAGGCGGGTGAACTGCCGGGCCACGTCCACCGCTTCGTCGCCGAACTCCCACGGCACGCGGTACGAGGACGAGCCGTGGAGCCGGCTGTGCGAGGAGAGCAGGCCGAAGGCGAGCCAGCGCTTGAAGACGGCCGGGTCGGGGGTTCCTTCGAAGCCGCCGATGTCGTGGCTCCAGAAGCCGAAGCCGGACAGGGACAGCGACAGCCCGCCGCGCAGGGACTCCGCCATGGCCTCGAAGGAGGACCAGCAGTCACCACCCCAGTGGACCGGGAACTGCTGCCCGCCCGCTGCGGCCGAGCGGGCGAAGAGCACGGCCTCGCCCTGGCCGCGCTCCCGCTCCAGGATCTCGAAGACGGCCTTGTTGTAAAGGTGCGTGTAGTAGTTGTGCATGCGTTCGGTGTCGGAGCCGTCGTGCCAGACGACGTCCGTCGGGATGCGCTCGCCGAAGTCGGTCTTGAAGCCGTCGACGCCCTGGTCGAGCAGACCCTTCAGCTTGTCCTGGAACCAGGCGGTGGCCTCGGGGTTCGTGAAGTCGACCAGCGCCATGCCGGCCTGCCACTTGTCCCACTGCCAGATGTCGCCGTCGGCCGTCCGGACGAAGTAGCCCTTCTCGGCGCCCTCTTCGTACAGGGCGCTCTTCTGCCCGATGTACGGGTTGATCCAGACGCAGATCTTCAGGCCCTTGTCCTTGAGCCGGGCGATCATCCCCTCCGGGTCGGGGAAGACGGCCGGGTCCCACTCGAAGTCGCACCACTGGTACTCGCGCATCCAGAAGCAGTCGAAGTGGAACACGCTCAGCGGGATGCCGCGCTCGGCCATCCCGTCGACGAAGGAGGTGACGGTGGCCTCGTCGTACGAGGTGGTGAAGGAGGTGGTCAGCCAGAGGCCGAACGACCAGGCCGGAGGGAGGGCAGGGAGGCCGGTGAGGGCCGCGTACCGGGACAGGACCTCCTTCGGGGTGGGGCCCGCGATGACGAAGTACTCCAGCGTCTGGTCCTCGACGCTGAACTGCACCTGCCCGACGGCCTCGGATCCGACCTCGAAGGAGACCTTGCCGGGGTGGTTGACGAAGACGCCGTAGCCGCGCGAGGACAGGTAGAACGGGATGTTCTTGTACGCCTGCTCGCTGCTGGTGCCGCCGTCCGCCTGCCACATGTCGACGACCTGGCCGTTCTTCACGTACGGCGTGAAGCGCTCACCGAGGCCGTGGACGGTCTCGCCCACACCGAGGGCGAGCTGGGCGAACATGTGGTGACTGCCGTCCTCCACGGTGGCGAACGCGCTGCCCTTGCGGCCTGCGGTGGTCAGGACCCGGCCGTTTCCGTCGAGGAACTCCAGACCGAAGGCGCCTTCGGTGGGGAGCCGCAGGGTGAGCGGGCCGCTGGTCAGTTCGGCGGCCGAGTCCTGGGTGCGGGTGGTGGCGGCGGACTGCTCCGCCGCGCCCGGCAGTTCGAAGTCGGGGCCTTTGCGGCGCTTGCCGGCGTGGTGGGTGAGGCGCACCGCGATGACGCCTTCGGCCGGCGCGTGGGCCTCCACGGTGATCAGCGGGGCGTTCAGTGTGTCGCCGCGGCGCTCGACGCGCTTGACGGAGGCGTAGGCGGCGAGACGGTCGTCGTCGAGGCGGACGTCGCGGACTTCCGTGGCGTACGAGGCGTGCACACCACTGCGCATCTGCCAGAAGCCGTCGGTGAACTTCATGGGGGTGGTCCTTAGCCGGTCAGGAGGTGCTGGGCGGGACGTCAGGGCGCCTGCGGCAAGCGCGGCTGCGGGTCCTCTCAATTTTGATCGTACACAAAACAAATATGACCGACAGGACTGGCATGCGACGGGAATTCCCGGATTGCCCGATTCACCGAATCGTACGCCGCGATCCCAGAACTGCCACGTTTGCACCACGTGACCGATACGTCACGGAAATGGTCTGGAAACCATCGACGGGATGGCGTATTAGTACTGCAAGCAAACAAATTGGCCGGTCGGCGGAGCTGTCGTCCGGACCTGACGTCGACAAGAGGCTGTGCAATGCCGGACCGCTTCACTCCCACCCCTGCGGACAGGTTCACCTTCGGTCTGTGGACCGTGGGCTGGCGTGGCAACGACCCGTTCGGTGACGCGACGCGTCCGGC
>NZ_JBIBZU010000009.1:257821-292057 GCF_043088245.1 Streptomyces sp. NPDC014623 | reverse complement strand
ACTCTATCAGACTCTTCCGTGTCCGATTCCCGGCCGAAACGGGCTCCTGCTCTTCCGCCGTCCGGTTCCCCGCTTTCGCGTTTCCCTTTCCGGCGAGTCCGACTCTATCAGATCCTTTCGGGCCTGATTCCCAGTCAGCGGGATTTGCCTTCCCGACCCTTGGGCCGTTCCGACGCTCAAACTCTAGCGGATTCTCCCGGCGACTCATAATCGAGCCTGCGAATTGAATTTCGACACGCCGAAATTGTCCCCGGTGGGAGATCGTGCTGAGTTGATTGCCGCATTCGCGGCGGGATCGGCTGCCGCGGAACCGTACCGGCTCCGTGACAACTCGAAGAACCTTACGGAGCCGGGCCAGACGTGTCAACTCCTACCCTTACCCCGGCCCCGGCCTTCTCAGTCCAGGTCGGTGAGCCGGCCGCCGGCGTCCGGCTGCTCGTGTTCCACCCGGCGCAGGAGCCGGATCAGGATCTCGCCCAGCGCTCCGCGCTCGTCCCCCGAGAGGTCTTGGAGGAGGTCCTCCTCGAAGGTGGTGGCCATCCGCATCGCCTCGAGCCACTTCGCACGGCCCTCGTCGGTCAGCTCGACGATGACGCGCACCCGGTTGTTCTCGTCCCGGTCCCTGGTGACCAGGCCCTCGCCCGCCATGCGGTCGATGCGGTGGGTCATCGCCGCGGGAGTGAGCCCGAGGCGCTTGGCGAGCTCCCCCGGGCCCAGCCGGTACGGCGTCCCGGACAGGACCAGCGTCTTGAGGACCTCCCACTCGGCGTTACTGATGCCGAGGGCGGCGACCTGCCTCCCGTAGGCGACGTTCATCCGTCGGTTCAGCCGGCCCAGCGCGGAGACGATCTGTTCGACCTGTGGGTCGAGGTCCCGGAACTCCCGCTGGTAGGCCGCGATCTGCTCGTCGAGGCTCGGCTCCTGGAGCTCGGGCTGCTCGGTGGTGTCAGACATGGCGGGCAGTATCGCACGCCCTCCATCGCCTTCGAAGTCCTTCAAGGTGAAGACTTCAGACTTTAACTTTAGTGCTAAAGTCTACGAGTCTGTGTTCTTGAGTGTCCTTTACGTCTTGAGGTAGGTGAGTGTGACCAGGGAGATGGGTGCAGCGCTGCGGCGGATCCAGCTGGGAAGCGCGCTGAGCGCGTTCGGCCTCGGATTCACTGTCCCGTATCTGTACGTCTACGTGGCGCAGGTGCGGGATCTCGGTGCCGGTACGGCAGGTGTCGTGCTGGCTGTCTTCGCCATGGCGGCGTTGGCCGTGCTGCCGTTCACCGGCCGGACCATCGACCGGCGCGGGCCCTTGCCCGTACTGATCGTCGCCTCGGCTGCGGCAGCCGTGGGCGCCTGTGCTCTGGGTATGTCGGACAGCGTGGTGTCCGCCGTGCTCTCGGCTGCCGTCCTGGGTGCGGGCACCGCCGTGATGCAGCCGGCGTTGGCGACGATGCTGGTGTGGTGCTCCAGCTCCGCGACCCGCACCCGTGCCTTCGCCATGCAGTTCTTCCTGCAGAACCTCGGGCTCGGCATCGGCGGGCTGGTCGGCGGGCAGCTGGTGGACGTGGACCGCCCGTCGAGCTTCACCGTCCTGTTCCTCATCGAGGCGGCGATGTTCCTGGTGCTCGGCGTGGTCGCCGCCACCGTGCGCATGCCGCGGGCGGCCTCCCTCACGGAGGCGGTGCCCTCCGAGGGCGCGACGCCCAAGGCGGGACTGCGGGTGCTGCTCTCCCACAGGGCCATGGTTCAGCTGTGCGTACTGGGCTTCGTGATCTTCTTCGCCTGCTACGGGCAGTTCGAGTCCGGCCTCGCCGCCTATGGCACCGAAGCCGCCGGAATCGATCCGTCCACCCTGGGCATCGCGCTGGCTGCCAACACGGCGGTCATCGTCGTCGCGCAGTTCGTCGTGCTCCGGCTCGTGGAGCGCCAGCGGCGCAGCCGGGTCATCGCGTGGGTCGGTCTGATCTGGGCCTTCGCCTGGATCGTGGCGGGATACGCGGGCCTCGGACACGGCAGCCAGACCATGGCGACCGCCGCGATGATCTCGACGTACGCCCTGTTCGGGCTGGGCGAGGCGATGTTGTCGCCGACGGTGGCACCGCTCGTCGCCGATCTGGCGCCGGAAGCCATGGTCGGTCAGTACAACTCGGCGTTCGCCCTGGTGAAGCAACTGGCCCTGGCAGTCGGTCCTGCCGTGGGCGGGCCCATGGGGGCGGCGCTGCACGGGCCGTACATCGTGACCTTCGTACTGTTCTCGCTGGGCATCACCGTGCTGGCGCTCAAACTGGGCCGCCGTCTCACTCCCGTACAGGACAAGCCGTCGCTCGCGGCTGTGCCGTCCCGGGTGGTCGCCGTGTCGCTGCCGGACAGCGAGCCGGCCGCTGCCCCCACCGTCGTGCGCTGACACAGGCCGACCGGGACGGATCAGCCGAGACAGGTCAGTCGGGCAGCGCGAATTCGCACCAGACCGCCTTGCCGCCCCCAGGGGTGCGGCGGCTGCCCCAGGACGAGGCGATGGTCGCCACGATGGAGATGCCGCGTCCCGTCTCGTCGGCGGGTTCCGCGCGGCGGCGGCGCGGCAGGTGGTCGTCCCCGTCCGTCACCTCGATGACCAGGCGGCGGTCGGTCCGGCGCAGACCGAGGCGCATGGGCGGTGTGCCGTGCTGGAGGGAGTTCGCCACGAGTTCGCTCACGGCGAGCACTCCCAGGTCGCAGAGTTCCATGGGGAATCGCCAGGACGCCAGGACGCCCGTGGCGAAGGCACGGGCCCTGGGCGCCGCCTCGATTCCACCGAGCAGTTCGAGCGAGGCGTTGTGGAAGAGCTCCGCGCTCGTTCCCGTACGCGCGGGGTGCTGGACCACGAGGACCGCCACGTCGTCGTCGTGCTCCGCGGTGACGCCCAGGGAACGGACGAGCCGGTCGCAGACGACCTGCGGTGAGCCCTTGGCACCGGCCAGGGCGCGCTCCAGAGCGGCCACGCCTTCGTCGATGTCCTCGCTGCGGCGTTCGACCAGGCCGTCCGTGTAGAGCACGGCCGTGGAGCCGGGCGGCAGGGGAATCGTCCCCGAGGTGTGGACCCAGCCGCCCGTGCCGAGCGGCGGTCCCGTCGGCTCCTCGGCCCGGTGGACCGTGCCGTCCTCGTCGCGCACGAGGATGGGGAGGTGCCCGGCGGAGGCGTGGACGAGGTGCCCCTCGTTGGGGTCGTGGACGGCGTAGGCGCAGGTGGCGATCTGGCTGGCGTCGATCTCGGCCGCGAGCACGTCGAGGAGCTGGAGCACCTCGTGCGGCGGCAGGTCGAGACGGGCGTAGGCGCGGACAGCCGTACGCAGCTGCCCCATGACGGCGGCGGCCCGCACGCCGCGTCCCATCACGTCGCCGATGACGAGCGCGGTGCGGCCGGCGCCCAGGGTGATGACGTCGTACCAGTCCCCGCCGACCGCCGCGTCCCTGCCGCCGGGCTGGTACGTGGCGGCGATGCGCAGGTCGTCCGGCTGTTCGAGTTCCTGCGGGAGCAACGAGCGCTGGAGGGTGACGGCCGTTTCCCGGTGGCGGCGTTCACTGGCCCGGAGCCGCTCCGCCGCCTCCGCGTGGTCGGTGACATCGGTGGCGTAGACGAGGACGCCCGCTTCCCCCTCCTCTCCTTCCGGACCGCCGGGGCCGACGGGTGTGCAGGTCACCGTGTAGGAGCTGCCGGACCGGACCTTGCGCGACTTGACCGTGCGGGGGGTGCCGCTGCGCAGGACCTGGTCCATGAGGGGCAGCAGGCTGAGCTCGGTGAGTTCGGGCATGGCCTCGGCCGCGGGCGCGCCGCAGGGGCGTGGGCCGAAGGCCGCCGTGTAGGCCGCGTTGACGTAGGTGATGCGGTGCTCGGGGCCGTGGAGCAGTGCGACGGGAGCGGGGAGCCGGCCGAGGAGCTCGCGGGCCGGCAGTGCTTCCAGGGAGGGCACGGGGGCGGAGGGTTCCGGGGTGTCGTCCGGCGGCGTGGCCGCGGTCTTCGGTCGTACGGACTCGGCGCGGGCGGCGGGTACGGAACTGTGTTCGTCCCGCGCGGCGGCTCGGCGCTGCGTTCCGGGAAGGCGGGCGCTCCAGCGCGTGAAGTTCACGGAATTTCTGGCCTCGTGTGTCGGTCTGGTCCGCTCGGGCGAGCTGCTTCTTGTGCGGGTGCTGTACCCGGCCCCCGCTCATGCCGGGCAGGGGGCCGGGGTCTGGTTCCCGGTAACGCGCAGCCGGGCCTCTTCGTGCTGGTGGCCGACGCTGCCGGTCACTTCAGGTGACTGCCCGCCGGGTAACTCTGTGCAGGTGCGAGCCCACCTATGGTCACACGCCCAGTGTGACCGACCGTACTGACAGTTGCCGTACGGGAGTCGGTCCGTCCGCTGGGCCGCTGCCGCTCCCGGAGGTGCCCGGTGTGCGGGTGACTGCCGGTCAGCCGGACGTGCCCGATGGCCCGTCGCCCTTCGGCGGAGTGTCTTCGGGGAACCCCGGATGAGCGTGTCCGCGCGCGGCGAGGGCGAATTCGGCGCGCGGGTGTTCGAGCGAACCCAGGGAGACGATCTCCCGTTTGAAGAGCCCGGCCAGAGTCCACTCGGCAAGGACACGCGCCTTCCGGTTGAACGTGGGTACGCGGCTGAGGTGGTAGACGCGGTGCATCAGCCAGGCCGGATATCCCTTGAGCTTGCGCCCGTAGACGTGCGCGACGCCTTTGTGCAGGCCGAGCGAGGCGACGGATCCGGCGTAGGAGTGCCGGTAGTCCTCGGCGGGCTTGCCGGCGAGTGCGGCCACGATGTTGTCCGCGAGGACCTTGGCCTGGCGCACCGCGTGCTGGGCGTTCGGCGCGGTCTCGGTGCCCGGCTCGGACGAGGTGAGGTCCGGGACGGCCGCCGCGTCACCGGCGGCCCAGGCGTGCGCGGCCCCCTCGACGGAGAGCGTAGCGGTGCAGCGGATGCGGCCGCGCTCCGTGAGGGGCAGGTCGGTGGCGGCGAGGATCGGCGCGGGTCTGACTCCCGCGGTCCACACCAGGGTGCGGGTCGGGAAGCGTGAGCCGTCGCTGAGCACGGCGACCCGGCCTTCGCAGGTCTCCAGACGGGTGTCGAGCCGTACGTCGATGTTGCGGCCCCGCAGTTCCCCGACGGCGTACCTGCCCATGGTCTCGCCGACCTCCGGCAGGATGCGGCCGGTCGCTTCCACCAGGATCCACCTCAGGTCCGAGGGCTTGATGTTGTGGTAGTACCGCGAGGTGTACCGGGCCATGTCCTCGAGCTCCGCGAGCGCCTCCACACCCGCGTACCCGCCGCCGACGAAGACGAAGGTGAGCGCCGCGTCACGAAGGGCGGGGTCCCGTGTCGCGGAGGCGATGTCCATCTGTTCGATGACGTGGTTACGCAGGCCGATGGCTTCCTCGACGGTCTTGAAGCCGATGCCGACGTCGGCGAGACCGGGTACCGGCAGCGTGCGCGAGACGGATCCGGGCGCGAGGACGATCTCGTCGTACGGGATCTCGAGGGCCCCGGTGCCGTCCTCTCCGGTGGCGAGCGTCGTGACCGTCACGGTGCGTTTGGCGTGGTCGACCCGCTCCGCCTCACCGATGACGATCGTGCAGTTCTTCAGGACCCGGCGCAAGGGGACGACCACGTGACGCGGCGAGATCGAACCGGCGGCGGCCTCGGGCAGGAAGGGCTGATACGTCATGTAGGGGTCGGGCGTGACCACCACGATCTCGGCCTCGCCGCTCTTCAGTCTCTGCCGCAGCTTCCGCTGGAGACGCAGCGCGGTGTACATCCCGACGTAGCCGCCGCCGACGACGAGAATGCGCACACTGGGCCGGGTGCCGGGGGACGCCCCCCGGGAATCTGGTGCCATCACCATCCCATGACGCAACGGAGTCCGGTGTTTGTCCACAGGCCCGGCAAATTGTGTGACCGGAGCCCCGCGTTCACCCGGCGGCCCGCGGCCCCTCACTGTTCCCGCAGCTGTGCAGGTCAGATGTGGCGGGAGAGCGAGCCCGCAGGGGGCGGACCAGGGTCCACCCGGCCCTTGCTCCGATCGGGGGGCGCGCCGTGCGGAACTACCCCCTTCTGAATTGAGTCGGGCTCAACTATGTTCGTATCGCGCCGGGGTGTCGGATTCGTACGGAGGTCCGCACGCCGGCTGACACGGCGGGGAAGTCTCCGGGGGGAGACGTCATAACGGGGGAAGTTATGCATATTCAGGATTTGCATGGGCCGAGCGCTGCTGCCTCCTCGGCCGAGGACCATGGGCGGCTGAGCTCCGTCGGGGCGGTGGGTACGGTCGCGGCAGTGGGTGCGACGGGCAGCTCCGCCCGCTCGGCGCCGCTCCGCGTGGACGCACAGCGCAATCTCGAACACGTCCTGCGCGCCGCACGTGAGGTGTTCGGCGAGTCGGGTTACGGCGCGCCGATGGAGGACGTCGCGCGCCGCGCACGGGTCGGAGTCGGCACGGTCTACCGGCGTTTTCCGAGCAAGGACGTGCTGGTGCGCCGGATAGCCGAGGAGGAGACCGCACGGCTGACCGATCAGGCGCGCTCGGCTCTCGGCCAGGAGGAAGAGCCGTGGTCGGCGCTCTCCCGCTTCCTGCGGACCTCGGTGGCCTCGGGCGCGGGGCGGCTGCTGCCGCCGCAGGTGCTGCGCGTCGGGGCGGAGCAGGCCCCGGGGGCAGAGCCGGGCGCGGCGGACGGCGGGAGGCGCGTCCCGCACCAGCGGAAGGGTGGGGAACAGCCCGGGCCCCAGATGTCCGGGCAGAGTCCGGCCGACGAGGAGGGATTCGACGACGACCCGGGGGTGGCCGAACTGCTCGATGTCGTGGGCGGGCTGGTGGGCCGGGCGCGTGAGTCGGGGGAGCTCCGGAGCGACGTGACGGTGGCCGACGTGCTGCTGGTCATCGCCACGGCGGCACCGGCGCTGCCGGACCCCGGCCAGCAGGCCGCCGCATCGGCACGGCTGCTGGACATCCTGCTGGAGGGCCTCCGCTCCCGCCCGGCATAGGGGCCGCACCGCGGGTGCGTCCCGCAGCCACTGCACAGGGGGCCGGGCAGGGGGCGCGAGTCCCGTCAGCCGGGCACCTGGGCGGCCCGCTGACGTGGGAGTGGTCCCGGGCCCCGCGAGGGGAGCCCGGCCCGCTCGTGGGCGCGGTGGGGCCTGGGCCACTCGATGCCCGTGTCCGGTGATGCCCGTATGCGGCCGGGGCGTTGCTCCTTTCTCTCAGGGGTGAGGTGAGGCCCCCTGAACAGGGGAAGACACCCCGGACGAGTGGTTGCTTCCGCACCGGGCCCGTCGCACTGGGCTCTGTGGCACTCTTGCCCCCGTTATTCGGGTCCGAGGGTGCATACGGGGGCTTCCGCGATGAGCGGTGACGCACAGCAGGAAGAACCGGCCGGCGGTATCGCTGCCGCGGGCGAGGGCGGCGGGGCCACGGAAGCAGCGGCTGCCGGCCCGTCAGCGGCGCGGGTCCCGAGCCCGGCTCCGAGCCGGCTGTCGCAACCGGGCCATCACGGCTCCGGACAGCCGGACGGTTCCACCGGAGACGGCCGGGAGGCCCTGCAGCCGGACCGCTTCGCGGAAGGCGGCACCGTGCTGCCGGGGCCGTGGCCGTCCGCGTCCGCCGTTGCCGGAGTCCGGGCGGGGCCCGGTGCGGAGACCGACACCGCGCACGCGGTCCCTCCGCAACGCGAAGGCCGCGCGGGATCCTCCGGTCCCGGCCCCTCCGACGCGCAGTTGGTCCAGAACATGCGCGCGGGCGACGACCAGGCGTACGAGGAGCTGTTCCGGCGCCATTCGGGGGCGGTGCGCCGCTATGCGCGTACCTGCTGCCGGGATACGCACACCGCCGACGACCTGACGGCCGAGGTGTTCGCCCGGACCCTGCAGGCGGTGCGGGGCGGCAAGGGGCCTGAAGAAGCCGTCCGGGCCTACCTCATGACCGCTGTCCGGCATGTCGCCGCCGCCTGGACCAGGAGCGCGAAGCGCGAGCACCTGGTCGACGACTTCGCGGTGTTCGCCGCGCAGGCCACTCGTTCCGCCGGGCTGCCGGACTCCGCAGCCCTCGATCTCGGCGCAGATGTGCTGGCCATGCACGAGGCGGACCGGTCGATGGCCGTGCAGGCGTTCCGCAGCCTGCCGGAGCGCTGGCAGGCCGTGTTGTGGCACACCACCGTGGAGGAGGAGTCACCGAGCGAGGTCGCCCCGCTGTTCGGCCTGACCGCCAACGCCACGGCGGTCCTGGCCGTCCGGGCCCGTGAAGGGCTCAAGCAGGCCTATCTGCAGGCCCATGTGAGTCAGTCGCTGACCACCGGCGGCGACTGCGCGCAGTACGCCGGCCGGCTCGGCGCCCACGTCCGGGGCGGCCTGCGGACCCGGGCCGAGCGCGGGCTGCGCAAGCATCTGGACGAATGCGCGAGGTGCCGGGTCGCCGCCGGTGAGCTGGACCGTGTGAACGACGGCATTCCGGCCCTGCTCCCGGTCGCCGTCATCGGCTGGTTCGCCGCCGGTTACTCCGTCAAGGCGGCGGGCCTCGTGGCCGGTGGCGCGGCGGGGGCGACGGGGGCCGCCGCCGCGGCCACGGGAGGCGCGCCCTCCGGAGGAGGCGCAGCGGGCGGTGCCGCCGGGTCGGAAGGGCTCGGCGTTCCGCTGAAGGCGGGGATCGCCGCAGTGGTGGCTCTGGCCACCGCGGCCGGCCTCGTGTGGACCCTGGCCGGCGACGACCGGCCGGTGCCGCGTCCGGTGACCGGGCCGCCGGCCGCGGCGCCCGCCGTCCCCGCCCCGCCCGCACCCGCCCCGCCCGCACCCGCGCCGCCCGCACCCGCGCCGCCCGCACCCGCGCCGCTGGAGCCGACGCCGAGCCCGCAGCCACCGGTTCCGCCCGCCTCACCCGTGCCCGGGCCGCCGCTCGCCGCGGTGCCGGATCCGGCACCGACGCCGAGTCCCGCACCGACACCGCCACCGACGCCGACGGCGGGTCCGGAGCCGTCGGCCGCACCCGTCCCTCCGGAACGCACGCCGGCACCCGCCCCGGAAGAACCCGCGTCACCCGCGCCGGTCGTCTACCGGGTGCACGAGCTGGCGTACTCCGTCACCGGTGATCACACCGGCCCCGAGATCCTGCTCGGCCGGAGCAGCGGCGTCTTCTGGCAGCGCCAGGGGTTGTCGGTCGCCTCCACCCCGTACGCCCACGGCGTGACCGCTCCCTCCCGCTCGTCGGTCGCCGTGCAGCTCAACCGGGTGTGCACGCGCTACGACGCGATGGCCGGGGTCGACGACCTGACCGCGGGGTTCGGCGCCGTGCGTTTCTCCGTGTACGACGGCGACGGGGCGCGGCTGTGGCAGTCCCCCGTACTGCGGGGTGGTGAGTCCGCCGTACCGGTGAGCGTCGGCATCGAGGGCCGGCGGACGATCCGGCTCGTGGTGGAGCCCTCGGGACCGCTGGGCGGGGTCGCGCTGGCCGACTGGGCCGAAGCGCGCATCAGCTGCCGCTGAGTCCCCGGCCGTCCCGTCCCGTCGCGCGTCAGCTCTCGCATCCCCGTCGGCCACGCCTCAGCTCCCGCCGAGGTCCTCCGCCACCTCGGTCAGGAAGCCGAGGACCTCAGAAGAGCTCGGCGGCGCCCCGGCGGGCGAGCCGTTCGAAGACGTACAGGTCGATGTGGTCGGATCCGGCGGTGAGCCGGTAGCCGCCCGGGGCCCCGCCGCCCTCCCGTCCGAGGACGCGCCGCAGCCGGCCGACGAGGGACTGGAGGGCGGCGGGGGCGTCCCGCGGTGGATCGTCGGTCCACACGTCGTCGACGAGCGTGGCGACGGCGGCGGGGCGCCCCGCGCGAGGGGCGGGGGCGGCGAGCAGGCTGCGCAGCCGCGCGCCGCCGGCCGACAGCACGTCGCCGTGCTCGTCCCGCGCCTCGGTGACGCCCAGGATGAGGTACCGCACGGGGGCCATTGCGTCCCGGCGGGTGCCCGCCCGTTACGGAAGCGGTGCGCCTACGCCGCCGGGGAACCGACGCGCCCGCGCCTGCCGGGAGCGGCGGACCTCACGTCTGCCGACAGCAATACGCCCGCCCCCGCCAGGAACCGCGGACCCCACTGCTGCGAACAGCCGCGGGTCCTACGCCTGCAGGGTACGGCGG
The DNA here is from genome assembly GCF_043088245.1 of Streptomyces sp. NPDC014623. Classification (NCBI taxonomy): domain Bacteria; kingdom Bacillati; phylum Actinomycetota; class Actinomycetes; order Kitasatosporales; family Streptomycetaceae; genus Streptomyces; species Streptomyces sp. NPDC014623. The sequence continues at coordinate 281,940 of NZ_JBIBZU010000009.1, read as the reverse complement.
GCCGGGACGACGCCGCCCGCGACCGCCCGTTGCCGCGGGGCGGCCGTGCCGGTCCAGCAGGTGCCCCGGCGGGTGACCAGGCGACGCAACCAGAGTTCCGTGGACGCCAGCTCGGCCAGGCCGTCCAGGGGAAGGGGCTCGCCCTCGGAGGCCGCGCGCAGCGCCTTGCGTACGACGCGTGCCTCGACCAGTCCCGCGTCGGCGAGCAGCGGGGCGTCGAAGAGGGCGATCAGCTCCGGGAGGGCGGTACGCAGGCCGGTGCGTCCGGCCGCGGTCGAGGTGGCCTGCGACGGGGCGCCCCAGCCGGGCGGCAGGTCGTGGATGCCGGCACCCGCGAGGACCCTGCGCAGGATCGCGGCCCGGGCGCCCGGCTGGACCCGCAGCGACTCCGGGAGGGCACGGGCGGCCCGCACGACCTGGTTGTCGAGGTAGGGGGCGTGCAGCCGCTGGCTGCGGATCTCCGCGGCCTGCTCCAGGATCCGCTGGTCGGCCGCGTGGCGGGCCAGCGCCGCCCGCGCCCTGGCCTCCCCCGGGCGCTGGACCGACGCGGGCCGGATCGCCGCCTCCTGGAGACGAACCGATACTTCCGCGAGCGCCTCCCCCGTGAGCCAGCGGGCGGCGGGGCCGGGCCGGGACCAGGCGAGGGAGGCGAGCGACGCGTCCGCCGGTGTGTCGAGGTGAGGGGCGTCACGATTCGCCTCGGGCAGCAGGGACGCCGCCGTTTCGAGCCCGGTGCGGTACGACGTGCGGGCCAGCCGGCGGGCGGCCCGGTAGACGGCGAGGGGGACGAAGAGGGAGTGCGGGGAAGGCCCTTCGGCCCTGGCGAGCGCCGCGACGGGGCGCAGGAGGTGGCGTCTGCGCCGGTCCATGAGGAGATCGGCCAGCCGTGCCGGGTGTGCGTCCAGGACCTGACGGGCGCCGTGACCGACGAAGTGGTCGGCGCTGCCCGCGGCCAGCCGCCGGCGGTGGCGCTCGGCGACGACGAGGGAGGGGGCGGGCTCGTCGGTGAGGGGGCCGCTCCCCAGCGACGCGTACGGCAGGGCCTCCTCGCCCGCCGCCACGACCACGTGGTGCAGGCGGGGGTTGGCCGCGATGACCCGGGCGCGCTCCAGCTCGTCCTCGTGGCCCTGTGCGGAGAGGTCGTTGAACGTGACGGCGAGAAGCCGTTCGCCCGCACCCGTGCCATGGCCCAGCACGGTGCCCGGCAGTCCGGGAAGTCCCGCTGCCAGCAGGGCGAGCGTGGCGGAGGCACTGCCGCCGGACAGGTCCGCGCCGATGCCGGGGACGGGTGCCCCACGGGCCGCGCGGCGTTCGGCGGGTCCCATGCCGGGGACGGGCCCCGGATCGGGCGGGAGGGTTTCCGGGGCGTGGCGCGGAGCCGTGAGCCGTGCGCGCACGGCTTCGACGAGCGCGTCCCGCACTCCTTCGACGGCGCTCACCGGATCGGTCTGGGCGGCCGCCACGGCGAGCGATGCCACCGCCTCGTAGCCGGTGATCTCACGCGAGCCCTCCCGGAGGATCAACGCGTGGCCGGGCGGGATCCGCTTCACCCCCGCGTACGGTGTGCCGTCACCCAGGGCCTCCGGGGTCTCGGGGCACGCCAGCAGCGCGGCGAGGTGACCGATGTCCAGCTGCGCCTCGATGAGGTCGGCGAGCGGCAGGGCGGCGGTGGCGTACGCGGTGCCGTTGGCCCACGGGGTGTGGAAGACGGGGCGGGCCCCGGCGAGGTCCCCGGCGACGGTGATGCGGCGGCCGATCTGCACGACGGCCGTGTAACTGCCGGGCCAGGCGGTGAGGTGGCGCAGCGCCCCGCCACGGGCGGCCAGCAGCCCGACGCGCAGCTGTTCGTCGGTGGCCCCGCAGCAGCCGAGCACGGCGAGGCGGGTGGTGGGCGCCCCTTCGGGGGTCGCGACCGTGATGATGCGGATCTCGTCGGGGCGCCAGTCGCCCACGGCCCAGAGCGGGTCCGGGTCCCCCCACAGGAGCTGGGACCCCACCGGGTGGACGGTGCGCCCCTCCCCGTGGTGGCCGACCGCGCCCACGGTGCCGAAGCTCGCGGCGATACTGCTCCACCCCACCAACCAACGCATCGCCGCCTCCACGGGCTGTGGACGAACCGGCGTACCAGGACACGGGAACGCCGTTGCGGGACATGCTGCCACGACAACGGCACCCGGGAGGGGGTACGGGCGGCGCACACCGGATGCGCATGCGCCCCCGGCAGAGGCCTGACCACCGTTCCGCGGATTCCCCGGCAACGGAAGTGGACCGTGCGGGAGTTGCGGCGGCCGTCACCGGACGGGGCCCCGTCCCGGCGGAGCACCGGAACAGACTCGATCCGGCCATGGCCGCGCGGCTTCGTGACGCCCTGCCCGACCGGCGCCATCCGGCCATTTTTCGAACGCGGTGGAACCGCGCGTTTCGCTCCCGGCAGTACGCCGGGGGCACCCTCGCGCGGCCGCCCCCGGGCCGCGGGCGACTCCCCCGCAGGACCGCGGCAGCGCCCTGGGGCACCCCGCCCGGGTGCGACGACGTGCGGGCCGGCGCATCCCCCCGGTGCGCCGGCCCGCACGTCCGCTCTTTCGGAACCCCGCCCGTGCGGCGCACGGTCCGGGAGGTGTTCGCCACCTCCCGGACCGGTTCGCCGCCCGCGGGGATTGGGGCGGCGGTGTCCCCCAGCCCGCCGAGTCCAGTTCGGCGGGCCGACCCACGCAGGAACCATCGAAGCGCTTGCGCCCGGTCCGGACGAGAGCGCACGGCCGGGCGCACGGCCACACGTCAGGAGCACGGCGCCCACGCCCCGCGCCGCACGGACAACATTCCCGCCATACGGAGTTCTGCCCCTTAACGGTGGGGATGCGGCGAACTACGCTGGGTGTACCGATGTTCTCAGCAGAGCGGCATATTCCACGGGGCTCGGCCAAATGCGTGTGCGGCCGGAGTGCGCGGGGCCATACCTGGGGAGAACACGGTACGAATGCCGCGCGCCTGACGGTGACGCGGCGGCCGTCTGTGTGTCGAGGGGTGGCGCATGTCCAGGGAGCAACGCGGGCCGAACGAGAAGCTCGGCACGGTTCTCGCCCTCGCGGGAATCAGCAACGCCGGGCTCGCCCGGCGGGTCAACGACCTCGGAGCGCAGCGCGGTCTGACACTTCGTTACGACAAGACGTCGGTGGCCCGGTGGGTCGCCAAGGGCATGGTGCCGCAGGGCGCGGCCCCCCATCTCATCGCAGCGGCGATAGGGGCCAAACTCGGCCGTCCCGTCCCGCTGCACGAGATCGGGCTCGCCGACGCCGATCCGGCACCGGAGGTCGGTCTGGCCTTCCCCCGTGACGTGAGCGAGGCGGTGCGGTCGGCGACCGATCTGTACCGGCTGGACCTGGCGGGCCGCCGGGGCGGCGGTGGGATCTGGCAGTCGCTGGCGGGTTCCTTCTCGGTGAGCGCCTATGCGACCCCCGCGTCCCGGTGGCTCATAACACCCGCGGATCCGTCGGTCGCACGGGATCCGGCAGCCGCCCAGGCCGCGATACTCGGCCCGAAGGGCGCGCCCGGGGCGCACGGCGGGGTGCCCGTCCAGCCGGGCCCGGACACCGTGGGCGGCGGCGTCGACGGCCCGATGCTGCGCGTCGGCCACAGCGACGTGACCAAGCTGCGCGAGGCCGCCCAGGACGCGCGCCGGTGGGACTCCAAGTACGGTGGCGGCGACTGGCGTTCCTCCATGGTCCCGGAGTGCTTACGGGTCGACGCCGCGCCGCTCCTGCTGGGTTCGTACAGCGACGAGGTGGGCAGGGCGCTCTTCGGCGCCTCCGCCGAGCTGACCAGGCTCGCCGGCTGGATGGCCTTCGACACCGGCCAGCAGGAGGCGGCCCAGCGTTACTACATCCAGGCCCTGCGCCTGGCCCGTGCCGCCGCCGACGTGCCGCTGGGCGGGTACGTCCTGGCGTCGATGTCCCTTCAGGCGACCTACCGGGGCTTCGCCGACGAGGGCGTGGACCTCGCGCAGGCGGCGGTCGAACGCAATCGCGGGCTCGCCACCGCACGGACCATGAGCTTCTTCCGGCTCGTCGAAGCGCGCGCCCACGCCAAGGCCGGCGACGCGCCGGCCGCGGGCGCCGCGCTCCGGGCCGCCGAGAGCTGGCTGGAGCGCTCCCGGACCGGCGACTCCGACCCGACGTGGCTCGGGTTCTACTCGTACGACAGGTTCGCCGCCGACGCCGCCGAGTGCTACCGCGACCTCAAGGCACCCCGCCAGGTGCGGCGCTTCACCGAGCAGGCCCTGTCGAAACCCACCGACGAGTTCGTCCGCTCCCACGGACTGCGGCTCGTCGTGTCCGCGGTCGCCGAGCTGGAATCGGGCAACCTCGACGCGGCCTGCGCGGCGGGTACGCGGGCGGTGGAGGTGGCGGGACGCATCTCCTCGGCGCGCACCACCGAGTACGTGCGCGACCTGCTGCACCGCCTGGAACCGTACGGCGACGAACCCCGCGTGGCCGAACTACGGGAACGAGCCCGTCCGCTTCTCGTGGCCCCGGCGTAGGAGACCGCCGGTACGCCCCGGTTTCGCCGGTTCCGGGGGCGGAGCGTCCCGCCACGCGCACACCGTCCTTGGTTTGAGCCCGTTGTCAGTGGGTCAGTGCACTATCGGGGTGGGAGGTGGCGTGATGATGACGCACGCGGCGTACGACTGCGATGTGCTGGTGATCGGCGGCGGGATCGTCGGTCTGTCGACCGCGTACGCGCTCACGCGCACCGCACCGGGCACCCGGGTCACGGTGCTGGAGAAGGAGTGGGGGCCCGCCCGGCATCAGACCGGGCGCAACAGCGGGGTGATCCACAGCGGCATCTACTACCCGCCGGGCTCGCTCAAGGCACGCTACGCGGTGCGGGGCGCCGCCGAGCTGGTGGACTTCTGCGCGCGGCACGGGATCGCCCACGCGGTGACGGGCAAGCTGATCGTCGCGACCGGCAGCGGCGAGCTGCCCCGGCTGCACGCCCTGGTGCAGCGCGGCCGGGCGCACGGGCTGCCGGTCCGGGAACTCGGCCCCGCCCAGATCGCGGAGTACGAGCCGCGGGTGCGCGGCCTCGCGGCGATCCGGGTCGGCACGACGGGGGTGTGCGACTTCACCGCGGTGACCGTCCGGCTCGCCACCGAGATGAGCGCCTCGGGCGGGCGGATCCGTTACGGCGCGGAGGTCGTCGCCGTCGACCGGCGCCCGTGGGGTGTCGCGGTGCGCACGTCCGACGGCCAGGTGATCAGGGCCCGGGTGCTGGTCAACTGCGCGGGGCTCCACAGCGACCGGGTGGCACGGCTCGCGGGCGACGACCCGGGGGCACGCATCGTGCCGTTCCGCGGGGAGTACTACGAGCTGGCCAGGCCGGAGCTGGTGCGCGGGCTGGTCTATCCGGTGCCGGACCCCGCGTTCCCCTTCCTCGGGGTGCATCTGACGCGGGGTGCCGACGGCACGGTCCACGTCGGGCCGAACGCCGTGCCCGCACTGGCCCGCGAGGGATACGGCAGGACGGTCGTCCGCCCGCGCGAGCTGGCCGCCACCCTGGCCTGGCCCGGCTCCTGGCAGATCGCCCGGCGGCACTGGCGGTACGGGGCGGGCGAGGTGCACCGGTCCCTGTCGAAGAGCGCGTTCACCCGGGCCGTCCAGCGGCTGCTGCCGGAGGTGACGGAAGCCGATCTGCGGCCCTCTCCGGCGGGAGTCAGGGCCCAGGCGGTCCTGCGGGACGGCACCCTGGTCGACGACTTCCTGATCCGGGACGCACCGCACACCGTGCACGTGCTGAACGCCCCGTCCCCGGCGGCCACCGCGTCCCTGCCCATCGGGAGGGAGGTGGCGCGGCGGGCCCTGCTGCGGGCTCGCGCGACGGGGTGGAAGCCTCCCGCCGTAGAATCGGGTCATTGTGTCTGAGCCTGTGAACCCCACCCCGAAGACGTCCGCCGCCGACCCCGCCGAGGACACGGACGCGGCAGCGCGGCGCGCCGCCTCCTTCGAGCGTCAGCGCAGGCTGCGCCAGGAGCCCCGCTTCCCCGGCGGCCCGGCCGCCGACCCGGCGGGCTCGCACCACGAGCGGCGGATCCGCAGTTTCCAGCCGCGCCGCAGCCGGGTGACCTCCGGCCAGGAGGACGCCCTCCAGCGTCTGTGGCCCAAGTGGGGCCTGGACATCGACGGCCTCACCACCCTCGACCTCCCCGCACTGTTCGACGGTCTCCCGGTGGTCCTGGAGATCGGTTTCGGGATGGGCGAGGCGACGGCTCAGATGGCGGCCGACGACCCGGGCACCGGGATCCTGGCCGTCGATGTGCACACCCCCGGGCAGGGCAATCTGCTGGGTCTCGCGGACCGGGCGGGCCTGTCCAACGTCCGTGTCGCCAACGGGGACGCGATCATCCTGCTCCGCGAGATGCTGGCGCCGGCCGCCCTGGACGGGCTCCGGGTGTACTTCCCCGACCCGTGGCCCAAGAAGCGGCACCACAAGCGCCGGCTGATCCAGCCGGACTTCCTCGACCTGGTGGCACAGCGGCTGAAGCCCGGCGCGCTCGTCCACTGCGCGACGGACTGGGAGCCGTACGCCGAGCAGATGCTGGAAGTCCTCACGGCGCACCCCCTGTACGAGAACACCCAGGCGGACGGCGGTTACGCCCCCCGGCCCGCGTTCCGTCCGCTGACCCGCTTCGAGGGTCAGGGGCTGGACAAGGGCCACGTCGTGCACGACGTGCTGTTCACCCGCCGCTGATCAGCCATCCTCCGGTGCCCCGCCCCTGCGGCGTGGCCAGGTGTCAGTCGTCCTCGTTAGGGTCATCGGGTGTCCCAGGGGTCCGTGCAGCACCAGCAGCCGGCCGTCCCGGTTCTCGAGGAGCAGCAGCTCGACGAGTTCCTGGGCGCCGTCCCGGAGCGAGGCCAGTGGCGTTACCGGCCCCGTCGCGTCGGCATGGTCTGGCGCAGCAAGGCGTTCCGTGCCGGCGCGGTGATCACGGTGCTCGCGCTCTGCGGCCTGGTGATCCTGGCCCTGGTACGCGAGCAGACCGGCACGGAGGGCTTCCTGGTCGGGCTGGGGCTGGCCGTGCTGCCCGTGCCGCTGCTGATGGCGGCGTTCCGCTGGCTCGACCGGGTCGAGCCGGGCCCGTGGCGGAATCTGCTGTTCGCGTTCTCCTGGGGCGCGTGTGCCGCCGCGCTCGTGGCGATCATCGCCAACACCTTCGCCACCCGCTGGATAGCCACAGCCACCGCGGACCCGTCGAGCGCCGACACCCTCGGGGCCACGGTCGTCGCCCCGGTCGTCGAGGAGATCGCGAAGGCCGTCGCTGTCCTGCTGATCTTCCTCTTCCGCAGACGGCAGTTCGGCGGGATCGTCGACGGCATCGTGGTCGCCGGGTTCACCGCGACCGGCTTCGCCTTCACAGAGAACATCCTCTATCTGGGCAATGCCTTCGGCGAGGACCAGGAGCTGGGGACCACGGGGCTCGCCTCCGTGACGGCGGGGACCTTCTTCGTCCGCGTGGTGATGTCACCCTTCGCCCACCCCTTGTTCACGGTGCTCTCCGGCATCGGCTTCGGTATCGCCGCGCTCGGCGGCACGCGTCACCGGGTGCGCCGGATCGTCCTGCCCCTGCTCGGACTCGCCCTCGCCATGGGTATGCACGCCCTGTGGAACGGCTCTTCGGCCTTCGGGCCGTACGGCTTCTACCTGGTGTACGGCGTGTTCATGATGCCGTCCTTCGGCCTGGTGACCTGGCTGGCGATCTGGTCGCGCCAGAGGGAGCTGCGCATGCTCTCCACCGAGCTGCCGGTGTACGCGGCGGCGGGCTGGCTGGCCCCCGCCGAGCCGCTCGCGCTGGCCTCGATGCGGGCACGGGGCCTGGCCCGCGACATGGCCAGGCACTGGAACAGCCACCAGGACCGCGCCCACGGCAGGGCCGCTGCGCGCACCGTCGCGGAGTACGAGTCCTTCGCGACCTCTCTGGCCGTGCTGCGCCGCAGAGCGCGCCATGACGGCGCGGGCCCGGACTTCGCCCTGCGCGAGCAGGAGTTGCTGCACCACCTCTGGCACCGCCGGAACATCGCGGCGCCGGCCCTGACGTACGCGGCCCACGCGACGGGCCGGCTGCGCGCCCACCGGCCGCCGGTACCGCCCCCGTTCCCCCGGCGTTTCCCCCAAGGCGGCCCGCCCCCGCAGCAGCTCCCCGCACCGCACCGGCATTACGGGGGCTACAACCCGTACAGGGAGGACGGCGGGCACCGCACTCCGCCCGGTTAGAACACCAGGCGGGCACCGCTCAGCTCCGCCACTCGCCGGGCGCCGGGCCGCAGACCGCCCGCCACCCCGCCGATCGGTCCACGGCTCAGGAAATCCGCAGCTCCCGGACAGACCGGTGGCCCTGACGCCGGGAGGACGGGCGTCAGGGCCACCGAAGTGTCTGGTGCGCTGGGGTGTCCGGTGTGCCGGGAGACCCCGGCGCAAGGGCCTCTCGTCCCGGAACAGGCCGGGCACGTGGGTCCCGGACTCACTCGGACCGCCCGGCGCATGGTGGGCTGCCCTGTGCACACCGGATACACGCACCGGTTACGCACACCGGACAGGACCGGTCAGATCGTCAGGCCCTTACCGCGCAGCCAGCTCATCGGGTCGATGCCCGTGCCGTTCGCGGTGTGGATCTCCAGGTGCAGGTGCGCACCGGTCACATTGCCGGTCGCGCCCACGCGGCCGATGGTCTGGCCGGTGGTGACCCTCTGACCGGCGGTCACGTCCATCGAGGACTGGTGGCAGTACCAGACCTCGGTGCCGTCGTCGAGCTCCAGGACCGTGCGGTAGCCGTAGGCGCCGGAGTAACCGGCCGACTTCACCGTGCCGCTGTGCACGGCCTTGACCGGCGTACCGGTCGGGGCCGCGAAGTCCAGCCCGGTGTGGTGGCCCGAGGACCACATCGATCCGGCCTGGCCGTAGGTCGAGCTGATGTAGTAGGAGGAGGTCGGGACGGCGTAGCTGGCGGCGAGCTTGGCGAGCCGCTCGGCCTCCGCCTTCTTCTTCGCCGCTTCCTCCGCCGCCTTCTTCTTCGCCGCGGCCTCGGCCTCGGCCTTGCTCTGCTGCTTCGCCGCCTGGGCCGCGGCGGCCTCGACCGCCGCCTTCTCCTCCGCGGCCCTGGCCTCGGCCTCGGCCCCCGCCTGCTGCTGCTCGGCCTGCTGGAGGATGCGGGCGCGCAGCGCCTCACCGGCGTCGGTGGTGCCCTGCTCGGCCTCGGCCGCGGTGATGCCCGCGGTGGTGAGCGGGGAGGAGACGGCCGCCGTCTCGTGGTCCGGGCCGGAGTCGCCGGACATGAACGCGCCGACACCGGGAAGGGACTTGGCGTCGGGGAGATTGTCCGCGATGGAATCGGGAAGAGAAATGGAGACCGGCGGCTTGCTCTGCGCGGTGGCCATGCCACCCGCACCGACGGCCGCGATGACACCGACGCCGAGGACGGTGGAGCTACGAGCGAGACCGCGCTGCTTGGCTACGCGGTGCCTGCCGCGAACGGGACGGATGGACTCCTCGGTGGGGTTCCATTCCTCCCATGTCCTGTCCTCATCACCGAAACTGCCGGTCCTGAAGGATGACGGTGCCTCGGGGGCAGGCTGGTTGGACGCCACGTGGGCGCACTCCTTTCCTTCCTTCTCGCCTACCGGGTTAGCTGACGGGTTCGGAGCAGGAAGGTCTCCTACGGACCCCTTCGTCTCTCGCGAGACACAGGTGTCCGATTCACCCCATGTAGGTGGTTCCCCGGTTCCCTTGCGGAATTCGGCGCTGCGCACGGTGTCGCCTCTTGCGACGACAGGTACAACCGCGCTGCGTTATCGAACGTTAATAGACACCGGGGCCCGATTCCAAGCTGTTCCCGCAGATCGACCACGATCCCGGCCTGGACTTTCACGTCTCAAACGGGCGCAAACGGGCGACTTGAGCATCCCGCATCCGGCCACCAGTTTCTGACGCTGTGTCAAATGTTATGCGAGCGGCTTCTTTCGACTACCGACGGTCGCGACCGGTCATTCACTGTCCCGCCGCACGATCTTCACCGTCGTGCGCCGCTCCTGCTGCCCCCGCGCGGGGCGGCCGACCGCGAGGAGCGCCAGGTCGTCCGTCGACCGGCCACCGGTGTGCAGCCGTACGTCATCGGTGAGCGCGGACAGCAGTTCGTCGGGCCCCGGGAAGAGCCGGCCCCGCAGCCGGGCCGCCGGGTCGTAGAAGGCACCCTTCGCGTCCCGCGCCTCGGAGAGCCCGTCGGTGAAGGCCAGGAACATCGCCCCGGCCGGCAGCGTCCACTCGTCCGACCGGTCCGGCCACACGTCCAGCCCCATCCCGAGCGGCAGCGCGGGCACGGTCGGCGCCAGTACCTCCAGCGCCCCGTCCGCGTGCAGCACGAGCGGCTCGGGATGACCTCGGTTGACGACCCGCAGCGTGTCCGAACCGGCCGGGATCTCCGCGAGTACGGCGGTGACGAACCCCTCCATGGAGTCCAGCCCGCCCCGCCGCGAACCCTCGCGGGCCAGTGCCCGCTCCAGGCGCTGCACCACGCCCTCCAGCGACAGCTCCTGCTCGGCGGCCTCCCGGAACGCCCCGATCACGACGGCCACCGCCGCCACGGCGTCCAGTCCCTTGCCCCGTACGTCCCCGACGACCAGACGCACCCCGAACGGCGTGTCCGCGACGGCGAACAGGTCACCGCCCACGAACTCGTCCGCCTGGGCCGCCTCGTACCGCGCCGCGACCAGCAGCCCGCCGATCCGGTCCTCGGGCGTCGGGAGCACGGCACGCATCGCGGTCTCCGCGATCACCCTGGCCGAGGCCAGCTGCTCGTTCCCGCGGCGTACGACACGGTTGATGGCGAGGGAGAGCGCGGCGACGGTGATCAGGGTGAGCAGATCGGTGACCGGCACGACCTCGGCGAGCATGCCGTCCGAGACCCGGATGGCGAACACGACGATGACCGCCGCCACTCCGACACGGACGGTGCCGGCCAGTGAGAAGAACGGGGCGGCGATCAGCGGGGCGGCGGCGAAAAGAGGAACGGCTGTGACCTCGTCCGGTGTCCCGAGGTCGAAGGCCACCCCGGCACAGATCATCAGAGCGGGCAGCACGCGCACGAACCGCTGGGAACGGACGTTCCCGGCGGCGCCCCCTGACCGTCCGTCCCGCTTCCCCACCTGTGTACTCCTGCCCGGTCCACCACGGCTGCGGACGGTACCGTGCCCCACCCGGGCCGGCCGGAGCCGCGCCGAACGACGCCACGTCATCGGCCGAAGGGAGGAGCGCGTCGGAGCCCCGCCCCGGTGGTCAGCCGGAGAACCGGTGCTGCGCGTGGATCGTCAGTGCATCCCGTGCGAAGACGGCGATTCCGTCTCCGTAGCGATCGTAGTTCCTCCAGGGGCGGAGACCGGCGAGGTACACCCCCGGGCCGGTCACCCGCGCACCCGTGTCCTTGCGCCGCGTCACCCGGCCGTGGCCGGGTGACGCGGCGCATGACAGAGGCCCGGATCCTTGGAAGGATCCGGGCCTCTGTCTTCAGTAGCGGGGACAGGATTTGAACCTGCGACCTCTGGGTTATGAGCCCAGCGAGCTACCGAGCTGCTCCACCCCGCGCCGTTGTGATTGCAACTCTACGCCATCCGGGAGGGTGCTCCGACCATTTACGGCTGCCGCCCCCTCGTCCCCTCGCCGCCGGGCACTCCTCCGGTACCGGTGTGTTTTCTCGACGCGGGCTGTACGCAGTGGAGTTGACGGCTGGGTGATGTGCACGGGGCTGTGGTCACACCCGGTCAGGGCCGATCCGGTCCGACCGGTCCGGGCCGGAGCCCGGTGCCGCGCGATTGCGGGACTCCGGGCGCGGCGGGACTCTGGAGGTGCAAGCCTTTCGGTGTTCGGTCCCGTCTGCGCGACATCCCGGGGGTGCCGGCGTCGGCCCAGCAGCCTCACCCGAACCGATGGTGCAGGGGAGGCCGGGCGCACGTGCGCGAGGAGACGACCATGGACGCCACCCTGCTCGAGACGATGAGGACCGCTCTGCGCGGCCCCGTCATCGGTCCCGAGGACCAGGAGTACGGACAGGCCCGCGCGGTCTACAACGGCATGATCGACAAAAGGCCCTCGGCCCTGGTCAAGTGCCGCGACACGGCCGACGTCATGGCGGCCGTCGGCTTCGTCCGCGAGCACGGGCTGGACGTGGCCGTCCGGGGCGGCGGGCACAGCGGCCCCGGCCTCGGTCTCTCCGACGACGCGGTCACGCTCGACCTCTCACCCATGCGTGGCGTGCGGGTCGACCCCGCCACCCAGACCGCCCAGGCCGACGGCGGTGCGACGCTGGGTGATCTCGACCACGCCACCCATGCGTTCGGCCTCGCCACCCCGACGGGGATCATGTCCACGACCGGTGTCGGCGGACTCACCCTCGGCGGCGGTCACGGCTACCTCACCCGCGCGTACGGTCTTTCCGCGGACAACCTGATCTCCGCGGACGTGGTCCTCGCCGACGGCACCTTCGTCGCCGCGAACCCGAGCGAGCACGCCGACCTGTTCTGGGCGCTGCGCGGCGGCGGCGGGAACTTCGGCATCGTCACGACGTTCGACTTCGAGCTGCACCCCGTGGACACCGTGGGCGTCGCCGTCACCGTCTGGCCCCGGGAACTCTTCCACGACGTCATGCGCTGGTACCGCGACTTCCTGCCGCAGGCACCGGACGACCTGTACGGCTTCTTCGCCTCGCTGACCGTCCCGCCCGGCCCGCCCTTCCCCGAGGAGATCCACGGGCAGAAGATGTGCGGCGTCGTCTGGTCCTCGACGGCGGACCCGGAGTCCCTCGGCGAGACCCTCGCCGTGGTGAACGAACCGGGTCCGCCCGCCTTCCACTTCACCGCGCCCATGCCCTATCCGGCCCTGCAGTCCATGTTCGACACACTGATGCCGCCCGGTCTTCAGTGGTACTGGCGCGGAGACTTCTTCGACCGGATCACGGACGAGGCCGTCGACGTGCACGCCTCCTTCGCGGAGAAGCTCCCCACCGGCCTGTCGACCATGCACCTGTACCCGGTTGACGGAGCCGCCTCCCGCGTCGGACCCGACGACACCGCCTGGGCCTACCGTGACGCCGTCTGGTCCGGCGTCATCGCCGGCATCGACCCCGACCCGGCCAACGCCTCCGCACTGCGGGAGTGGGCCGTGGGCTACTGGGAGGCGCTGCACCCTCACTCCATGGGCGGGGGCTACGTGAACTTCCTGGGCACCGGCGAGTCCCAGGAACGGGTCCGGGCCACCTACCGCGGCCACTACGACCGGCTCTCGGAGGTCAAGGGGACCTACGACCCGCACAACCTCTTCCACGCAAACCAGAACATCGAGCCCGCGACGTCGCACTGACCGTCACGCCAGGAACGCAATTCCGGGGGGAAGCCGTGCCGGGAGGGTTACAGTCTGCATGCACCGCACGATGATCCGGCCGCCCCCGGAGCGGCGCGGCACCGGCAGCGGCACCTCGTCGCCCTGCCGGTCGGGACCAGTCCGGCATCTACCGCAGCGGCTCGGTCACAGGGCACACCGCACACCTACCTACAGGACACCTGAGATGACCGACATGCCTGCCCGCACGACCCAGCGGCACCCCGGCGACGCGCCCGCGAGCTCCGGCACCGACACGGGCACCACGGCCCCGCTGCCCACACCGCAGTACGCGGGCCTGTTCATCGAGCCCGACCTGCCGCCGGTCACCGACGAACCCGAATGACCGGGCGCGCGTGCCCTGACCGGTCCCGGACCACCGGGCGCCGCCCCGGCCGGCCCCGGGTGACCGGTCCGGCCGCACGGTCGTTGGGAGACCATGCGCATCCGTATCGGTGTGGTCGTCCTCGCAGTGGTCCTGCTGATCGCCGCGTTCATCTCGAACATCCCGTCCCGGGCAGAGACCGAGTCGGCCTGCCGGCGGGCCCTCGACAACACGTCGACGTGGGCCGACCGGCCGGACGTCTGCCAGGAGGTGTCCGCGGAGACCTACCGGACGTTCCTCATGATGTACGACCTGCGGGAGGAGGGCCTGGACTGACGGCCCACGTCCCCGGCCCGTGTGCGCGCTCGTGACCCGGCGGGGGCGGCCGGGCCCGGGGCCCGGTGGGGCCACGGGCGGCGCCCCCGTCAGCCCTGCTGTTCCTTCCACTCCGCCTGGGCGCGGTCGAGGTCCTCGGCGAACGCGTCCAGGAAGTCCTTGGCACTCGTCCGGCCGAGCAGCACCTTCTGGAAGCCCGATTCGCTGTCGGCCTTGGACAGGGTGTTCCAGTCCGGCAGGTAGTAGGGAAGCTGAACGATCTTGGTGTTGCCGGAGAACAGCGCCTCGGCACCGAGCTTGGTGGTCTCGGCCTCGTCGAGCCAGGGGTCCTCGGCGGCTTCCTTGTTGGCCGGGATCAGGCCCGCGGACTCGCTGAACTTCGAATTCGAGGCGTGGGAGGCGGCGAACTCGATGAACTTCCAGGCCGCCGCCTTGTTCTCGGAGGACTTGAGCAGACCGAGGCCCGAGACCGGGTTGGACACCATCACCCTGGTGCCGTCGGCCAGTTCGGGCTGCGGGATACCGCGGAACTTCCCGACGCCGAGCGAGCTCACGTGGTCCTGGTAGGAGCCCAGGTTGTGGTTGAGCATGGCGATGCTGCCCGAGTCGAACTGGGCGACCATCTTCGTGAAGTCGTTGTTGAGGTCGGCCTCGGGAGTGGCTTTCCTGTACAGGCCGGCGTACTTCTCCAGAGCCGCGACGTTCTTCGGATCGTTGACCGTGGTCCTCGTGCCGGATTCGTCCCAGAAGGAGTCGATGCCCGACTGGCCGTACATCGCGTCCAGTGCCTGGGCGATCGAGCCCGGTCCACCGCGGATGGTGTAGCCGAACCGGTTCTCCCGTTTGTCCGTCAGCTTCGCCGCGGCCCCGTAGAACTCGTCCCAGGTGTCCGGCTCGCCCAGCCCGGCCTTCTCGAACAGGTCCGTGCGGTAGTAGAGGACACCGTTGGTGGCGGAGATCGGCACCGTGTAGGTCTCGTCCCGGCCGGCGGCGCTCCGCACGTTCTCGAGCATCGCGTCATTGAGCTTGTCCTTGAGGGAGCTTCCCTCGATCCGGTCGTCCAGCGGCTCCAGCGCGTCCTGCGCGGTGATCCCGGCGACCATCGCGGCCCCCACGCCACCCACGTCCGGCAGGCCGCCTCCCTGGATGGCGGTGTCGTACTTGGACTGGGCCTCGGTGGAGGCGATGCCCACGTACTGCACGTCGATGCCGGGGTTCGCCTGCTCGAAGTCGGCGATGATCTCCTTCCAGATCGCCGTGCGGACACCTCCGTTCTCGTCCCAGAACACGATCTTCCCGGTTCCGGGGCCTTCGGCGCCCTTCGCACCGGTGATGCCACTGCCGTCGTCACCGCAGGCCGTGGCGGTGAGGGCCAAGGCGGAGGCCAGGGATATCGCGATGGCGAGGCGGTTACCGCGGGGCTTGATCATGGTCGGCTCTCTTCTCTGAGTACTCACCGGCGAGCCGCCGGGCGACAGGGCACCGCAGCGTGAAGCCGTGCAGGGACGGGGTGCTTCGGGGAAGAGCAGGGGGCCGGCGGTCCCGTCGAACCGGAGGAGCCGCTGACGGGGCGGGTCCGGCCGCCCCGGTTCACCGCCGCGTCCGGGCCCGTGGGCCCTCGGGCCACCGTGAGGCCGGCCCTTCCTCCGTCCGGGCGGACGGGGGCCTCAGCGTCTCCCGCGGCTCCGGGGGCGGCGAGGGAGGGGGCTCGGGGCTGGGTGCATACGGCGCTCGGCTCTCATATCGCGTCTCATATATGACATACGAAGGGCAACGCGACGAACGTAAGACGGCCCGCCCCCACGGTCAATGCCCGTGCAGCGACGAATCGCCGAGCCCCCGAACACCGGAACGCCCCGCCCGGTCGGACCGGGCGGGGCGTTCCGGTGTTCGGGGGCTCGCGGTGGGCGTCAGGCCTCGACCGTCACCTTGCCGGCCGGGGCGGGGCCGGTCCTGCCGTCCTCGGCAGCGGGACGGACGGGACCCGGGATGAAGGCGGCGACCGCGGCGGCGACGAGCGCGACTCCGCAGCCGATCATCAGGCCGACACGGAAACCGTCCTCGGAGGCGAGCGAGAACCCGCCGAGGCTGGTGGTCATCTGCGCCAGCACGACACCGACGACGGCCGCACCGATGGTCGTACCGAGCGAGCGCATCAGGGTGTTGAAGCCGTTGGCCGCGGCGGTCTCCGAGAGCGGGACCGAACTCATGATCAGGGCGGGCATCGCGCCGTAGGCGAGGCCGACACCGCTGCTGACGACGATGCCGACGACCATCAGGCCCCAGGCGGAACCCATGAGGAAGAGGGAGATGCCGTAACCCAGGGAGATCACGAGTGCACCGAGGACGAGGGCGGTCTTGGGACCGCGTGCGTTGATCAGCTTCCCGCCGAGCGGGGAGACGATCATCATCATCACCCCGCCGGGAGCCATCCAGAGGCCCGCGGCCAGCATCGACTGCCCCAGGCCGTAGCCCGTGGCCTCGGGGAACTGCAGCAGCTGCGGCGCGATCAGCATGAAGGAGTACATGCCGACGCCGACCAGGACCGACGAGACGTTGGTCAGCAGCACGCGCGGTCGGGCGGTGGTGCGCAGGTCGACCAGCGGGTCACGGGTACGCAGCTCGTAGACCCCCCAGACGCCGAGGGACACGACCGCCACGGCGAACAGGCCGAGCGTGGTGCCCGAAGCCCAGCCCCAGTCGGCGCCCTTGGAGATCGCCAGCAGGAGGGAGACCAGTCCGATGGCGAGCCCGATCGCGCCGGGCGCGTCGAAGCGCTGCCCCTTGGCACCGGCCGGGACGTCCGGGACGAAGTGCCAGATGAGTACGGCGATCGTCAGCGCGAGGACCGCGGAGCCCCAGAACAGCACGCGCCAGTCGGTGTATTCGGCGACCGCGGCGGAAATCGGCAGACCGAGGGCGCCGCCGATGCCCATGGAGGCGCTGACGAGGGCGATCGAACCGCTGAGCTTCTCGGCGGGCACCACGTCACGCAGCAGCGCGATACCCAGCGGCACCATGCCCATGCCCATGCCCTGGAGGCCCCGGCCGACGATCATCGGGACCACGGAGGAGGCCAGCGCACACACCACCGAGCCGGCGACGAGCGGGACCGCGCAGGCCAGCAGCATCCGGCGCTTGCCGAGAAGGTCGCCGAGCCGGCCGGTGACCGGTACGCACACACCGGCGACCAGGAGGGTGACGGTGACCACCCAGGCCGCGTTCGAGGAAGAGGTGTCCAGGATCCGGGGCAGCTCGGCGATGAGCGGAGTCACCAGCGTCTGCATCACCGCCGCGGCGGTGCCGGCGAGTGCCAGCGTCGTGATCACGCCGCCTGCGCGGGCCGTGGGCTGGGGGGCGTCCATGTCGCGGGTCCTCGGCTATCTGTCGGTGGAAGACTTGGCATCGTACACGTCTATTGCATTATGCATAATGCGTGGTCCATGCACTTCCTCGTGAACATACGATGACGTCAACACGCATCACGGCACGACGACACACCGGCCTCGCCGGGCAGGAAGCAGGAGGTGCCCGCGCATGAACAGGGCGACACGAGAGGTCGAGTACGAGCAGATGCTGCTCAGCCGGCACGGCCTGCTGAACCAGAGAAAGGGACGTCGCAAGGACGGCCTCCTGGAGCGCAGCGCGTACGTCCTGCTCAGCCGCATCCGCGTCCAGGGCCCGATGTCCGTCGGTGAGCTCAGCGAAGCCTTCGACCTCGACGTCTCCACCCTCAACCGGCAGACCGCCGCGGTCATGCGTGCCGGCTTCGTGGAGCGCATCCCCGATCCGGACGGGGGCATGGCCCGCAAGTTCCGCATCACCGAGGAGGGCGCGAAGACCCTCGACGCGGAACGCGAGGGCATGGTGAGTTCCCTGGAGCGGGTCATGGCCGACTGGTCCGACGAGGACATCTCCGCCTTCGCCGGCTACCTGCGGCGCTTCAACTCCGACATCGAACGCATCGGTGGCCGCCCCTGGCCACGCCCCTGAGCCGCGGGACGCGCGACGATGGGCGGCAACGCGATGGTGCCGGCCTCCGCGAGGATGCGTACGTGCTCCTCACTGGTGCGCGACAGACGCGGTGAATCGGCGGTCCGGAGTGCTCGGACGGGAACCGTTTCCACGGAAGACTCCGGGGGCGCGGCCCCGCCGCGACTCCTGGTTCCCCCTGGATGCGTACGGTGGGACAACCGCGAACCGGAGTCCCCATGGTCTCTCTCCCGCGTGGTCCTCATTCCTCTGCTCTGCAGCGGAATCCTCCCCTCGCCCCGCGTACGCCACATCCCTCGAAAGCGGGAGAGCGGGAGTAGGCGAACGGCTTGGCCACGGCCCGGCCGGCCTCCTGGCCGTCCGGGGCCGGTGCCACGCAGCCCGGGACGATCACGGTGTGGCCGGCAGAAGGGCCGGCGGCCGAGGCGGCCGGCGAAACGTCAGCACGCCCCGCCGTGCACGGTCCGGCCGACACCGATGCGTCGTGGGTGGCGGGCCCGGCGAAGGAGGCGCCCGGTGGCAGCGGGGGGAGCGATCCGCGGCACGCCGCACCTCGACGGAGCGCGGACGGGCATCCGCCCGCGGTGAACTCGCACCACGAGCAGTGGTCCCGGGCCAGGGAACCACCCTGACCCGGGATCCAGTGGTAGGCCGTGTGGGACTCGAACCCACAACCAACGGATTAAAAGTCCGCTGCTCTGACCAATTGAGCTAACGGCCCGCGATGGATCACCCCCGAGCATAGCTCCCCCCGGCCCGGCAGCCGATCGGGTATCGGATGCCGGGCCCTGCCGTGCCCGGGGCGGGGCGGATCAGCCCGTGGTTTCGTCCCCGATCGTGTGCTTGTGAACCGGGGTGCCCGGCCTCAGGAACCAGTGGCGGGCGGACACCAGCCACCAGATCGCGGCGAAGCCCAGCACCACCAGGACGGCCAGGGGCGCGTAGTTGAAGCTCTCCCAGGTGACCGGGGAGACCTGGGGCAGCATGAAGAGCACCGTGATCACCCCGACCCAGGCAACCGCGACGATGCCGACGGGCCGGGACCACCGGCCCAGGTGCCAGGGCCCCCGGACGAAGTCGTCGCCCCGCAGCAGTCTGAGCAACGTGGGAATGACGTAGGCGATGTAGAGACCGATGACCGCGATGGACGTCACGGCGGCGTACGCGGTGACATTGATCAGGTACGGAAGGCCGAGGGCCAGGGCGCCGAGTGCGGCCAGCCAGACGGCCGCGACAGGGGTACGGGTGCGTGGGCTGACCGTGTGCCAGACACGGGAGAAGGGCAGCGCCCCGTCGCGTGAGAACGCGTAGATCATGCGGCTGTTGGCGGTCACCGAGGCCATCCCGCAGAACAGCTGGGCGCCGATCACGACGAGCAGCAGGAGCTTGCCCGTGGTGGCTCCCAGGGCGTCCAGGAGGATCTGGGCGGGCGGGGCGCCGGTCGGGGAGTTCAGGGCGCCGTCGTACGACTGGATGGCGAAGGTGAAGCCGAGCAGGAGCACGAAGCCGGCGATCCAGGACGTCCAGATGGACCGCACGATGCCGCGCGGGCCCGCCACGGCCGCGTCACGGGTCTCCTCCGTCATGTGGGCGGAGGCGTCGTAGCCGGTGAACGTGTACTGCGCCATGAGCAGGCCGATCATCACGACGTAGAAGCCGCTGCCCCAGCCGGTGTTGTTGACGAACTCGGTGAAGACGTACGACGCCGACCGGTGCGAGTCCGGCACGAAGGTGAGCGCGCCCACGATGACGGCGACCCCGGCCACGTGCCACCACACGCTGACGTTGTTGAGGACGGCGACGATGCCGACACCGAAGGTGTTCAGCAGACCGTGCAGGATCAGGATCGCCGCGAAGAGAAGGATCGTGCGGCCGGGAGTGACCTCGAACCCGAACTGGAGGTTCAGGTAGGCCCCGAGGAAGGACGCCGCCCCGAAGTCGATACCGGCGGTGACGGCGACCTGGCCCAGCACGTTGAACCAGCCGGCGAACCAGGCCCACGCCGCGGCCGAGCGCGGCGGGGCGAGGCGGTGGGCCCAGAAGTACAGGCCCGCGGACGTCGGGTACGCCGAACAGATCTCGGCCATCGCCAGCCCGACGAACAGCGTCATCAGTCCGACGCCGACCCACCCCCAGGTGATGACGGCGGGACCGCCGGTGTTCATGCCGAACAGATACAGCGTCAGGCACCCGGAGAGCACCGAGATGATCGTGAACGAGACGGCGTAGTTGGAGAAGGCCGACATCCGGCGGGCGAGGACCTGGGTGTAGCCGAGTTCGGCCAGGCGCTCCTCGTCGGAGGTGGACGCGGGCGGGCCCTGGAGGGCATCGGGCGGTGGCTCGGCCGCCACGGCTTCGTCGTTTGTCATGCCCCCAGCGATGCCCTCACCGGGGGCACGACATGCGCGCCTCACGCCATGTGCTGCCCGGCTAGAAGACCGTCGGATACGCCATCCAGCCCGGCCCCACCTTGGCCCGCACCGCGAACGTGCCCGTCCCCGTCCCGTCGTACCGCCAGAGCACCCCGGCCGTGTCCCTCGCGAGCAGGTCGTTCCGCCCGTCACCCGTGATGTCACCGACTGCCGCGAGCGCGTCGTACTGCTGCCAGCCCGAGCCGATCCGCACCTTGGCCGCGACTCTGCCCGTGCCCGTCCCGGCGTAACGCCACAGGACCCCGGCGCTGTCGCGGACCAGCAGGTCGCCGAAACCGTCACCGGTCAGGTCGCCCGCTCCCACGACCGTGAGACCGTTCCAGCCGACACCGATCTGGGTCCGGGCCTTCAGCCTGCCCTTGCCGTCGCCCGGGTACAGGAAGAGGTGACCGGTGGCTTTCTGACGGGCCAGCAGGTCCGCGACCGCGTCGCCGTCGATGTCGCCGGGCGCGAACATGTCGTACGCCTTCCAGCCGGAGCCGATCACCTCGTAGTCGACGGGAGCCCCGCTGCCCTCGGAGCACGTGCCGTCGAACCGCATCAGCGTGCCGTGGTCCGTCGCCGCGAGGTAGTCGTTGCACCGGTCGCCACCGAGGTCACCGGTCGGGAGGATCCTCGTCGCGGTCGTGTCCTCGAAACCCCAGTAGCCGTCGAGCGGGCCGACGGTGCCGGGCAGCCGTCCGTCGCGGCGTCCGAGCATGCCGTCCGACACGGTGACGAAAAGGTCCCCGAGTGCGTCCCGGCCGAAGTCACGCCAGGCGGGGGCACCCGTGGTGAGGGAGACCTCCCCGCTGCGGACCAGTGCGGCACCGTGCCCGTCGGCGGGCTCGGCGGTCAGTGTCCAGCCGTACCGGCCGTTGACGGCCGGGTGCCCGGCATCGTCGAGGCCGTCCCACTCGGCCGTGAGCCCGCCCCGCACCTCGCCGCCCGAGACCGTGCGGACCGCCTTCCCCGTCCGCCGGTCCGTGAAGACGGCCTTCCACGACGAGACGGGCTTCGAAAGCTTCCCCGCGTACGTCCAGGGGCCCGAGACCGCCCCGGGAAGGCCCGTCCACGAGTCCTCGTGGGCCGACAGCGGCTGGGTCGGCACCCCGGTCGGCACGACGTGCACCCGCCGGTCTGCGTCCACGTGGGCGAGGTGCCCGCCGTACTTGTCCACCGTCCATGCCACCCGCCGCTGCGGGTTCCCGGTCGCGGGCAGGTCCGCGACCACACGGCTCACCACCGCCCCGGTCGCCGTCGAGGACACCAGATCGGTCAGCTCCAGCTTCCCGGCGGCCTTGTCGTGGCGTACGAGGTACCCGTCCCCCAGCAGTGCCTCACCGAGGGGCACGGGCAGCGACTTCCCCGTCGTACGGTCCAGGACCCCTGCTTTCCCGGAGGCCCCGCACGTCCAGTACAGCCAGCGTCCGAGTGCCTGCAGCTCGTCGGGCACGCAGTCCGTACCGAGGGGCACCGTCGCCGTGGTCCGGCGCGTGGCCAGGTCGTACGAGGTGACCGTGCCCGGCACCGTCCCGGCGCTCCACAGCGTCCCGGCCCACAGGGCGGACGCCACGGGGGCCCTGGTCAGGATCTCCTCCCCGCCGTGGGCGCGGTAGACGACCTGCCGGCCCGACGCCGCGTGCGTGTAGACGGCGTAGTCGCCGTCGGTGTCCGTCAGCGTTCCCCCGGACAGACCTGTGTGGAACGAACTCCCGCGGGAGACCCGGACCTCGTCACCGGACCCCGACGGCTGCCGGTTCAGCACCACCGGCTCCCCGTCGCGGGTGCCGTGGATCGCGTGACAGTCCGGGTCCTCGGCCCCGCAGTCGCTCACGAACGAGATGAACGACTTGGCGGCCGGCCCGTAGGAGGGCGTTCCCTGGACCGCGAGCTGCCTCTCGGTACCTTCGCGGAGCGTGCCCGGACGGGAGGCCACGGTGAGCTTTCCCGCCGCAAGACCGATGCCCTCCAGGTCCACGGGCAGTGCGGACAGGTCGACGACGCGGGTGGACTGCGGGGTCCCGTCCGGCCCTTCCACGATCCGGTACGCCCCCCACGTGGTGTCCGTCGCGTAACCGGTGGCTCCGCCGACGACCACGGCGGAGCCGTCCTGCGCCGCCGCGACCTCCGTCCTGGCCGCCTTGAGCACCTGCCGGGAAGGCCCGCCGTCCATCGGCGTGGCCGTCATGGCGCTGCCGCCCTTGTTGTGCAGCAGCCAGTCGCCGACGACGGCGAGGTGGTACCCGTTGCGCTCGGTGGGCGCCGGCGCCGTCAGGACCCTCGGAGCGGCCCCCAGGTCGGACCGGGGGACCACGCTGATCGTCGAGTCCGCGCCGTAGGAGTACCGGACCACGTGCCGGGGCGTCAGGAGGTAACCGGGCGCGGCGCCCTGGATGTGGGCGGAGCTGCCGGAGTCCATGTGCGCGGTCTCCAGGTCGACCAACGCCATCCGGGCGACCCCCTCGTGGACGAAACGCAGCAGGATGCCGTTCTCGTCACCTGCGGCGGCGGCCTGGGACAGCCAGTACTTGGCGCCCTCGGGGAGGCCGGTGACCAGGCGGTCCCGTGTCGACCCGTCGTCCCGGACGTCCAGGAGGTGGGCCTCGGGGGCCGCCGTGCCGGTGGTCCCGCCGGATTCCACGGTCAGCAGTTTCACGGCGACGACCGTGTGCCCGTACACACCGGAGAAGGTGAGGCCCTCGGGAATCGTCACGAACTTCGTGGTGCCCGCCGCCATGTCACGCAGTTCGACCTCGTCCGCCCGCAGATAGGCGATCGTGTCGGTACCGGTCCCGTACATCCGGGTGACCGTGCCGGTCCCCGTCGGCCCCGCCGGGAAGTGGGCGCCGTCGGAGAAGCGCGTCCAGCGGTAGTCGGCCTTGCCGGGTACGCGGCTGAAGACACCCAGTTCCCCCACGGCGTCCGCCTCGCGGGCGCCGCCTGTGGAGACAAGGGTGAAGGGCTGCACGGAGTTCCGCAGCGCGGCCGGCACGACCACGGGTTCGGCAGCCGCGCCGACGGCCGACGGGACGGCGTTCCGTACGGTCTGCGGCACGGCGAAGACCGCCGGCGGGAGACCGGCGGTGACGGACAGCACGAGCGATGCGGCGATGACACCGGATCTGAGGGCACGGTGGGCCACTCGGGTTCCTCCCCTGGACTGACACGAGTACGCAGGCATGGAGGAAGAAGAAATGGCTGTCATCGGAACTGGGCTGCCGCCGGGCGTGCCCGACCGCCCGCACCCGCCCCCCGGCGGTCCCCCCACGCGAGGGGACGGATCTTAACAGGACCTTCACAGGCGGGGGAGGCGGCGGCCCCGGCGGACGCCGCGGGGCCCGTACAGCACCTGGGTGCTGTACGGGCCCCGCGGATCAGCCGGCTGTCAGCCGGACTCAGCCGTTGCGCTTCCAGCGCGGCTTGTCGTCACGGCGGCCGAAGGTGCCGGTACCGGTACCCGTGCCGGTGCCACCGCGGTGGTCGTCACGACGGCCGGTCGGGCGGTCGCCGCCACCGGAGCGGAAGCCGCCCGAGGGACGGTCGTCACGACGGTCACGGTTGAACGGGCGGTCGCCGCCACCGGAGCGGAAGCCACCGGAGGGACGGTCGTCACGACGGTCACGGTTGAACGACGGACG